>CALVIE010000042.1 GCA_944329385.1 uncultured Bacilli bacterium | reverse complement strand
TTAATCAATATAAAGCTAGTTTAGTTATAGTTTAAATTTCTCTTAAAAAATGTGTCTAAAAACTTGACCTAAATCCAATTCTTATGATGAAAAAGTAGTTCATAAGAAAAAGAATCAAGATAAATCAAAAAAGTCTATAAGAAATAGTGGAGAGATTGAAAATTTAGAAAAACCGAGACATGAGAAAAAAGAAGAAAAATTAAATAAAAATATTTATGAAAATAGTTTAGATAAGAAAAGAAAACAAATTTTTAAAATTGTAATAATTAGTGTATTAATTTTAATTTTGTTTGGACTAGGTTATTTAGGTTATAGGACGTATGTACGCAATGAAATATTAAAGAAAATTAATGATAATATTAATATAGAATATGGTGAAGAGGTTACTCAAACATATATTTTAAAAGATGATTTTGACAAAGTTTCTTTTTCTCCTAAATTAAGTAGTTTGAAAAAAGTTGGTAAACATAAGGTTAGTTTAGTTATTAATGGTTATGAATTTGAGGTGTTTGTCAATATTAAAGATACAACTGCGCCTGAACTTGAGGTACAAGATGTTCAAAAGTATTTAGATGAGGAACTTCCTAAGGCTGAGGATTTTGTGGTTAAGGTATCTGATTTATCTGAGGTTAGTTTGAAGATAAGTGATATTGTTTCAAAAGCTGGTGAGCAAGAGGTAGAGGTTAAGGCAATAGATGAGTATGGCAACGAAAGTGTGAAGAAGGCAAAGTTAACTATTACTGATTATAAGGGCTCTGTTAAAATAAATGGTCTTACTAATTTAACAGTTTATGTGAACAGCAAGCCTGATTTAAGGAAAAATGTTTCGGCATCTGATGATAGATTTGGGGCACTTGATTTTAGTGTGGATGATTCAAAGGTTAATTACGGTAAGGCTGGAAGTTATAAAGCTTATTATACGGTTAAGGATAAGTTAGGTAATGTGACGGTGAAGGAAAGGAAGATTACGGTTAAAGAAAGAACGGTTATGATAAATGGTTTTCCAACATACAGTCAGTTTCCTAATTATCCAAATGGATGTGAGACGATAGCTTTATATTTAATGCTTAAGTATTATGGGGTGAATGTTTCTCCAGAGACTTTGGTTAATAATTTAAAAAAAGGTGATGGAGTCCACTGGGAAGGTGGAGTTAGATATGGCGGTGACCCAAGTATAGAGTTTGTGGGTGACCCTAGGGACCAACATGGTTATGGTGTTTATCAAAAACCGATTATTGCTTTAGCTAGCAAGTATAAATCTGGAATGGTAGATTATACTGGTCATTCATTAAATGATGTTTTAGGAATTGTTAGAAGTGGGAAGCCGGTTCAGGTTTGGGTTTCAATTAATTTAAAGAATACTTCGGTGTGTGCGGACTGGATTCATAAGGCAAGTGGGAGAAAAATAAACTGGATTTGTAATCTGCACAGTGTTGTAATTGTTGGATTTAACGATAATTATGTGTATGTATCTGACCCTTATGTGGGCAGGATAAAAAGTTATAGTAGAAGTCAATTTCAAAAAATGTATAATTTGTTTGGAAAAAGAGCAATTTATTTTAAATAAAAAGCTAATTACTTTGTGGTAACTAGCTTTTTTGATTGTTTATTTTCCCATATTTTTTCACAATTGTCTCAAATTTTTTACATAAAATTTTGTTATGATTATTACAGAGTTAAGAAAAACTCGAAAGGTTGTGATAGATGATTAGGTAAATTTTTTCTAAACTATACTCACTTGCAGTCTTTATGACTGTTTTTTTCTTTTGTATGGTTTTTTTTCATTTGTAATATTTAATATATAATCTATGCTTGTATTATAGAAATAAGCAAGTTTAATTAAGATATTTATTGGTATGTTATTATCACCTGTTTCATAGTGGGAATATCCTCTTTGACTAATTCCTATTTTTTTGGCAATATCTATTTGTTTTAAATCATTATCTTCTCTTAAATCTTTTAATCTATTCATTTTATAGCCTCCAAAGTCATTGTACATTAGACGAAATAAGTCTATTGACTTTTAGCCCAAATTAGTCTATACTTTTGTATGGTGAATAAAATACTTAATGATAGGTGTGGTGAGATATGGTGAAGAAAAAAGTTGGTTTTTTTAGAAAAAATTTAAGAAGTATTATGGTTGGTGTGATTATAGGTGGAGTTATATTTGGAAGTATTGGTGTTTATGCGGCAACATATTTTCCAAGTAATGATGTTACATATGATAACAAAGAAAGTGGTCTTGAAAGTACGGATGTTCAAGGGGCGATAGATGAGCTTTATAACGTATGTAAAAATCCGCCTATTGGTGGAGAGAGTATCTTGGATAGTGTTGATATTGTAACTTCTGGTGATGGTTTATATAAAGATGAAAATGAAGATAGATATTTTTATAGGGGAGCAAATCCAAATAATTATATAACGTTTAATAATGAACAGGCTGGCTGGAGAATACTTTCTATCGAATCTGATAATACAATTAAAATTGTAAGAAGTGCTAGTATAGGAAATATGGCGTGGGATTCATCAGGAAGTTGGGGAAGTAACAATTGGGCCCGGCCAGCTGATTTGAATACGTATTTAAATGGGAATTATTATAGTGGTTTAAATAGTACTGCTAAAGGACAAATAGTAGCTAGTAATTTTAGTATAGGTGCAGTAACTGATGATAATAATGATTTAGTAGGTCAAATAAATAATGAAAATAGTAATAAGTGGTATGGAAATGTAGGACTTCCGACAGTAAGTGAATATATAAGAACAAATTCAAATAAAGCTCAGTGTGGAACAATGCAAAAAACTACTGATAATACAAGTGCTTGTCAAAAAACTAATTGGATGCTTAGTAATGAGGGATGGTGGACGTTATCTCCTTATCATGATCATACTTACTTTGTATTTCTTGTAACTTCAGGCATTACTTTTAATAGGCTTAATGCGAATCGTTATGATGTTGGTGTTAGACCAGTTTTATATTTAAATCCAAATATTCAGTTTATTGGTGGAGATGGAACACAAAATAATCCATACAGAGTAAATATTGATTAAAAAAAGTGTAGAATAATCTACATTTTTTAATTTAACAAATATACTCCGAATGAAAGATAAGATGCAAATAAAAGCCATATTAAATAAGGAATGTTTAAAAGGCCAGATATTTTGTTTTCTTTATAGAATTTGGTAATCATTATAATGACGAGTATTATTAATAGAATAATCCATAGAAATGAGAATAAATACCATTTAAATATAAAGAAGAAAATAGACCAAAGGCCATTTACGATTAATTGTAAGTAGTAGATAGTTTTATTTTGTTCATCTTGTTTATAGAAGGAGTATCCCATAATGATATATAAAATAGTCCAAACGATTGGGAAGGTTAAGCTTGGCGGAGATAGTGGAGGTTTATTTAAACTTTGATAATTCATAAATGGGGATATAATTAAACCTATTATACTTCCCATAATTACAGGCACTAAAATATTTTTGATTAATCTTTTCACTTTATCACCAGTACTATTATATGAAAATTAAAGGAAAATATAATGAATTTTGTGATAAAATAGTATTAGAAAAGAGGAATATAATGTTAGATATTGAAAATGTGAATGGAATTATAATCGCACCTGATGGTAGCTTCCGAAAGTTTGGTGTATATAAAGATGCACCATTTAGTGAACTTTCGGAAATGAATTTTCACGATAGTGCATTTAGAATAGAGGTTTCTAATTCTAAATGGTTTAAAAAATTAAAAAGAAAATTGAATATTAATTATAATAATGAAAATATTCATAAACAAGGTATGGGCTGGGCAGCAGATGGAGCTGGTTTATTAATTCATGGTGGTGGAGGCGATGGTGAGTTTTATGGTGTAATAGCTCCACTTCATCTATCTAATCAACAGAGAATTTTGTTTGAAAATAATTATAATTTTTTGAAAAATCAAATTATTAAAAATGATGTTTATTTTGAAGCGGTAGTTATTGATGATGATGGAAACTATGCGGATGATGCTTTGCTTTTTGGTTTAGAAAATTTTTATGATAGAATGGGTTTACAAATGAGTAATAGACATTTTCGTTAGAAAAAAGGAGGAAAAAATGGGATTAAAGGTAAAAAGTGATAGAAATGAAAATGATCCATTGGAATTTAATATAGGTGATATGGGTTTTTTAGTTTCATTTGATGATACACCAAAAAAAGTTAAGTTAGATGAAAAAGGTTTGATTTTGCTTAAGAAAGCTATTGATGGAAACAAAAGACTTTCTTTTAATAAAAAAAGAATTTTAGCTGGTGATTATGAAGTTTTACTTAACTGTAGCGTAGAGGTTAATGAATTATGGATTAAAGCTTTTGACAAGTTAGTAGATAATAATTTTATTGAGAAAGATGCTGCTGATTATGTTGTTACTTTTAAGGGAATTGAATATTTAGAAGATTTTAAATAAAGATAAAAGGAATTTTGTAAAAATAGTCGTATGTTTATATATAGAGGTGAAAAAATGCGATTAATAAGACAAAATTCTTTTATTATGGTGTTTTTATCTGATTTTGGAGTAAGTTATAGGATTATAAATGGAAAAATAAAAATTACTGGTTTATATAAAAGAGTTAAATTAGGTAAGATATTTGACTTATAAATAGTGCTTTGTTACAATTTATTATAGAAAAGGAGAGTGAGTTATGACGCCACATAATAGTGCGGAAAAGGGGGATATTGCAAAAATAGTAATTATGCCTGGTGATCCTATGAGGGCAAAATATATTGCAGAAAAATATTTGACAGATTATAGATTAGTTAATGATGTTAGAGGAATGTATGCTTATACTGGTTTATATAAGGGTAAGGAAATTACGGTTATGGCTCATGGTATGGGGATGCCTAGTATGGGAATATATGCTTATGAACTTTATAAGTTTTATGATGTAGAAGAAATTATTAGAATAGGTTCATGTGGAGCTTATTTAGAGGAAATGAAATTATTTGATATTATTTTAGCAACTTCTGTTTATACTGAAAGTAGTTTTGCTTTAACTTTGAATAATGATTTATGTCATATAGCTTATAGTGATGAGGATTTGAATATTAAAATTGGAAAAGTTGCTTATCAAAATGATATAAAATTATATCGTGGAATGACAGCGTGTTTAGATTGCTTTGATGTATATGCGACTGATATAAATAAGTTTTTTGATAGAATGCCTAATGGTGTTAAGCCTATTGCGGCTGAAATGGAAGCTTTTGCTTTATTTTATGTAGCTAAGATGCTTAATAAGAAAGCTGCATGTTTAATGAGCGTGGTTGATTCTAAATATATTAAGGAGGTTGCGACGCCGCAGCAAAGGGAACAAGGACTTGATAAAATGATAAAACTTGCTTTAGATTCGGCTATATAACTTATTTTTTTGGACATAATAATGATGAGGTGTAATATGGAATTTTATAATTATAATATTAATGGGTTTGATTTACATGTTATAAAAACTAAGCGTTTTAAAACTATATTTTACAATATTAATTTAAGATTTAATGATGCTAAAGAAAATGAAAAGTATATTTCTTTACTTAGTAGATTACTTATGCAGACGAGTAGTAAGTATGATAGCATTAGGGAAATAAATACTGTTTGTGCGAGTATTTATGATCCTTCTTATAATGTGCGAGTGATGGAAAGTGGAAGTCAAAATATTTTAACTTTGACAGCAAGTTTTGCTAATGAAAAATATACAGAAAAAGGAATGAATAAGAAAAGTTTTGAATTTTTATCAGATGTATTATTTAATCCAAAAGTGGTTGATGGAGCTTTTGATGAAAAAGTTTTTAATATTCAAAAGGAAAAGGTTTTAGAATATTATAAAACGCTTAAGGATAGACCACAAAATTATGCGGGTAGTAGGTTATCTGAGGAAATGCAGATAAAAAATTATAAGACTTATAGATTAGATGAATTAATTCAAAATATTCAAGAGTTGAGTTCAAAAGACCTTTATAAGTTTTATGAAAAAATTATGCATGAAGGAAAATTGGATATATTTGTTTGTGGAGATGTAGAGCCTTTAAAAATACGTGACATTTTAAGTTCTATTATTGATTTTAAAGGTTCCGTAAACCCTAAGATAAATCATTATGTAAAACAAAAAGATTATAATAAAAAGCCTAATATTGTTATAGAAAGTTCTAGTAATGCTCAAAGTAATTTAGTTATTGGATGTAAAATTTTAGATATATCAGATTTCGAAAGACATTATGTATTTGTTTTGTATTCTTGGATTTTAGGTGGAGGAATGAATTCACTTTTGACACAAACGGTAAGAGAGAAACATTCTTTGTGTTATTATATATATGCAGTAAGACAAAATTTGTTTGATGCTATGAAAATATATGCTGGTATTGATGGCAAGAATTTTGAAAAGACTTATGAACTTGTTTGTCAGGAAATGGATAATGTGAGAAAGGGTAATTTTTCTTTGGAGTTATTTGAAGGAGTTAAAGAGATATATTATAATTCTTTAATTAAGATTGAGGATTCACAGAGTGATTTGGCTGGTAATTACACATCGGAGATCTTTACAGGTAATGATAGTATAGAAAAAAGAAAAGAGCAGATGAGTAAAGTGACTAAAGAAGATGTGATGAGGTTTGCTTCAAAAGTTCATATTGATACGGTGTTTTTGTTAAAGGGAGAAAGGTAATATGCAAAAAAAGAGTTATAATGGTTTGGATTTAGATGTATATGAAGATGTTTTGGATAATGGACTTAGGGTTTATATTACACCAATACCAAGGCATACTATTCATGCGAGAATTACTACTTTTTTTGGCGGTTCTATTTTAGAGTTTAAAAAGGGTAATTCTTTTATAAAAGTTCCTAGTGGTGTGGCTCATTTTTTAGAACATAAGATGTTTGAGAAAAAAGATGGAAAAGATCCTTTAGCTGTTTATGAGAATAATGGGGCTGCTGGGAATGCTTTTACTAATGAGTTTATAACGGCTTATCATTTTACGGGGGCTGGTCATTTTTTCTCTAATTTAGAAACATTACTTAAATGTGTTCATGAACCTTATTTTACTGATGAAAATGTTTTGAAGGAAAAGGGTATTATTTCGCAGGAAAAAATGCAAGATTTAGATAATCCTTTTTCAATAGTATATGATAGATGTTTGGTTAATACTTTTCATAATTTAGATTTTAAAAATACGGTTTTAGGAAGTTTAGAGGATATTAATTCAATTACGAAAGAAGATTTATATAATTGCTTTAATACTTTTTATCATCCAAGTAATATGATTTTAACAATTAGTGGTGAGGTTAATCCTAGTGAAGTTATGAGCTTTCTTTCTTCTTTTTATAAACAGTATGATTTTAAGAAAAGACCGAAGATTGAGATTAAAAAGAAAAAAGAACCTGTTAGTGTGGTGAAAGAGAAGGATATTATTTATAAAGATACTTTATCAAAAGAGGTAATTATTTGTTATAAGGTTAAAAGGCCAGATTATATTAAAGATGAATATTTAAATAGAATATATTTCTCGTTTTTACTTGATTTAAAATTTGGAGCTATTTCACCTATTGTGGATGTTTTTGCGAATGATAAAAATTTAATTTCACCTGTTTCTTCTTATTTGGAACCAGTTGATGATTATTATATGATAATTTTTAGTGCGACTTTAAAGGATAATGTTTCTGATTTTATAAATTTGGTTGATGATACTATTAAGGATTTAAATTTTAATGAGAAAGATTTTGGACTGATTAAAAAAGCTATTTTAAATTCTGTAATTTTATCGACAGAAAATAGTACAGGAATTTGTTCGATGATAGCTAACCAAGTTTATTTTTATGGTGAGGTTATTTATGACATGTATGATAAACTGAAAAATCTTAATTTTGAAGAATTTAAAAAAGCAATTTCTAATGTTGATTTAAAAAATCGAAGTTATGTTGTTTTGGATAGTAAAAACTAAGAGGCAATGATGATTTGTTTCTTAGTTTTTATTATTGATAGTTTTATCAAACTATTTTCTATTTGTTTAAAATCACTTTCTTTGATATTGAAAGTGTAGGTGATATTAGTTTGAAAGTCTTTTTGAATGTCTAAATTTTTTAATAAATAATTTATTTGTTTTAGATTATTATAATTAAATTCGATAGTTATTTGATAGCCGTTTGTTAAATTTGTTATTTGAGCTTTATTTAAAGCTTTACTAATACTTGTATTATAAGCTCTGATAAGTCCACCGGCACCTAGTTTTATCCCACCAAAGTATCTAATTACAACACATAAGATATTAGTTAGATTATTTTGTTTTAAAACATTTAAAATAGGAATGCCAGCTGTGCCTGTAGGTTCACCGTCATCTGAACATTTTTCTTTACCGTTTATTATATATCCATAGCAGTAGTGGGTGGCATCTTTATATTTTTGTTTAATTTGTTTTAGTTTTTCATTTATTTCTTCTATGTTGTTTATTTTTTGAATTTCTGTTATGAATTTTGATTTATTAATAATTATTTCATTTGTAACATTTTCTTTTATTGTTTGCATTTTTTTCACCAATTAAATTATAAAAGAAGCGGACAAAAAAAACAAGATTATCTTGTTTTTTGAAAAGTTATGGGAGTACCAGGGAAAGGGTATGATCTTTTTTTTTGTTTTGGTGTTTTCGTATTGTAAGGCATTTACTTCAACTTTATTAACATAGTTATATTTCGTGATGAAAAATAAATTTTCACTACTTACATATTCATATCCTTCTGGAATAGCAATTTGTCCATGGGTATCATTAGATGGAGCTTTTATATATATGAAATGCATTCCTTTTTCAAAATTTTTGGTATTTCCAGTGGCTTCCCAGGTGTTTTGTTTATTACATCCAGTTAATAACATAATTCCTGTGAAACTGATTAATTTTAAAAAGTTTTTTCTAGTTATCATATTTTTTTCTCCTTGTTTGAATATTATACTAGTTTTTCCTTTAATGTCAACTTGATAAATAAAGAATATTTCATTATAATTACATAAGAGGTGAAGAGTTTATGGTTTTAGAAAAGTTGAAATTGGTGCCACATAAACCTGGGTGTTATTTAATGAAAAATAAAGATGGGGTTATTATATATGTGGGTAAAGCTAAAGATTTAAAAAATAGGTTAAATTCTTATTTTCATTCTTCACATACTGGTAAAACGGCACGGCTTGTTAGTGAGATAGCGGATTTTGATTATATTGTAGTATCTTCTGAAACCGAGTCACTTATTTTAGAGATTAATTTGATTAAAAAACATGATCCAAAATTTAATATTTTGCTTAGAGATGACAAGACATATCCTTATATTGAGCTTACTTTGGATAATGTTCCAAGGTTATTAATAGTTAGAAATGCTCATAGGAAGAAGAGGAAAACAAGATTGTTTGGTCCTTATCCAAATGTTTATGCGGCTAGAAAAGTTGTTAATTTGCTTAATCGTTTATATCCTTTAAGAAAGTGCAGGACATATCAAAAAAGGCCTTGTTTATATTATCATATAGGTCAGTGTTTAGGTTATTGCACGAATAATGTGCCTAAAGAAAAAATAGAAAAAATGGAAAGAGATATAGTTAGTTTTTTGAAGGGTAATGACGAGATTGTTACTAATAGGCTAAAAGAAGAAATTAATAAAGAAAGTGAGGCTTTAAATTATGAAAAAGCTTTGGAATTAAAAAATTTACTTGATGATATTAATGTAATTTTAGTTAAGCAAAAAATTGAGGTTAATGATAATATTGATAGGGATATATTCGGCTGTTATAGTGATGGAAATTATTTGAGTGTATTTGTTTTATTTGTTAGAGGTAGCCGGGTTAGTGGTCATCATCATCAAATTATTCCATTAATTGATGATGAAGGTGAAGAGTTAACTAGGTATATTGCAAAATTTTATGAAAAGGCTTTAGTTCCTAAGGAGGTTTTGGTCTCTAGTATTGCTGATAGTGAACTTTTATCTGATTATTTGAAGATTAAGGTTAAAATTCCTGAAAAGGGTGTAAAGAAAAAACTGGTGAATATGGCCTGTGATAATGCGAAAAAGCAGCTTGAAGATGAGTATGAGCTTGTTATTAAAAACGAAGAGAGGACTTCTAAGGCAAATGAGGAACTTAAAAATGTACTTGGTTTAGAAAAACTTGATAGAATAGAACTTTTTGATAATGCTCATTTATTTGGTACTTATAATGTTTCTGGTATGGTTGTTTTTATAGATGGGATGCCTGCTAAAAATGAGTATAGGAAGTTTAAGATTTCTGCCGATAAAAATGATGATTATGGAACTATGAGAGAAGCTATATACAGGCGTTATTTTAGAGTATTAAAGGATAATTTAGTAAGGCCAGATTTAATTATTGTTGATGGTTCTATTGGCCAGATGAATGTGGCTAAAGAGGTATTAGATAGTTTAGGAATGGATATTAATTTGGTTGGTTTAAAGAAAGATGATAAACATTCAACTAATGCTTTAGTTACTTTTAATGGTGAAATTCCTATAGAAAAGAGGAGTAATTTATTTCATTATTTGGAAAGAATGCAGGATGAGGTTCATAATTTCACTATTAATTATCATAGACAGATAAGAAGTAAGGGACTTTATGCTTCGCTTTTAGATGACATTCCTGGCATTGGAAAAGAAAGAAAAAAAGAACTTTTGAAAAAATATAAAACTATAGAAAATATGAGTAGACAAAGTGTAGAAGAACTTTCAACAGTAGTTCCTAAAAATGTGGCAATAGATTTAAAAAATATTTTAGATAATTTAAAAGAAAATTAAATGTATTTATAGTTAAATAAAAAAATGTTAAGGGAAAGTTAAATTTTAGAAAATAAGTGATTTTTCAAAAATGTTACTTGTTTTTTTTTTTTTTTTTTTTTTTTTTTTTTTTTATGTTATATTATTTTTTTTTTTTTTAAAAAAAAATAAAATATTATTTGAAA
>CALVIE010000041.1 GCA_944329385.1 uncultured Bacilli bacterium | reverse complement strand
ACTATAATGGTATAGCTTTTTTAGTGCTATCTTATGTTATCCGTCACTTCCGATTTTAAACATAGGAACTTTTTATTATTTAGTTATACAATGATTTTAATTTGTTATTAACAAGGGGGAATGTTATTTATAGATATTTTTTTTCTATATAATAAATCTATTATTTGAGGAATAATTTTTTTTACATATTCACACATGCTATGTGGTTTATATAGTGTCTTGTGATTAAAATAGGAATCGGAAGCACAATGATATGTACATATATTTTTCCATGTACATATCCTGCATTCTCTAATGCTGTCAATATTTCTTTTTGATAAGTTTTGTGCTGATATATTCTTATGAATCCAAGATTTTATATCATCTATTTCGTAAATATTACCAATTTTAAAGTCTAAATTGCCGATAAAATAATCACAGGAATATAATGAACCGTCAATGTCAAACCCAAGCATTGTATATCCAGCTCCACATGGAGATAGTGTACATAAATTATAAACATTCAAAGATGATAAGTTATTTATTAGGTTACTGATATTTACTTCAGAAACATAGTCTTTTATGCTATTTGATTTATTATTTATAAAATTTATTTTTTCCATTAATCTAAGATTTGTTTCGATTAAGTGATCAATATTCACGTTATATTCTTTATTTGCTGCTTTTCCTGAGTGAAGTATTGGACTAAAATTAAATCTTTTTATACCTTTATTTACGTAAAAATCAAAGTGCTCTAATAGTTTATATTGATTGGCGGCAGTAACCACTGTGAATATTCCAGGGGATATTCCAGCATCTAATAAATGATCAAGACCAATAAGTGATTGCTTTAATGAACTATTTCCATTTGGTAGACTTCGATGTGAATTAGATTCTGTATCAAAACCATCTATGCTTATACCAACATTAAATTCTTCTTTTTTTAGAAAATTCGCAATTTCTTTTGTTACTAAAGTTCCATTAGTCTGTATATAAAATCTTATATTTTCAGAAATATTCCTTATATCTTTTACTAATGGAACTAGCTTACTATAGTTAAATAATGGTTCTCCACCGTGAAATGATAAATTTATGGTCTTTTCTGGATAGGATTCTTTTAATTTTCGTAGTATGTATAATACCTTTTCATTACTCATTGAAGTAGGGGGAGTTATATCTGTGTGTGCATAACAATAAGAACAAGATAAATTACAATTCTTTGTATATCTAAGCACAACTTGACAAATTTTGGCCTTTGAAATTTTGCATTGTCTTTTTTTTAGCTTATCATGTAATAATGAAACATGATTTACTTTTAAAACTCCAGAATTCAAAAGCAAATTTAATAGTTGAATATGTTCGGGAAAAGTTTCTTTAAATTGTCCTAGAGTAATTTCATTTTCTAATAGTTTTTTAATAACATAGATATATGGTTTGTTGATTGTTGCCCAAGCTCCGGTTTCCTTGTCTATTAATATTACATACTCTTTATTATAATCTTTGATTTCCACGTCTTTCATACTAAGAATACTATTAATATCTTTACTGTATTCTTCTATGTTAAATAGTTTTTCCATTTTTTTATTGTGCATATATTTTTGTTAGTTAATTTTGAAAAAAGGAATTAATTCAAACATTCTTTTTTTAGATGTTGTGATTGCTATCTGTCCTCTGCTTCCTATTGGAATATTTTGCATATCTATATCATTAATTCTTAATTTAATAATTTTTTTCTCTCCTTGTATTAATATATTTGTTATAACTCCTAGAAACCTTCTTCTATTTATTTTCAATGAGATTTGTTTTGCTTTTGTAATGAACTTTAATATTTCAATATCAGAGCTTTCGATTGTAAAAAGAAATTCATTTATATTTTCATTATTTTGATTTCCATTATATACCACAGATGTATAGGTAAAATGTGGATACTTAATAAAATACATACCTGCAACTATTGAGGTGCACATAATAATCCATATTAGTCCACTAATAATTAATTCATAAGGAACAGTATTCATTATTTTTTTTATTTCAGGATTCTCTTTATCCATAATTATATTTGTCTATTAAGTTCTAATTGATTTTTAATTAATTGATAGTAAATACCCTGATGCGATATTAATGTTTCATGAGTACCTGTTTCTACTATTTCTCCATGATGTAGAACGATTATTTTATCAGCATTTCTAACTGTGCTTAATCGGTGTGCAACTATTACAACCGTCCTTCCTGAGTAGAATTTTTGTAAATTTCTCATAATAATTGTTTCGTTTGTGGTATCTAATGAGTTGGTTGCTTCATCTAATAAAATATAGTTAGGATTCTTATATATGGCTCTAGCTATCAATATTCTCTGCTTTTGACCATTACTTAAACCACAGCCTTCATTTCCAATTTTGGTTTCGTATCCTAGTGGCAGTGAATTAATAAAAGAATCAATATTAGCTAATCGTGCAGCATAGTAAAGTCTATCATAATCAAGTTTTTCATCAATAATACCGATGTTTTTTGCAATTGTATCTGAAAATATGAATCCTTCTTGCATTACCACTCCACAAGATCTTCTCCAGTTTGATTCACTATAATCTGTTAAAGATTTCTCTCCAATATAAATGATGCCTGAAGTTGGATGATAAAATCCCAATAACAATTTAAGTAAAGTTGTTTTTCCACTACCGCTTGTTCCTACTATAGCAGTTACTTTGCCTGCCTCGATAGTAAAGTTTATATTTTTAAGGACCTTTTCAGATTCTGGGTTTCCGTAACAAAAAGTTATATTCTGAAATATAATATTAGAGTAATGAGGTATATTAGTAATTTTATTGACATCTGTAGGTTCTTCATCTGGTTTCTCATATATTTCATTAATACGCTCTAAACTAATTTTTGCTTCTTGTAATTCTTTTATGAAATTTAAAAGTTGATTTAATGGTGCATTCAATTGTCCAAGAACGTATTGTATAGCAATCATCATTCCAAGAGTAATTTCCCCTTTTATTACTGATATTGCTGCTAAATATGAGATAATAACATTTTTTATTTGATTAATGAAGGCTCCACCAGCTCCTTGTAGTTGTAAAATAGATAAAAATTTTATATTTATTTGATAAAGTCTGAATTGTATATTTTCCCATTCCCATAGTTTCCAATTTTCACAATTGTTTAATTTTATTTCTTGCATTGATGTTACTAATTGTACTAGATTACTTTGATTTGATGAAGCCTCTCTAAATTCTTTAAAGTTTAAAATTCTGCATTTTTTTAGAAAACTTAGAATCCAGATGATATATATAAAACTTCCGATAAGAAAAAGAAGGAGAATTTTCATGCTATATCGTCCGATTACAATTGAGAAAACAAAAAATGTAACTAAAGAAAATAGACTGCTAATCAATGTGCCTGTTAGAAATTTTTGTATTTTATTATTATCGCTTATTCTTTGCATAATATCTCCTGTAAGTTTTGTATCAAAGAAAGCGATTGGTAATCTCATTAATTTACTAAGAAAATCAGAAATAAATGTAATACTTATTCGTTGCGTAATATGTAGCATTAGCCAACTTTGGAATAATTCATTTCCTAATTGCCCTACAATTAACATCAATTGGGCTATACAAATAATCATAATCATATTATTTTCTTGTGTAGTAATACCAATATCAACAATTGCTTGAGTAAGAAATGGAAGGGATAAATTTAAAATACATCCTATAGTTAAAGCTATTATTAAAAAAAATAAATATTTACTTTGTGACTTTAAATACTTAAACAGGCGCTTGAACGGAAAACTCTTTTGAGTTTCTATTTTTTTATTATAAAAAATGGATGTTGGTTTTAATTGAAAGACTATGCCAACATTATTTTTTTTATCAGTTATCCAATGTTTTAAGAATTCATCTTTCGCATATGTGATTTTGCCAAAAGCTGGATCTGCAACTATAATTTTTTTTTCATTTTTTATGTAATAAACTACAATGAAATGATTATTATCCCAGTGGATAATGCAAGGTAAATGTGCATTATTCATTAATTGTTCCCAATTCATCCATACTGAATTAACCTCAAAACCTATAGATTTAGCAGCATTGCTAATGCCTTTTAAAGATGTTCCATTATGGGTTAAATAAGATTTTTCCCTTAAAATTTGTAAGGGATAGTATTTCCCGTAATATTCAGCGATCATCTGTAAACATGTGGGGCCACAATCCATTATATCATATTGTTTTCGAATTGGAAATCTCATAATACATAGTATATTGTAATAAATTATATTTAGAAGAAGATTGCTCAAAATCTAATTTTGAGCAATCTTCAGTCAATTTTCAATCAACTTTTAGAAAGTGATTGTCCAAGGTGAAACATTTTCATTGTCAGACTCGGTTGCAATAGATGCTACTACACCATAAGCTTCTTCCTGAAGAGCTGACTTTAATCCACCTTGAATTTGTTCTTCTTGCACTTCTGTCATTGTATTCAATGGCTTAGTGCTTTCATTAAGTGTGCCCATAATGAAATGTATTATTTATTTTCCCTACTCTTTTGAGGCCTTTCGGGTACCGCCTATTTTAATTTTAATAATTCAATATTTGTTTAAATGATATTTTATTCTTTATAGACATTTCATTGATTTTTTTTTCAATTTTTAATATTTTAAAATATTGACAATGTTTCTCTATTTTACAGCTTTCGCACTTAAAGCAAGTAGGTAAATCGTAATATTGTAATATCTTTTGTGGAGATGACAAATCTGATATAACTTCAGAAGCTAGTTTTTTACCGTGAATTTGACTCATAATAAACTTAACGTCATTAAGAGGTATTTTTTCTATTTTAGCAAACTGGATATAGTCAGAAAAAGCAGTTAAATATTGATTTTTGACTGATTTGTGTTTGATATACGTATCAATGTGTTTTTTCGCATTGACATAATCCTCCGCAAAATAAAATAGTAGGCATAGGAAAATATTTATATTTAAATTAAGAATACATTCGTCAGTATTGAAAAGAAAATAATCATGGGTAATATCGATTGTATAACCACCTTCGAGTCTCGACTCAATACCTTTTGCTAAATTTTTTGCATCATCTGGAGACATGTTAACTAATTGAGGATAAGATTTCATATATCTCAATATTCCGTATTTAAATTTCTCTTCGTATGCTTTTCTTGAAAACAATACTTGATTCATTCCAGGAATTATTATATAATAAGTAGGAAAACCTGTTATTGAATTATTTCTAATATAAATATTGAAACCTAGTTGTTTTATAATATTAAAACAATATTTAAGATCATCCTCATTGGAGAGTCCCCAATTGGGATTTTCACCTGTATATTCATAAGAAGGAATTGGTGAAAGTATGGACAAGGGCCATATTCCTGAACTTGACTCCAGAATTTTATGATAATTGGAATCTATAACTTCTTGACTTATTTCGTTCTTTTTATTATTGTTACAAGCAAAATTAATAGGTAAACCGATAAATCCTTTAGTTGATTGATAAACTTCATTTAAACATCTATCTACAGCTATATATGGAACAAAATCAGATCCAAGTTTAAAGTTATATGAGTGGTTTTGTTTGTCAATAATGATTGTTCCATATACAGGAAGTCCTTTCCCTAACGAACAGTCTTTAATGATTATCTCATATCCTTTTTTTTCTATTAAATATTTTATTTTTTCATATACTGGCGTTTCTGAAAATTCTTCAATTGGAATAGTTGGTGGCGTTAATTCTTTATAGTAGATATTTTTTAGAGCGTATCTCTCAAAAATTTCACAAAAACCATGTAGTAATGCTTCTTTCTCAGAATTACCAGCTGTCATGCCATTTGATCCAATCGCATGTAAAATTAAATCAATAGGAATGAATACTTCATCATTATCTTTTTGAGAAAAACAAGGAATCATTAAAATGTGGTTTTCTTCTATTTTAATCACATCAATCAAAATAGATTTAAGCTCTTCTATATTGTTAGCATGATATAACAGCATTAATTCATTTCCAAATGAAGTTAACACTTTTTCTAAAGGCCAATATTCTTCTCGCTCGTCATATCTAAATTCTAGAACAATATTTTCCTGATGCAGTTTTTCTTTATACTTGGAGTTAGATGGTAGAGTATTTACAAATTCTTTTGTTCCATAGTAACTATGCATATAGTCACAAAGAAATCGGTTTTGTATTTTTTCCATAAATTCAGCATATCCACTTGCTAGAGCATATTCAAAAGTAGATCCTTTACCGTTCATCCCGATTCCAAGTTTAGCTAAATTGTGATTACCTAAAATGACCCTGCATGCAAAAATATTGTCACGATTTGCATTACTATCTAATAGCAAAAGATCTAAATCATTCAATATAGATCTTATAATATTAATAGTATTTTCAGGCGTTGTTTCTTTATATTCCTTGTAGTTCTTCATAAGATATTTATTAAAATTATTCTATAATTTGACTTTTGCTAAAGTAGTACTTTTTTTTCATAAACAGTACATACTGTAAGATAATTAACATAATTTATTATTGGCAATATCAAGATAGTTTGATAAAGTTATTTATAAGGTGTGAGTTAGTTATATATTTTTTTAACCTCTAGTTTATTATATTCTATAGCACTACTACTGTCGATATAGTTGGATATATAGTTCTTTGAGATTATTGAAATATTGTCAATTATACGTTTTTTAATGGATGGATTGGGTTTTATAATTTTCAGTTGAATAAAAATGGTAGTTATGTTCTTGATAATTAAGAACCCTCCCAACTAACTGTTTTTTTGAACAGAACTTTGTTCAACAGCTATATGATGTTTTTTCACTATGTATAATATCTTATTTGCCAGATCTAGACGTTTCAATGATGTTTGGGAACCAGGTTTGCAAAATTTAATTGTTGCCTTTAAGCATCATTAGGTTATGCATTAGGGGGTTAGGTTGTGAAGCTATCATGACAACTATTAACATAGATGGCTAGAACGGTAATTACAGAATATTTGAGACTTTTTCAATATGTTTAAAGGTGTTTGTGGGAAGTTGATAATCAATAATAGATTATCGGAGGGAAATGTGCTTTTCATTCAACAATGATCATGTTATCTCTTTGTAATATTCCCAAGGTTAGATACACCTTTATATTATTTTTCTTTAGTGTCCACTAAAATTTTTAATTACTAAATAAATTTGCTCCACTAAAACGGTTTTGTTCTTAGACAACATTTAATTTAGTTTTGTCCGTAGGGGAAATGCTAATAATTTGTGGAACCTAGTATGTTGGTCTGTTCAGCTTCATGTCAAGTTGCATGATAGCAACAATACAGTAGGCATTGATTGTTAAGTAGACTTGTATCTTTACAATGTTCCCGGAAGCATATCAAAATTTCTTTATTTAAGGTGTCGCTTGAACTATTTAAAGATTAATTTTGTTTGCCAATGATTCTTGAAAAGTTCTGCGCCTTGTAAAGCTGGAATTTGTTTTGTATTTGTTAGATAAATGAACTCCGTTCGTCTTCTTTATCTCAAAATCTCACCAAATGAATCTTTTAGAGTATGATTTTTGAGTATAGAAACCGATAAAATTCATTTTCACAGTTTAATGTATATTCTTTGGTTAAACGCCGTTTCCATTTGAGTATTCCCGCCTTTATGTTTGTTTTAACCCGTACATATAAGAATGAATCCATCATGTGTATCTTATATAGACTATGATAATCATTATACTCGTGGTCGAAACATGGAAAGAACTAGACTCATAAGGCGTTGCATCAATTGCTTAGCATTGTTTATCTTTGCTTCGGTTATATTGATATAGGTAGGCTCTTGAGTCTCTATATTATATAACGTGTGGATTTTGAAACTTTCCTTATTTGTAAGTAAGTTAGTCTAAGGAAACAGTTTCATGTATAAGACTATTGTGATAGAATCAAAAGTATATACTTTTTTTATTTAGTTTGAATATGACATTGGTTTCTTTCTGTTTTCATTTATTATAATCATGTGAAGTCCATAAAAATATAGTGATTCAAGTTTTTCTCTTGTTTTTTATGTTACTCCAAGTGATATGTTTCCTAACTCTAAAATGGTAGTATCCCTTTTTATGTGCGTTCAAGGTTACAATAAAGTCGCAATTCCTCTTATGATCTAGCTATCCGAATATCAAAGTAGGGTGTTGACTTCAGTAAATATTTTACATATTGATTCTATCATATTTCTGAATAATGTAAAGAAGTTTGTAGGTATATAGAAACTTTATCATTTAGGCGAAAACGTAATTGTCTTTGTTTAATTTGTTTAAGTAGTCTAAGTTAATGCTAATAAATGATAATTTTAAATCGTTGCTTAAAAGAGCGTTTTTATAATGAGCTGTTTTCATGTATTTAAAAGAAATATTGGAAATTCTTAGTGCGTAACAATAACATTCTATATAAACTTATACTTATTTCAAATTTATTTTATAATACCGCGGTAATAAGTTTAAATTGTAATATAAAATGTTAAATATATATATTATGGTGCTTATTTATTAATTAACAGTATGTACTGTTTGTTTTTGTGGAAAATATTTTTTATTATTGCAACCATAATTAGAATTACTACTATATGCATTTTTACTTTAATTATTATATAACATTCCTTTGAAACAAGGAATATAAAAAATTATCAATTATGTATAAGAAAACTTTGTTCTTTTTTTGTGTCTCACAACTTGTAATAACTTCTTGTCAGAATGATGAGGTTATAGGTGAATTAATGAATACTAAAGAGGAAATGTGTACTCGCAGTTTATGTGTGAATGATAGTACAATTGTAGAACTTAATCCAGCTGATTTTCCCGAAATAGAGAAGAAAAAAGCGAGAGGAGGTGATAATGTATGGGAAGAACTGTATCAGTTAAATGGTATAGAGTTTTTTATTCAATCAAAAGATGTTTATTTTAATAATAATACTCTTGAAACTCAGGGTGCCGGGAAAGAGTTAAAACTCTCAAAATTTTCAGCTGATAATGATGCTCAAAAGTTTTATTTAAGATTTCTTCCAGCTTCGTCCGGAATCCCATATATGATATACTCTTATAAAGAAAAAAAACCTATAGGAGTTGGTTCTTATACTAGTGCTCCTGATAAATATGTTTTATATACCAAAAATTCAGATTCAGGAAGTTTATTCGGTTTTTCATGGGATTTTTATAAAGGGGATAAATGTTATATTATAGAAAATCAAGATATAATAGGTGGAGGACCTAATTATTGGGATATATATTATTATTCAATAACGGCTAATAATGGGAATATAGATTTGATTAAAACGACAAAAGGACTTAATCAACAGTTTACTATTGTTCCAAATGATGAATTTACAATAGAATCTCTTGATTTTGATTTGACAACTGCAAAGATAACAGGTAGTGAGCCTGTTGGAATTAAATCATTTGAAGTTATAACAGCCTCTAATCCTATAACTAAAGAGTTTACTGTTGATGAAACAAAAACAGAGGAAACATCTTTTCAAGAGTCAAGTTCAACAACAATAAAGCATACTGGTGATGGTAATGTAGGGATTTCTATAGCAATAGTAAAAATAGGTAGTAGCTATTCTTTTGAAAAGTCAAACACTCAACAAGTTGCCTATGGTTCAAAATCTACGATAACAAGAAAGATTACAGATAAAACTACTGTTACTATTCCTCCATATACACGTGGTGAGATTGAATACCAATCAATTAAGCATAATTTAAATGTAAACTATACGTTAAAACTTAAGGGAGTAAATACTAAAAAATTAATAGAAATGAAGGGAACTTGGTTAGGAGTTGATTATACGACAGATCGTTTTATTGTCAAAGAATATGATTTAAAGAAAAAAAATTTATCTAGGGTTCGTGAGATTATAACTACTAAATAGTAAGTTTGTCTTTTTGTTCATGGTAAAATAGTCTAATAGATTATTTTACCATGAATGGATGTTTATTAAATATTTAATTTTTAAAATATCTGTTGTATGAAAAAGATTTTTTTATTGATATTTTTTTTAATCAGTTTATCTGCATTCTCACAAAATATTATTGAGCTTAAATCCTCAAGTATTTTCGTAAATTTCAATCAATTGGGAATAAGTAAAGAAATGTTTATTAAAGAATTTGGTAACCCAATAGCCAAAGATATGAGTTACGATAAGGAAAGAAACATAAATGAGGTATTATATTATATAGAGAAAGATAAAAAGGAAAATCTTTTAATCATATCTGAATTTATATTTAAAAACGATGAGTTGATAGAGCAAAAGTGTAACTTCAAGTTCGCTGGATTAGATGATTTTTTGAAAAAAATATCTGATGATCTTACTTATATAAGACGATGGAACTAACTTTTACTTAATTTACTCTTTTAAGTTTCATATGTTAATAATTATATATTGTGTTACCCATAATAGTATTTTTGCGATCAGTTTATTTATAGTATTTAGTATTTGCAGAATGTAGAATTATTAAACATGTTAATATGTGTATTGTTCCAATGAATGTGTAATCCTTAATTATAGGCGAAGTTTGTCATAATGTTTAAATACATACGTGAACCTATAGAGATTGGTTTTACGTAAAAAATAAATAAGAATAGAACTGAGGTATAAACTCGCATGTAACTTTGTATATGATTAAAGAGAAATTTTGTAAATTTGAAAAGACCTATCTGAAGATGATATTAAGTTTTGTCATAATAAAAGTTACGTATGGATGATGGGATAAATTTATTACATGTAGTAATTCAAAACAGTTAATGTCTATTTTTTTAAGATGATTGCACGATATTATCAGGTAGCATTATTGCAATAAAAAGCAATATATAATGTTAAGAATCTCATTACAGAATAAAATCCTTTTGGGGTATTTGTTATTAGTGGCGGTTATCAGTAGTATTACCGCCATTTTGTTGCATGAACGGAAACGGATGCATGAAATAGAAGCAGAGACCACGGAAATACGTAAAATCCGTAA
>CALVIE010000040.1 GCA_944329385.1 uncultured Bacilli bacterium | reverse complement strand
GAATTAGACAATTATTAGAAGAAGGACGAATTGAAGGCGCCATAAAAAATGGTAATAGTTGGAATATTCCTGATTATGTTATAAAACCAGTAGATAAAAGAATTGTTAAACCAGATAATAAAGAGTTTATAATTGACTTGCCAGTAAACTTTTTTGATAAAGTAGATAATATGAAGAAAGAATTGGATAGTAAAAGACCATTTCCAAAAGAAACGTTAAGAACATTAAAAGATTCTATTAATTTAGAGTGGACTTATAATAGTAATGGAATAGAAGGTAATACATTAACGCTCAGAGAGACACAAGTGGTTCTAGAGGGAATTACTGTTGGTGGCAAAACATTAAAAGAACACTTAGAAGCAATCAATCATGAAAAAGCAATTCTTTATTTAGAAACCATAGTGAAAGAAAAAAATCCTATTACTGAATGGAATATAAAGAATATTCACAGATTAGTTTTAAAAGATATTGATGATAAAAATGCTGGAAGATATAGGACAGAAAATGTAATGATTAAAGGTGCAGTTCATGTTCCACCAGATTATTTAAAAGTACCAGAGTTGATGGAAAAATTAATTGTAAATTATCACTCATGGAGTTCATATCATCCAATTATAAGGGCAGCATTACTTCATGGACAGTTAGTTAAAATTCATCCTTTTGTTGATGGAAATGGTAGAACATCAAGATTACTCATGAATTTAGATTTAATGAATCATGGGTTTAATCCGGTAATAATAAAAAAAGAAGATAGATTAAAATATTACGAAGCACTAGATAAGGCACATACAACAGATAATTATACAGATTTTATTAAATTAATAAATAAATTGGAAATAGAAATGTTAAAAAAATATTTAGAATTATTATAGAAGGATTTGTCCAATGAAGTTAAACTAAAATTAATAGAAAAAAATTATTCTAAATTATTACAACAATTATCAAAATCAGATCAAAAAATAATAAGTGAATCAAAAAAGATAAATATATACAATTAGCAAATAAATTTAGTAATGCTAGGCAAATAAAAAATTTTTTGCGAAATGAAATTGCACGAAAACTGATAGAAACCATTAAATTCTAAAAAAATTATAAAGATACATCTTAAACCTAAAGTATGGTGTTATCAACTGACGAAAATCACATCTGTAACTATACAAAATTTATAAATAAATTGTATTAAGATGGCAGTTAAACAAAAAGCTACTTAAAAACAATTCTAAAAATTGTAAAATGTTCTATCACTTACGCCAAAATAAACACATAATTTATCCTAATAACATTTACATCTACTACCATATATATAGTATTTAAATGTGATATAATTAATTAAAAAGAAAATAGTAATTTGAAAGTAGGAATATTATATGAATCAAATAGATTTAAATATAAAGTTATTAAAGGAATGTGAAAAAAAACAGATTGATTTCAATATAATTACTAAGTTGTTAAAACTTGGAGCTAACCCACTTGGTTCAGTTTCACAAAAAGATTCTAATGAATATTTATATAGTGAATTGATACCAGAAAATAGACATTTATATAAATTGACAACCTTGTTTATAAAAAATGGTATGAAAATTAAAAGCTCAAATTACAAAAATGATGGTAATGATATAAATCCAATATGGCATTTTGGCTTTAGATGTGATGGCAGTGGAATTAAAACATTAGAGTTATTATTAGATAATGATTTAGATGTAGAATCCATAGAAGAGCTGGTAGAACATATTTATACAGATTATATTTTTTTGGATGAAGCCCATGATTACGATGAAAAATATAAAGATAGAGCATTTAAAATATATGAATATGCTATAAAAATAATTCTTAAAAATGGAGTAGAAATTCAAGTATGTCCACAACCCACAGAGAATGATGGATATTATGATTTAATTATAAAAGATGTTAATGGTTGGTTAAACTATAACCAAATAGAAAAATAATTTATATTTAGAGGAGAAAAATTAGCGATAATAATTCCAAAAAAAATTTTGAAAATAAATATATTTTAAACAAAATAAAACATTCGTCAACAATATATTTATCAAAATTGATGTATGAAAATCCAAGCCCAACAGTTAGATAGCGAATTTTGTCTGAGGATTTGATTATGATAACTAAATTAATTGATAAAAAAAGAGATTCTTTTAATAGCAATTAATTTTTGATATAACAACTTCAATATAAACATAACTTTCCAATTACTATTTTGATAAAAATATTAATTTATATATTGGTTAGATAAATGTTAATTTTTAGAAGGCAGGTGTATTAATGTCAGCAGGAAAAGAAAAGCAAAATGTGAATACTATAAAATCAATAGAGGAAATATTAAAAGAAGAATCTGTTAAAGAATATAAAAAAGTAAAAGATATTATTTTAGTCTCGGATAAAGAACGAAATAATTTAGTAAAAGACTTAAAAAATTATCCCCATGCTTTTGTTTTAGCTTGTGCTATGGATAGACAAATAAATGCTGATAGAGCTTGGTCAATTCCTTACGAAATCAAACAAACTTTAGGAAATTTTTCAATAAATACTTTATATAATGTTTCCTTAGATGAATATAAAAAAATTTTTAATGAAAAGAAATTACATAGATTTAATGATAATATGGCAACAGTTTTCTATAATGCAGTTCATAAAATAGTTGAAGAATATGACAGTGATGCTTCCAATATATGGAAAGGCAATCCTAGTAGTGCCACCGTTGTTTTAAGATTTTTGAATTTTGATGGTATTGGTATTAAAATTGCTACTATGGCTACTAATATACTGTCAAGAGATTTTAAAATTAAAATGTCTGATTATTACTCGATAGATATATCTCCTGATGTTCATATAAAACGTTTATTTAAAAGAATGGGTTTAATTAATAAAAAAGATATTAATAATATTGATAAAATAATTTATAAGGCACGGTCTATAAATCCTGATTTTCCTGGAATTATAGATTTAACCTGTTGGAAGTTAGGGAGAAGTGTTTGTAGACCCACTTCACCTAAATGTGATAAGTGTATTTTGAAAATATATTGCCCAAAAATTATTGATTCAGATGATATTTAAAAAATTAATATAGCTAAACAAAATTAAAGATGAAAATGTAATCTATACAAGGTGAAAATTAACACCAATAGATAAAATAGTATAATTATTATACATTATGAAAGAAGTAAATATGTAAAGAAATAATGTCCAGCACTTTAGACATAGATAATATTCACTCATTTCTAAAAATTTGAAAAAATAATCATTTTTCAATGGTTATAGAATTTCTTTATCTTAAAACTGTCAAAGTCCAGGCATTATTTATATAGAAAAAATACTGTGGAAAACAAATGCTGCTCCACAATACTTAAAATCATACTGATTTTACACAAAATATGTATACCTTGACATCAATCGACAAAAAAAACATTAAACCTATTGTTTTTTACAAAAATAAATGATATATTTAAATTGCTTAATAGGAGATAGTCACCAATTATGCACTAATAATTTTTAATCTGTGTATACTTATTAGAAATTATTTTTCAGTAAATTTTTAGTAATTTACATCGCAATTTACAAAACCCTTAGTTTTGTTCACTTTTCTATCATTTATCAAGCTATTAAGCAGTGTACTGTACATGTGGGATCTTGATAACAATTATATTTATATAATCTGTCAGTATAAATATAGTTGTCATACCACGGAAATAAGCTATTTGACAGGTAGCTTATTTTTTTTGCACTTTTTTACATACTAACAGTATAAATAGATTGATGAAATACCCATAATAAGTTATAATTATTATAAGATACTAGATAATACCGCGTACGCTATAACATACTCAGTTTCATAAGAAATAGAAACAAAAATGTTAGATTTAACGTGGTTAATAACCACATAAGGTTTTCCATCATTATCATTTAGTATCTCTATTGAATTTAAATCATGTTCATACTTAGAAAGCGCTTTAACAATAGCTTCCTTAGCTGCAAAACGTGAGGCTAAATAAGCAATATCACCTCTTTTGTGATATTCGCTTATCTCTCTTTCACTAAAACATCGCTTTAAAAAAGCAGGAGTTGTTTCGATGATATTCCTAACCCTATCTATAGATAAAATATCGCATCCAATTCCTTGAATCATAATTATCACCCCTCTAAGTATAACACATGAGTAAAGAAAGGAGGAATACCATGCGCGATGAAATATTAAAAAAACTAATCGAAAAAACTGCTAAAGCAATGCGTGTTGATCCATCCACACTTTCAGAAAATACTAACATAAAAACAGACTTAAACCTTAAAAGTATTGAACTTGCTGGTATTATTTCTGAATTTGAAGAAGAATATGACTGCTATATCAAATACACAGAATTAATGCACGCAGAAACAATTGGCCAAGCTGCTGATGCAATTGCTAAAATGGTAGAATAAGAAAGAAGGGGTTATATGAAAGAAGAAGGTAATATGGCATTACCAAAAGAATTGCCAAAAAGAGAAGAAAAAATTGAAAAAATAACATATCCAGACGGAAGTACTTGTGACGTCATATTTTCAAAACTAACTCAGCCAATTCCAAAAGAGGAATATATGAAATTACCACGTGAAGAAATGGCAAATTATTGCATAGAAGTACCAGTAAATACAACTGAATATTTTGTCGATGACGAAGAAAAAATACTATGCTTGCAAGACCAACCTGTTAAAATGCGTGATGGCGTAACTATCTATGCTGATATTTATATGCCAAAAACAGCGTTAAAAGAACCAGTCCCACTTATCATAAGTTGGTCATTCTTTGGAAAACAACCATGGCACCAACCAGTCCAAATCTTTAGACCAATGGGTGTTCCAACAGGCGCCGTATCTAAAGTATGTAAATTTGAATCATCAGATCCATTATTCTGGTGTTATCAAGGATATGCTGTCGCTAACGTTGACCCAAGAGGAATTGGAAACTCAGAAGGCGATCAAATCCAATTCGGTACCCAAGAAGGTAGAGACGGTTATGACTTTGTTGAATGGGCTGCCCAGCAAAAATGGTGTACAGGTAAAGTCGGATTATTTGGAAACTCTGGTGTAGCTATGAGTCAGTGGAGAATCGCTGCTGAAAATCCACCACACCTAACTTGTATTGCTCCATGGGAAGCAACAGGCGACCAATATAGAGAAAGTTTAATGGAAGGTGGAATTCCAGGACTATTTGGTGGTTCAATCGTCGTTGCCGCTCAAGGTAAAGGATTTATTGATAATACTTTAGCTATGGCAAAAAAAGAACCATATGTTACAAGTCCATACTGGCAAGATAAAATTCCACAATTTGAAAAAATAACTGTTCCAACCTATGCTACTTGTAACTGGAATCACTTCCACCTAAGAGGAGCTTGGGAAGGATTCAATAAAATTAAATCAAGAAAAAAATGGATGAGATGTCACCAAGTATTTGAATGGCCAGACACCTATAATCCAAAATGGTTACAAGACTTAAAACTATTCTTTGACCGTTATCTAAAAGACATTTATAACGGCTGGGAATTAACTCCAAAAATCAGAATGGAAGTTATGGATGCCTTTGAATATCCATATCAAACAGGTAGACCAGAAGAACAGTTCCCACTTGCTAGAACCCAGTATAAAAAACTATACCTAAATGCCGCAACTGGTAAATTAGGTGACGCTCCAGTTAAAAATGAAGCTGAAGTAAGTTACGATGGAGCTACTGGTCTAACCACATTTGATTATACCTTTAGAAAAGATACTGAACTAACAGGTTATATGAAATTACGTATGTGGGTTGAAGCTAGAGGCCATGATGATATGGATCTGTTCATTACCATCAAAAAACTATCTACTAAAGATGAAGAACTTCCAGTAACAATATTTGGTACTGAAAGACATCCAGGTGCTTGGGGTAAACTTAGAGTATCTGCTAGACACCTAGATGAAGAAAAATCAACCGAATATCAACCAGTTCACACTCATGATAGAACTGAAAAACTAAAACCAGGAGAAATCGTTCCAGTAGATATTGAAATCTGGCCTTTAAGTAGATTCTGGCATAAAGGACAAAAATTACGTGTCCAAGTAGCTGGAAGATATATCAGAGATGAATGGTTTGAACCATTAGTATGGTTCCCAGATAATAAAGGTGAGCACGTTATCCACACAGGAGGAAAATACGACTCATACCTATTAGTACCTGAAATTCCACCACGTTATGAAGATGGAGATTACATTTATAGATAATGGAAAATAATTTAATGAAAAATATATTTGCTAAAGCTAAGGCTAACCCTAAAAAGGTAGCCTTTCCTGAAGCAAATAATCCAAAAATGCTTGAAGCCATGGAAAAAGTTACAAAAGAAGGCTATGCTCAAGCACTCGTGGTTGGAAACATAGACGAAGTAAAAAAATTAGTTAAAGAAAATAAAATCGATGATTCAAATTTCAAATATGTTGATAATTTAGATGAAACATATAGTAATAATGTCTTACAAAGATATTTAAAATTACCTAATATCATTTATGGAGAAAAATCTTTAACAAGAAGAATGAAAGATCCATTATATTTTGCTTTAATGATGGAAGCAGTCGGTGATGTCGATGTCACCTTTGCCGGTATAAATAGTAGTACAGGTGAAGTAATATACGCCGCTCAAACCATCATCGGCCTAGAAGATAACCTAGATACCATATCTAGTATTGGTATCGCCGAAATGCCAAACTATACCTTTGAAAACGGTACAAATATTATAGCTGTAGGTGACTGCGCCGTATGTACTAATCCTAATGCCAGTGAACTTGCCAGTATTGCCATAGCCGCCTGTGATACCATGAAAGCTGTAACTGGCTTTGAACCAAAATGTGCCATGCTTTCATATTCAACCTGTGGCTCAGGTAGTGGCGAATTAGTTGATAAAGTAGTAAGTGCTGTCAAAATCGCTAAAGAAAAAAGACCAGACTTAAAAATCGACGGAGAATTTCAATTAGATAGTGCCATCGTTAAAGAAGTTGCTGAAAAAAAAGTAAAAAGAGAAAGCGAAGTAGCTGGTAACGCCAATATCTTAATCTTTCCAGACCTAAACGCTGGAAATATCGGTGTCAAACTAATTCAAAGATTTGGTAACGCCAATGCCTATGGCCCATTACTTCAAGGATTTAAAAAAATCTGCTGTGACTGTTCAAGAGGCGCTCCAATAGATGAAATGGTTGGAAATATCGCTATCTCAGTAGTTAGAGCAGGTGAAAAAGAAAATGGAAAAATATAGAATTTTATCAATTAATCCTGGAAGCACCAGTACTAAAATAGGTCTTTTTGAAAATGAAAAAATAATATTCAAAACATCCATAGAACACACTCCAGAAGATTTAAAACCATTTAAAGATATTAAAGACCAATATGAATTTAGATTAAATACCGTCATTCAAACCTTAGAAAAAGAAAACATTGATATAAACTCTATTAATGCTTTCTCAGGTAGAGGAGGTTCCCTAGAACCTTGCAGTGGCGGAACATACCTAATAAACGATTTAATGTATAAAGACGCTAGCCAAATGAAAATAGTTAAACATCCATCCGCCCTAGGCATTGTCATTGCTAAAAACCTAGGCGATAAATATGGTAAACCATCATTCTGTGTAAACCCACCAGATGTCGATGAATTTATCGTAGAAGCGAGAATCACTGGTATTCCAGATGTATATAGAGAATCTAGAATTCATGCCTTAAATCAAAAAGAAATAGCCATTAGGTATGCCAAAAAAATAAATAAAAACTATAAAAATCTAAACCTCATAATTTGTCACTTAGGTGGCGGCATAAGCATCGCGGCCCATAGAAAAGGCAAAATGATAGACTGTAACGATATCGTTAATGGTGATGGTCCAATGACCCCAAATAGAAGTGGATTTCTCCCAGCTAAAGCAGTTTTAAAAATGTGTATAAATCAAACATATACAAAAGACCAAATCAAATCTTTCATTGGTAAAAATGGAGGTTTAACCGCTTGGCTTGGAACAAACGATATAAGAAAAGTCCATCAAATGATTGAAAAAGGTAATCAAAAAGCCAAAATAATCTTAGATGCCATGATATATCAAATCATCAAACAAATAGGTGCAATGTATGCATCATTAAAATGTAATTGTTCTGCCATAATCTTAACTGGTGGAATAGCTAATGATAAATATGTCAAAGATAAAATAAAAGCATATTGTAAAAAAATGGCCAAAGTCGTAACTATGCCAGGAGAATTTGAACTAGAAGCTCTAGCAGCTGGTGCAGTACGCGTCTTAAAAGGCGAAGAAAAACCATTGATTTATACAGGAATCCCTGTATTTAAATCACTGTAGGAGGAAAAATGAAAAGTAAAGATATTATAAAACAATTACTTCCTGGAGTAGTTGTCGGATTTATTCTTGGAGTAGTACTAACTACCGTAGTCGGTGTAGATACTGAAAATGAAATACCTAACATAATAGGAGGAATCATGAGCTGTGCTGTTCCAACTTTATTAAACGGAATCATAGTATTAAAAGGAACAGCCAAAGTCTTGGATAGAAAACTATCCGTAGGAAAAGCCTTACTTAGAAACTTACCTTATGTCTTAATAGCCGCAGTATTAGGTTTCCTATTCGCATTTGGAGTATTAATGAATGGATTAAACATTGATCTAAGAACATTAGAAACAATGGAAAATACTTTAATATTTGCTACATTGGGAGTAATCGTATCTACATTCCTAGCTTATATAGCCCTAAAAAGCTATGAAAAATCAGTTAAATATACAAGGAGAAATAAATAAAAGGCTTTAAAAAGCTTTTTATTTTTAAAACATGAATAAAAAATTAATAGCCATAATGACCCTAAGCATGTTCTTACTATCATATATGGCCCTAACACCCATCGTCGCAAACATCTATAATAATTTTCCAAATGAAAAATTAGAAAACATTCAAATGATTGTCACCTTAATACCACTATTCTCAGTTATCACAATGTTTTTATGTAATCCACTATCTAAAAAAATCAGTATGAAAAACATCGGTATTATTGGACTTTCATTAATAACCTTAGGTGGCGCATTCACCTATATATTTCATAAATTTATTTGGCAAATATATTTATCAAGTATCTTATTAGGCCTTGGAATCGGTTTAGTCAATGTCATTAGCTCATCCATGATATCCTATTACTTTAATGGTGAAGAAAAAATGAAAGTCATGGGTTACCAATCAATTTTTGTCAGTATTGGTGGAACATTATTCTCATTCTTTAGTGGCCTTCTAGCCCAAATATCTTGGCCTCATTCATACCTTTGTTTCTTTCTTGCCCTAATAGTAATAATCATTAATATCGCTTATTTACCAAATGATAAACTAAAAAGTAAAACCGATTCAAAAGAAAAACTTCCAAAAAGAATATATCTTCTAGCAATTATCTCAGTATTATTTTTTATAAGTATTAATGTCTTTAATACATCAGTAGCCATACTCTTAGAAAACTTAGGCTATAAATCAGATATAAGTGGTATGGTAACAGCTATATATACCCTTATTGGTTTGATTGCCGGTTTTATCTTAAATAAAATAGTAAAAATCTTTAAAACCAATACCCTCACATTCGCATGCTTTTTAGCTACTATCGGATTTTTCCTAATAGCCACACAAAATATCATATTAATATTTATAGGCTCAGCTTTTCTAGGTTTTGCCTTTGCTACAAGAAATCCAGCCGGTATAACTTTTTCAGCTAATATGACAGCACCCTCAAAATCAGCTCTAGCCATTGCCATATTTAATGGTGCAGGGCAGTTTGGCTGTTTCCTATCACCTTATGTCATTAATTATATTTCTAACATCTTTAATGCAAATATTATAACCACATTTATAGTATCAGGAATATTTATGTTAATAGTAACAATAATTCATCTTTTAATAAACCCAATTAAAAAGGAAGATTTAATATGATAGTAAAATCAAAAATAAAAATAGATAAAAAATTCATCTCTTACATATATACTCATGAAAACAATAATTCTATAGCGCTATTATTACATGGTTTTGGCTCAGACATGCACGAAAAAGGTAACTTCGATATTCTCTCAAAAAAACTATTAGAAAATAATATTGACTCACTTAGATTTGACTACCTAGGTCATGGCTTATCAGAAGGACATACAGAGGATTTAACCATTGAAATCGCCATAAAAGAAGCCTTAACCTTATTAAATAAATATCCACACAAAAAACTTTTCATCATTGGAACATCTTACGGTGGTGGTCTAGCCGCACTACTAACCGAAAAGATAAAAGTAGAAAAATTAGTATTATGGAGTCCACTAATAGATGCCAAAAATAATATTTTAAATCCCCAAAACCATTTTTGCAAAGATTACCTAGGAAACGAAGCCTTAAAACAAATAAAACAAAAAGGTTATGCCACCTTTGGAAACACCAATGTCAAATTCAATATGAATACATTTAATGACGCCAAAAAATATGATGCCAAAAAAGTAATTCAAAATTATAAAGGAAAAACAAAAATATTTCATGGTACTTTAGACTTAGTCGTTCCTTATAAACAATCACTAGAACTTAAAAGTAAAAACATCGATGTAGAATTAATTGATAGAGCAGTCCATTGCTTTTATGATGACTCAAGCAAAGAAATCATTCAAAAAACTATTAATTTCCTCAAAAACCAACCGTAAAAAAATACAAAAAATAGAAAAAAATTACTCTGCAGAGTAATTTTTTAATAATATACCACACCCCCAAAAAGGATACTTTTCATAAATTGTATTTATATTATAAGGTATAATTTTAACAGTTATCTAATAGGGGTGTTATATGAAATTTATAATGAATGATTATGAACCAAAAGAAATTATGAAAATAAAAGTTAAAAATAAAAAAGTTAAATTTTATACGGCAAAAAATGATTTAGTATTTAAAACTATATTTTGTGATGTAAATGATACATTTTTATTAAAAACATTAATAGAAAAGTGTTTAGATACAAAAATAGAAATA
>CALVIE010000039.1 GCA_944329385.1 uncultured Bacilli bacterium | reverse complement strand
TACTTGATTTTAATGAAGAAGAGTTAAAAATGGTGGAAAAAGGAGATAAGTATATGAGTGAATTTAAGAAGAAAGTAGAAGAATTAAATGATGATTATGAATTCAAACAATTTTTAACGCAAGAAGAGGATGAGAAAAAGAGGATAAGTACATTTGAAGCTATAGCTAGAGAAGAAGGCAAAGTTATTGGAATAAAAGAAGGTAAAACTATTGGAACCAAAGAAGCTAATATTAAAATAGCTAAAAACATGCTTAAAGAAAGTATGGATATTCAAACTATTTCCAGATTGACCAATTTAACAGTCACAGATATTCAAAAGTTAAAAACTACTGAAGATAATTAATTTTTAGTAGTTTTTTGGTGTTAAATTGTGTTAAAGGAATCTCCAATTTTTTTATGAACAAAATTGACTGGCATTTCATAGGTGTATTTGACATGCTTTTTAGGAAGTATTATTTTATTTGGTTTTAGATTTTTATAAATATATAATATTTTATTATTTTTATCTGTTAAAATAACGTCAATATTTGTTTTCATAAAGAAAGTATGAATCCCATTTGTTTTTAATTTTAATATATAATTGAATTCTTTTTGAAACATAAGACCTTTTAGTTTTTGGGAAAATGTTTTCGCTTCAATAATTTTCATATTTATCACCATTTTTATATTAACACATTTATGATTATTTGTCTTTTTATTTGTTTGTTTTTTGTTAATAGGGTTGATTTTTTGTATAAAAAAAATTATAATTAAAATAAAGTATAATATTTTTGTGGAGGGTGCTATGAAAATAAATAATAAAGGTCAAGCCCTAGTAGAATATTTACTAATTATAGCGGTTGTTAGCGTTATAGTTGTTAGTTTAGTTAAATTATTAGGGGGCTATCTTCAAGACTCTATGACAAAAACATCTTGTAAACTTATTGATAAAGAGTATGTCGAAGGGTCTAAGCCTGGCGAGGGATCTTGCCAATAAGATAATTCGTTATCTTTTTTTTGACCTTTGTAAAGGAGAGGAATATGGAAAAACTTAACAAAAAATATTTTTGGCTATATGTAGTTTTAAATTTTTTGACTTTGGGTTTTTTTACTTTTTATATTGCTTATAAATTGAATTTATATGATAAAAAGGCTTGGTATTGTAGATGGTATTATTGGGTTTTAGGTTTTGTGTTTGGAATTTTTCCTGGTCTTGTTATGTTTTTGATTTTTAATATTAAGATAGGCTGTTTAGTTAGTTCAAAGTTAAATGTAGCTGGTGATGAAATATATTTGCTTCCATATATTTGGATTGTCAGTTTAATAGTTCCTGTTTTAGGGTGGACAGTATTTATTGTTTTATATTTTTATGTTCATTTTTGGTATTTATTTTCACTTAAGGATTATTTAAAGGATGATTAGTATGAATATATTTAGCGATTTTGGTTATGATGAAAAGATGCAGGAAAAAATTTTAAATAGTTATGCGGCAGGTAGATATAGCTTAGATAATTTAGAAAATAAGGTTATTAATATTTTTGATTTGTTTAGAAAAATGGATTATAGTGATAATGATATAATTTCAATGACAGTTTTAAATCCATCATTATTTAATTATTCATCAGAAACGCTTAAGATCCGTTTTGTTTTTTTAAATAGTTTAGGATATTCAAATGAAGAGATTCACAAAATGGCACTTAGACTTCCACAAATATTTACTGTTAGTGAGGATTATATTTTGAACAAATTAAAATTATTTAAAGATTATGGCTATTTAAAAAAAGATATTCATAAATTAACAGTAAATGTTCCTTCTTTATTCAGCATTTCTTCTTTAAAACTAAATGAAAAAAGAGATTTTTTTAAAAAATTAGGTTTTGATGATAAACAGATTAATAAAATTATGAAGGATACTCCTTTTATTTATACAGTTAAGATAGAAAACCTTCAGAAGCATTTGGATTATTTTATTTCAAAAGGATATGATATTTTAAGAATTAAAAAAATGATTTATAGAAATTCTAATATTATGGTTATGGATATTAATTTGCTTGAAGAAAAGAGAAAGTGTTTAAGTGATCTTGGATATAATATTCATGAAATTAATAAAATTACAGGAATTAATCCTATTTTATATGTTTTAAGTTTAGATAATATTCAAAATACTTTTAATTTTCTTTTAAGTAAAGGTTTTTCTTTAAAAGAAGTTATTTTGATTACAGTAAAAGCACCAATGGTTTTTAATTATTCTTTAGAAAGTTTAAATGAAAAAATAAATATTTTAAGTAAATTTTCTTTAAAAGAAGATTTGGTTAAAAGACCATCTTATTTGTTACAAAGTGTGAATTTGAGTGTTTCAAGATTGAGATTTTTTAAAGAGAATAAAATTGTTTTAGATCATAAAGCTTTTAATTATTTGGTTTTATCTAATTTTGAATTTATAAAAAAATTTGGTATTAGTAATGATGATTTAAAGAAAAAGTATTTGTAATATAATTTATGTGTGTTATAATTTAAAGAGAAATTTGTGGAAAGGAGTATAGTGGGTTTTTGGACCTACTTCTTGGAATATGGCAGAAAATAGAAGTGAGCTTAGACGAAAATGTATGACTATTTTATATCAAATAATTGTATATGATAAGATGCATATTAATTATAATGTTGATGATGTGATTTTGGAAGTTTCTTTAATTGATAGTGAATATATTAAAGAGATTGTTTATGGCGTTTTAACTTATAAAAATGAAATTGATAAGTTAGCTAATAAATATTTAGATGGCTGGACAATTGATAGGCTTGGTAATACTGATATTGCAATACTTCGAATGGGAATTTTTGAACTTCTTTATACCGATACTCCAGATATAGTGGCAATTAATGAAGCGGTTGAACTTGCTAAAAATTATAGTGATGATAATGTTAGAAAGATGATAAATGGGGTTTTAGATAAGATTTATCATGCAAAGGTGCAGTAGTGGAAGATAAGTATTTATCAGTTAGTGCAATTACTCGTTATTTAAAAGCTAAGTTTGATGTTGATGAAAATTTGCAAACAGTTTTTTTAAGAGGAGAAATTTCTAATTTTAAAGCACATACTACTGGTCATTTTTATTTTTCTTTAAAAGATGAGAGTAGTAAGATTAATGCTATTATGTTTCGGAGTAATGCGAACCGTGTTTTATTTAAACCAGTAGATGGAATGAAGGTTTTAGTAACAGGAAGAATTAGCGTATATGAGGCGATGGGAAGTTATCAAATATATGTTACTGATATGCTTGAAGATGGGGTTGGTAATTTATATATTGCTTTTGAACAGTTAAAGAAGAAATTGAAAGCTGAAGGGCTATTTGATGAAAGACATAAAAAGAAAATTCCTAAGATTCCTAAGAAAGTAGGTATTATTACAGCTAGTACTGGGGCGGCTATAAGGGATATTATAACAACTATTAAAAGGAGGTTTCCTATTTGTGAAACGATTTTGTTTCCAACTTTAGTACAAGGAGAAAGTGCTAAAGATGATATTGCATACAATATTGAAAGAGCACAAGATTATGATTTAGATGTACTTATTGTGGGCCGTGGTGGTGGTTCTATTGAGGATTTATGGCCTTTTAATGAAGAAGTTGTGGCTAGGGCTATTTATAATTCAAAAGTTCCGGTAATTAGTGCAGTTGGGCATGAGGTTGATTTTACAATTGCAGATTTTGTGGCAGATTTAAGGGCTCCAACTCCAACGGCGGCGGCGGAACTTGCGGTACCTAATTTGAGTGATTTAAAAAAGTATGTAGAGCAACTTGACATTAGACTTAATGAAAGTGTTTTAAAAAAGGTAAATTATTTAAAGTTATATTTAGAATCGGTTAAAAATTCTTTTGTGATTAAAAATCCACAAATTATGTTTGAAAATAAGAAACAAAGTTTGTCTTTGATTAATGATAAGCTTAATGATATTATGCTTGGTAAAGTAGATAAGTATAAAAGTGAAATGGAAAAAATAAAGAAAAGTTATGTGCTTGAAAATCCTTATTTACTTTATAAAGATAAAATTAATGAGGTTAAAAATATTATTGATAAACTAAATCTTTTAAATCCCCTTAATATTTTAGCACGTGGCTATAGCATTACTTATTTAAATGAAAGAGCTTTGAAGAGTATATGTGATGTTAAGAAAGGTGATTTATTGGATATTAAATTAAATGATGGTTTTTTAAAGGCTAATGTTTTAGAAGTTAAGGAGGATAAGTAAAAATGACTAAAGAAAAGAAGTTTGAAGATAAAATAAAAGAACTTGAAAATATTATTGAAGTTTTAGAAAATGGAGAAGTTTCTTTAGATGAATCTATTAAAAAATATACTGAAGCAATGAAACTTGTGAAAGAATGTGATAGTGAACTTAAAGATATTGAAGCTAAGGTTAATAAAATTGTTACTGAGAATGGTAATTTAGAAGATTTTGAAGTAAAGTAATTATGAAAATAGTTACTTTTTATTTTATTTATTTATAAAATGCGGTATAATTTATTATAGGTGATGATATGAAAAATGGGTTTACTTTAGCTGAATTACTTGGTGTTATAGCGATTCTTGGTGTTATTGCTTTGATCACTGTTCCTGCAATTAATCGTTCTTTAGATAGTGGTAGAGAAGATTTGTATGAAACGCAGATTGAACAGTTAAAAAAAGGTGCCGAAGATTATTATACTGAGCATTTAGATGAAATGCCTAATATGGATGGAGATATGGCTTGTAAGACAATAGAAGAATTGCAAAAAGATGGATATTTGCCGCTTGATATTAAAAATCCTAGGACTGATAAGCCTTTTTCTGCTTTAACTAAGGTTTGTGTTGAGAAAAAAAGTGAAACTAGTGGAAGTGCGATTGAGGTTGATGGGGCAGAATATGTTTATACAGTGGAGGAGGAATAGAATGAAAAAAGGTTTTACTTTAATAGAACTTTTAGCAGTTATTTCAATTATTGCTATTATAGCTTTAGTTACTACTCCTTTGGTGATTGGAGTGATTAATTCTTCAAGGCAGAGGGCTTTTATTAGTACAGCACATGGGCTTGTTGTATCAGCGGGAACATATCAAGCTCAGCGTCAAGCTTTGAATGAAGATTCAACTCTTTTAATTAATTATAAAACTAGTTCTGATGAGGAGAAAAATTTACTTAAAACAGATGGTGATTTACCAGATGCGGGAGAGCTTATGATTGATGAAAATGGAAAGGTTACTTTGGCATTATGGAGTAATGAGGCACATATTTGTGTGGTTAAAAAGGCTTCTGATAAATCTGCTTTTGTTGATGGGAAAATTAATAATCCGGATAAGTGTGTGCTTGCTAGTATAGAGGAATGATTTTATGAATGGATATACGAGGGCACAGGTGATTGGATTTTTAACTTTAGTTATTATTTTTTTAATTATTTTATTTGTTGGAATTAAGTTAGTTAGTTATTTAAATAAAGATGAGCCAAAAGAGGTTTTACAAAATGTAGATGTTAAAAAGGAAGATTTTACTTTAAGATTAAATGGTGATTTTTTGATATATTTAGGTGAGATGGAAGATTATAAAGAGCTTGGGGCAAAGGCTTATGATGATGGTAAAAATATATCTGATAGAATAGCTATTTCTTATTTTAAAGATGGCCGGCAAGTAAGTAAAATTGATACAGAAAGTTCTGGATATTATACAGTTAAATATGAAGCATCTAATGGTGAAAAATTAAAAGAGGCGAAAAGAATTATTATTGTTCATGATGATAAAAAACCACGTTTGGTGATGCCAGATGCGGTTAGTATTTCAGTTAATGAAGTCTTTGGTTATGATGTTTATGAAGGTGTTGTTGCTACTGATAATTCTGGTAAAGTCAGTTTAAGATGTGAAAATAATTTAAAAGATGAACCTGGTAATTATGTAATTAAATGTATAGCAATTGATGAAAATGGTAATGAAAATGTTAAAAAAAGATTGGTTAAGGTTATTTCTGGAATTGAATTTGTAGATAAAGGTAATTTGATAATTAATTATCCAAGTGGTGATAACTATACATATATGTATAGTTTAGATAATGGAGTTCATTTTAAAGAGGCAAGTATTAGTGAATCTTTAGATGTTTCTGGGAATGTGATTGCTTTGGTTTTGGAAAATGGAAAGTATAAGATGTCTAGTACATATTATAAAAAATAACATACTTTAATTAGTATGTTATATTTTTCTATATAGGCCAATGGCTTTACCTAAAATGGTTACATTTTCTAAAATAATAGGGTCCATAGTATCATTTTCTGGTTGAAGGCGAAAATGACCTTTTTCTTTATAAAATGTTTTTAAAGTAACTTCGTTTTCGTCATTCATGGCAACGACGATTTCTCCATTCCTAGCGGTATTTTTTCTTTCAACAATAACAATATCACCATCTAAAATTCCTGCGTTTATCATACTTGTTCCATCAACTTTTAAGGTAAATACTTCTTTTCCTTTTGGAAGTAAGTAAGAAGGAAGGGCAAAGTATTCATCTGGCATTTCTATGGCTTCAATTGGTGAGCCGGCAGTTATTTTACCAAGTAGTGGTACTTCAGCAACTAATTCGTTTTCAGGTTCAAATTCATTTTTTACAAGTAATTCGATAGCTCTATTTTTAGAGTTTTCTTTTTTTATAAATCCTTTTTTTTCTAAATTGTTTAAATGAGCGTGAATGGTGGCTGGCGATGAAATATCTAAGGCTTTACCGATTTCTCTTACTGTTGGTGGGTAGCCATGGGAAACAATATATGATTTAATATAGTTTAAAACATCGACTTGTCTACGTGTTAATTTTTCCATTTTTTCCTCCTTTATCATTCTATACACATTTTAACACACTTTTAAATTTTAGTCAAACATTTGTTTGAAAGAAGTATTGACACGAATATTTGTTCGTGATATGATTATTATACAAAAGGGAGGTATGAAAAATGGAAATATTAAAGTGTAAGGCAGTTATTGCTTTAGTTGTAATGGTTTTAGGAGTAAGTTATATTAGTGCGTCGGATAATGCGGCGGTGAGTCATACCCAAAATGATATGGAAAATGTTACTTTAAATGCATAAATGTTTTAATAAGCCTTGCGATTAATGATATTTTTTAGTAAAATATTCTTATAAGGAGGCAGATTATATGGGTGCATTTTTATTAGATTTATTAAAAGTACTTGGTGGTTTGATTGTTGGTGTTATTATTGGGTTTTTAATAGCCAAAAAAATTATGAAGAAACAACTTAAAGAAAATCCACCAATTAATGAAAAAATGATTAAAGCGATGATGAGTGGTATGGGAAGAACCCCTAGCCAAAAGCAAGTTAATCAAATGATGAAATCAATGCAAAAGTATATGTAAGCATTGATTTTTGTTTTATTTTTGGTTAATATATTAATTATGGAAGAAATGATTAGATTTATTGTTTTTAAAAATGTATCTGAGGCAAATGCTGAAAGTATGGAAGGACTTTGTTTTTATTTTGCCAATAATATTAAAGCTGATTTAGAAATGATGGATATTGATGCTTATATTTATAATATTAATGATGGAAATGGATATAATCATTATTATTTAATTGCGGAAAATTTTTTAATTGATCCGACGTATTCACAATTTTTACCTAAGGAAAATGAAAAGACTATAAGTTTTGAGGATTTTCCTGCAAATATTTTAGTTAAAAATGAAAAGGGTAAAGGAATATTAAATGATTTACTTGAAAATGGTTTTCATAAATTAAAAGATGGAGATTTGGATATTTATTTATCTAGTTTTAAGTTTAAAGAAGGAAAGGTGAGAAAATGAAAATAAAATATGAGCTTTTAAAAAATGATGGTAAGGCCCGTTTTGGTAAACTTATTACTAACCATGGAACATTTGAAACGCCAATGTTTATGCCTGTTGGAACTTTAGCTAATGTAAAGATGCTTACGCCAGAAGAACTTAAAGAAGCTCATAGTGCGGTAATACTTTCTAATACTTATCATTTGTGGCTTAGACCTGGTGAGGACATTGTTGCGAAAGCTGGGGGATTACATAAGTTTATGAATTATGACGGGCCTATTTTAACCGATAGTGGAGGGTTTCAAGTGTTTAGTTTAGCTAAAAATAAGGAAAAAGATATTACTGAGGAGGGTGTTTATTTTAAAAGTCATATAGATGGTAGGCCGCTTTTTTTAACGCCTGAGAAATCGATTGAAATTCAAAATAAATTAGATAGTGATATAGCGATGAGTTTTGATGAGTGTATTCCTTATCCTGTTAGTTATGAGTATGCGAAAAAAAGTACAGAACGTACTTTAAGATGGGCAAAAAGAGGAAAAATGGTTTTTAATAATGAAAATCAATCTTTATTTGGAATTGTTCAAGGTGGAGAATATTCAGATTTAAGGAAAAAAAGTGCGATAGAAACTGTTAAGTTAGGTTTTGATGGATATTCTATTGGTGGAACGTCTGTTGGTGAGGATAAGGAAACAATGTATAAGATGATTGATGATGCGATAGAGTATTTACCTTTGGATAGGCCACGTTATTTGATGGGAGTTGGTGATCCTATCGATTTACTTGAAGGAATAGAAAGAGGCGTTGATATGTTTGATTGTGTGCTTCCTACAAGATTAGCTAGACATGCGAACGCTTTTACTTATCATGGTAAGATTAATTTAAGAAATGCTAAATATAAGGAAGATTTTACACCGATAGATGAATGTGATTGTTATACATGTAAGTATTATACTAAAGCTTATCTTAGACATTTATTTGTGGCTAATGAAGGGCTTGGTGGTAGACTTTTATCAATTCATAATATTCGTTTTTTAATTAGAATGATGGAAAATGCAAGAGAAGCTATAAAAGAAGATCGATTTTTAGAATATAAAGAAGATTTTATAAAAAAATACTTAGATTTTTAAGTATTTTTATTTATGCCAATAATACTACCGAAGATGCCTGCAAGTATTAAAATTAAGTAAAAGGTTAATATTTTTGGAGTAAATTTACCTATAGATATGGTAACAATTAAAAGTATTGTTATGATAATTAAACTTATTTTTAAGCCTTCAAGCCAGCCATTTTTTGTGGCTTTTTTCCCCATTAATAATCCAGAGAGAAAAAATGTTAGAATGGGAATGATAATTTTGGCTATAGTTAATGTTTTGTAATTTATGATATTGAAATAGTGAAATGCTGTTAATAATAGAGATAAAATGATGAAAAAGATAATTGTATATAAGATATTTAAAGATAGTGTTTTTAAATATTTCATAGGTCCTCCTTTTTAGTAAAGTGTATGTTTTTGTTTTGATATTATGATATGTCAATAATTTTTGAAAATGTTAGTAAAAATTATCAAACTTTTGATAGTTTTTTTGCTCTTTATTCCAATTTCCTTTTTGTAGTAGGAACCCAGTCGCAATCCTATTAGTTTTGCGTAATCTTCTAAAAAAAGAAGATTACGCAAGTATGACGGATTACGCTTGCCTACCACAAAAAGTTTTCTCGGCATAAAATCGCAAAAAATCAAACTTTTGGATTATGACTATCATATATTTTGTATTCTTTATTTATACTTTCAAAAATTTCATCAAGGTTATCTTTATCCCAATCACTTTGCGGTTTGGGTAAAGCACGCCTTGATTCGACCCTATTTATTTTCTCAAAATAATCTTCAAGAGTTTCGTTTTCTCCTAAGGTACTTTGCAGTTCTTTTAAAACAAATATTTCATTATAAATTTGTACATAAAGATTTTTATCATATGCTTCTATTACTGTACATTCAGTTTTGTTTCTATAACAAACAATTTTACCATCTTTACTATAGGGTAAGTATGTTTTACCTTTATAATTGATTGAGTTTCCACTATTAAATTTTCTTATAGATAAAATAGCCAAAATATAATTAAGATTATCAATATCTTGTTTTGATATTTTTTCAAACACTGAATTTCTATTTGTAATTTCAGTCGCAAATAATTTGTTAAACTCAGGAATAAAAATATTAATAAGATATTCATTAGCTTCTTGAACTGTCGTTATATTTTTATAATGTAATTCATGTGACAGTCTATCTTGAAACGTTTGATTGTATTTTTCAACTCTTGGTTTCTTCTGGGATTTAGATGTAACTTTTAATTCAATTCCTAGAGTATCACAAGCGTGTTTAAACTGCGTAAAATAAGCTTTTTCGTCACTTTTCATTTTTTTAGACATATATTCAAATATGGTTCTTCCATCGGTTGTAAATTTCATAGGGATGCCATATTTTGTTAGAATTTGATATGTTACGTGGTAGTAGCCGTTTAATGTTTCTTGATAATCTAAGTATGCACCAGTACAAGAATTTGTGGAAGTATCAATTGATAAATGTAGATGCGTTTTAACATTGCCAAAGAATATAAATTCGCTTGCATCTAGTTCAATATTTTCACCAGCATACAAAGGTTTAGGCAGCCTTGGAGTAGCATCTTCTAAAGCGATTTGATGAGATACAATTTTATTAATTTCTTTTTCGGTTTTAGTTTTGTTTTCTTTCTTTTTTTTCAATAATATTTTCTTATATTTTTTTCTTGTACTTTTCTTTGCTTTAGGAGATAGAATTCCATGTTTAATTGTCAGCTCATTATATATTTTAGTGTAAGATACTTTGATATGTTTTACTTTTTCAAGCATATATTTATAATGATTAAAATTAAAACCTTGAAATTCTGTCTGATAATATAGTACAATACTATCAGACAGAGATTGATCTATGGTTATCTTTGGTTTCCGTCCTCGATTTCCATGAATAAATCCTTCTTTGTCTTTTTCTTTTAGCAATTTTTTAAGCCGATACATATGTTGTTCACAATAGCCTAATTTTAATTGAGCAGATTTAAAAGTTATTACTCCATCATTCCATTTCTTAATAACTTCATATTTTTTCTTTTCTTTCATATTTAACTTTTCCATTCTAATATCACCTTATTGATTATAGCATAGTTATTTATATGAACTAACATAATCAAAAGTTAACATATACTAACATTATCATAAATTAACAACAGTATCGTGAAATGAAAAAATAAATTCCAGTTTCATAAAGTGCAATTTGAATGTATAAGAAACGTCCATAATATGGGCGTTT
>CALVIE010000038.1 GCA_944329385.1 uncultured Bacilli bacterium | reverse complement strand
CATATATTTTTTTATAAATTCTTTTATCATTTTTCTCACCCCTACTATCATTAGTTATATTTTAACATTCATTCAGATGTAATGTCAACACATCTTTTTGCATGTATGAGAGAATTGTTTTAGGGTGATATGATGAATATTCATAGACTAAAGGATTTAAGGGAAGATAAAGATTTATCGCAAGCAAAAGTAGCTAAAATTTTAAATACAACGCAACAGCAATATTCTAAGTATGAGATTGGTATTAGATTAATTCCAATTGATAAATTAAATATATTAGCGGATTTTTATAAGACTTCAACTGATTATATTTTAGGAAGAACTAATAATAAAAAACCATATGAAAAATAGAAGTTATAGCTTCTATTTTATGATTAATTCTTTTTCTAAAATATTAATTAGTTTTTTTTATGATTTCATCTCCTATATATAACATACGGCATATTTTTTTGTTTCCTTTTTTTAGTTATTTTTTATTAAAAATATACGCAAAATTTTGAAAAGCGTGAAAAAAAACTTAGTTTGGTTAACTAAGCTTTTAGGGAATTTATTTTAATGTTTGGATCATACATTTTAACGATATTACTATATTTTTCGTATAATCTTTTATAATCTTTATTATAGGTTTCATTCATTTGACTAAAAGGTATTACTTTAAAGTCAGTCCATCTACTACCTTTTTTATAATAATTAAATAGTAGTTCATTATTTAGGTTATCTAATGTTATTTTAGATTGGCCATTTTTTTCTTCTTTGATTATATCGACTGAAGTCATGAGTTCAGTCATGGTATTATAATCATTATTGGTGCTTTGGGCTGAAATAAAGTTACCTAATGAATAGATGACTAAGGTGTCATTGATATAAGTGATTGGTTCTATTACATGGGGATGGGTACCGATTATTATATCAACACCTAAAGATGAAAGATATTCGGCCTGTCTTTGCTGCTCTACAGTTGGTTCATTTTTATATTCTGTTCCCCAATGCATTGATACCATTAATAGGTCTACTTTATCTTTAACTTTTTCAATGTCTGTTTTTACTTTTTCATCGCTATATAAGTTAACTAGGTATTCTTTTCCTTTTGGAACTTGTATTCCGTTAGTTCCATAAGTATAAGCAAGTAAGGTATATTTTATGCCGTTTTTTTCTTTGATGTTTATTTTTTCAGAGTCTTCTTTAGAGCAGTAGCTTCCGGCTGTTAAGACATCTTTATCTTGCCAATAATTACAAGAGCTTATGACGGCTTTTTCACCTCTATCTAAGGTATGATTATTAGCTAAGGATACTAAGTTAAATCCAGCATCTATCATGGCATCGCCAAATTCTTTTGGGGAGTTGAAGGTTGGATAATCAGAAAGTCCAATTTCACTACCACCTAAGATACTTTCTTGATTATAGAAAGCTAGATCATAATTTTGAATGATAGGTTTTATTAATTCGAGCTGTGATGAGAAATCATAATATCCATTTTTATAGGCATCTTTATATACAGAGCTATGAAGCAGGGCATCACCAACCATGACTAAAGATAATTTGCTTGTTTTTACTTCTTCTTTTACTTCTTTTTTTGTTTCTGTTTGCACTTCTTTTTTATTTTCTTTATTTTGAGTGAATAGATATATTCCTATAATTATTAAAATAATTAATAATACGATTAAAGCTAACTTCTTTTTCATATTTTACCAATTACAACTACCGTTTAATGAATTTACGTAATTTTGTAAAGTTTCCTTTCCTTCTTCGTTATTTGTAGAACTTGTAAAGTAAGTACCATTTAATTCATCTATTTCACTTTGCGATTTTGCCTTGTTATCTAAGGTATATGAAGTTATTATGCCATTTTTCATTGTAAATATAGCTTCTTTATTATCAATAGTGCATGTGATTTGTTCTCCTTTTGTACATGCTGTTAATAAAAGTAATGGTATTATTAGTAATATTTTTTTCATTTAATCTTCTCCTTACATTAATGGGGCGAAAGCCTTTAATATTTGTCTTTTTAGGGAATTAAACCAAGTTAATTTTCCTAAGTTTTTTAAAGTTATTTCTTTAGACTCTTTTAAAATGTTGGTATAGTCTTTTTTTATTGTATATATTGATGAACAGTTATATAGCCAAACTCCGCATTCAAAATGAAGATATAAGCTTCTATAATCTAAATTAACAGTACCAATTGTGGCATATTCATCATCGACAATAAATGTTTTAGAATGGATAAATCCTTTGGTATATTCATGAATTTGAATACCATTTTTTAAAAGGACTTCATAGTAGGCTTTGGTAACTTCGTTGACGGTTTTTTTATCAGGAATACCGGGTGTAATGATATGTACATCAACGCCTCTTTTAGCAGCTATGGTTAAAGAGGTTATCATTTCACTATCTAAAACTAAATATGGAGTTGTGATAAATATATATTTATTTGCTTTATTAATTAAGTTTAGGTATATGGTTTCTCCTACTGCTTCGCTGTCCCATGGACTATCTGAATATGGAATAACGAAGCCATCTGATGATGTTTCTGATGAAAGTGGTGATTTATATTTTGCATAATCTTCATTTTCTTCTTTAATATAGTCCCACATAGATAGGAACATGACGGTAAAGTTCCAAACGGCATCTCCTTCTAACATGATTCCATTATCTTTCCAATGACCAAATCTAATTTTTTCTCCAATATATTCGTCAGCAAGGTTAATGCCGCCAGTAAAGGCTATATTTCCATCAATAACGGCGATTTTACGGTGATCACGATTATTAAATTTAGATTTTAAGTTAGGAACAAATCTATTGAATATGGCTGTTTTAATACCTATTTTTTCTAATTTTTTGTCATAATTATTTGGAAGTGTGGTGATGGATCCAAAGTCATCATAGATTAGTCTTACTTCAACTCCTTCGTTTATTTTTTGTTTTAATATTTCTAAAATAGTATGCCACATTTTTCCTTCAGCTATGATAAAATATTCTAAAAAAATATACTTTTTGGCTGTTTTGATAGCTTCTAATAGTTTATTAAAATAGATTTGTCCGTTTGATAGATATGTTGTTTTAGTATGTTTACACAGATTTGTTAAAGAGTAATTTTCAATATATTTTACTTGGTTATGAGCGGATATGTTTTCATATTTTAATTCGTTTAAAACAAGATTATGTTTATCTTTATATTTTAATTGTTTGTAATAGATATTTTTTAATTTTTCTTTTTGTTTTTTTGTTAATTGATTACCACCAAATAGTGAATATAATAAAAGTCCAAATATGGGAAAGGTCATGATAGGAATAATCCAGGCAATTTTATAGCCGGGATTGGCATTACTATTTATGATATAAAGTACTAAAAATAAAGATAATATGGCATTTATGATATAGAAAATAAAGAAATAACGATAAAATTCAAAAATCATAAAGAAAATTAGGATGAGCTGAAGTAGCATAAGTAAAGGGACGAGAAATACTCTATGGCTTAATAAGTTGAGATTTTTTTTTAGAAATTTTAGCATATCATACATCACCTTGTCTTTATTAAGATTATACCTTATTTTAATAAATTTGACAATTCAATATAGGATGATATACTATGGTTGTATGAAATTTTTGTGAGGTTTTTGATGGAAAAAGAAGTATTTGCGAAAGGTATTTGTTTTAAGAAAATTTTTTGGATTTTTATGATTGGATGCGTTAGTGGCTGTTTTATCGAAGTTATTAATCATTTTATTCATTATGGAAATATTGTTAGTAGAAGTGGCTTAATATATGGTCCTTTAAATTTAGTATATGGGTTTGGAATTATACTTTTTGTTTTATTTTTTCATAAGGTTAAAAATCCTATTTTTATTTTTATTGGTGGTATGGTTTTAGGTGGTTTATTTGAGTATGGGTGCTCATGGTTTCAGGAGATGTTTTTTGGAACAACTTCTTGGGATTATAGTCATCAAATGTTTAATATTGGGGGAAGAACTAGTTTAAAATATATGATTATTTGGGGTTTTTTTGCAATTTTAGTTATTAAGGTAATATATCCTTTTTTAGATAAGTTAATTGAAAGAATTCCTATTTTTATTGGAAATTATTTGACGGTTATTTTAGCAATATTTATGGTTTTTAATATTACGATTTCATCATTTGCTTGTTTAAGGCAAAGTGAAAGAGCTAAGGGACTTGTAGCTAGTAACAAATTGGAAATATTTTTAGATAGGCATTATCCTGATAAACGTTTAAATACAATTTTTGAAAATTATGAAAGAAAATAGACTTTTGGGGTCTATTTTTCTTGTAATTTTATTTTGACTGTATTATCACCAACTATATCTCCTTGTTTGATGCTTTGCTCTATAACATACCCATAACCTTCTAATTCATATTTATATCCTAAAGTTTTCATGAGATAAATAGCTTCGCTTCTTGAGTATCCAATTAGGTTTGGCATTTTTCCTTCGCCTTCATTTGTGATTAGAAATACTTTATCATAAGATAGGACCGTTTCACCTTTATTTGGATATTGATTTATTATTTTATCACCTTGTCCAATTATGGTTGTTTGAATATTATACTGATTCATTATTGCTTGAACGTCAGTAACTTTTTTGTTGATATAGGAATCTAATTTTAAGGATGTGACATTACTTTTGTTTTTTGTTTCTTCTTCAAACATGTTTTTATATTTAGCAATGTTTTTCATAAGGGTGGTTATAGAATCACTTAGGACTTTTGAGGAACCTACGTTTGGCTGTTTTACAGCGGCATAAATGATGATTTCTGGGTTTTCTTTTGGGTACATGCCAGCAAATGAGTAGATGTAATCGTTACTACCTTTTAAATAACCGCCAGTTTTTTCATTATAAATTTGGCTTGTTCCGGTTTTTCCTATAACGTTAAAACCATCAATGTGGTATCTTTTACCGGTTGCTTCAGGATCTGAGCTATTGACGACGTTATCCATTAAGTTTTTTATTTTATCAATGGTTGTTTGTTTAACTAGTTTGGCGCTTTTTTCTATTTTTCTTTTATAGGTTGTTTTGCCAGTGTTTGGGTCAACTATCTTTTTGACAATGTGTGGGGTAAGTTCTTGGCCGTCATTGGCAATCATAGATAAGGCTTTAAGGTGCTGGATGGCGGTGGTGGTGATTCCTTGACCGAAAGCGGCATTGGCGACTTCTACTGGGTATTTGAATCCTAATGAACCGCTTTGTTCTCTGGAAAGGTCAATGCCTGTAGAGGTGCCGAATCCATATTTTTTAAAGCAATCTTTCATTTCATCTTTATCAATGAAATGATTTATCATGGTGGTTACACCAACGTTTGATGAGTATTCAAATCCTTTATCATAGTTGATGTTACCCCAACCAGTGTTATTCCAATCTCTAATGGTGGCGTCGGCAACCTCTATACTACCTGATTTGAATGTTTCTTCACCGTTATAAGTTCCTTTATCGATGGCACACATGTAGGTATATATTTTCATGGTTGATCCTGGTTCAAAGGCATTTGAAACTAGAGGGTTTTCATAATTGGTGATATTTCTTAGATTTGGATTAAATGAAGGGGTTGAACTACTGGCTAGTATATCGCCAGTTTTAGCATCCATGACAGTGATTAATGACCACTGTGGTTTATATTCGGTGTTTATTTTTTTTACTTCGGTTTCGGCAAATCTTTGGATGGCAGAATCCAAGGTTAAATATATATCTTTTCCATCCAAGGCGTCAATTCTTTCTTCTTTGGTATCTGGTATTTTATAACCAAAACGGTCTTGTTGGTAAGTTAGGTAACCGTCTGTTCCTTTTAGTTCGTCATCAAATTTTGCTTCAATGCCTAATTCACCATCAATTGATGTTGTTAGTTTACCGCTTTTATCATAATATTCATTGGTTTTAGCATATCCTAAAATATAGGAAGCAAAATCTCCATTTGGATAATATCTTTTATAGCTTTCTTCGAAGTCAAGTCCTGGTAAGTTTAAGGTTTCGATTTCTCCTTTTTTTATTTCAGTGAGGTTTTTACCTTTTGGGCCAAATTCAATTTGGTATTTACCTTTTTCTTTACCTGCTTGAAGTTTTTCTTTGATTTCATTTTCTTCCATGCCTAAAACTGGGGCGAGAGCTTTGGCGGTTTGGTCTATATCTTTGACATGGTTAATTTGATTTTTGGTACTTCTTTCTTCATCAAGGTAAGCAATTAAGGTATATGATGTAACATTTTGAGCAAGGACATTGCCACTCATGTCATAAATGGTTCCCCTTTTAGCGGTTAGGGTTTTAGATATGGTGTTTCTATTTGCGGCGAATACCTGCATGTTTCGACCATTAATGGTTGGAGATATGGCTAGAAAACAATATCTGACAAATAAGATTAATATTAAAAACAAAAAAACAAGAAAGATTTTTCTTGGGGTTTTCCATTCTATGTTTTTTTGCTTTTTTTTATTCATTATTTTCACCTCATTTATCAATTACGATTATGTTTTCATTATTATAGGCAAGTCCCATTTCTTCAACAACTTTTTGGACGTTTTCAAATGATGTTAATTCGTTTACTTTCATGGTTAGACTTTCGTTTTTCTTTTCCTGTTCAGTGATATTATATTTAATTTCTTCGATGCTCATTTTCATTTCACCAATAGAGGCTCCGCAGAATATTTTTAGACCGAGCATAAGGAAAAAAGCTAAAGTGGCATAAAAGTATAAGACTTTTTCACCTTTGGTTATTTTTGATTTGTTTTTCTTTTTGGCCATTTTAAGCTCTCCTTTCTATTACTCTAAGTCTTGCACTTCTTGAGCGATGGTTTTTATTTATTTCTTCTTCTGTCGGTTTTATATTAGCAATTATTTTATATTTTGGTTCATACTGTTTAGGAATTACTGGAAGGTTTTGTAATTCTTTTGGGATACTACTGACTTCTTTAAATATTTGTTTACATATTCTATCTTCTAGCGAATGAAAAGTTATAACACATATTCTACCGCCTTTTTTTATTAGTTGTAAGGAATCTTTTAGGGCTATTTCAAAGACGTTTAATTCATCATTGACTTCTATTCTTATGGCTTGAAATATTTTTCTAGCGGGGTGATTTATTCTTCTATATTTTTCTGGGACGCTATTTTTTATTATTTCTGATAGTTCTAAAGTTGTTTCTATTGGTTTTATTTGTCTTTGTTTGGTTATTCCTTTGGCGATGCTTTGGGCATATTTTTCTTCGCCATAGTTTTTAAATATATGTATTAGTTTATTTAAATCATAGTTATTGACAACTTCATAGGCTGAGAGGCTTTGGCTTTGATCCATGCGCATATCTAATTTAGCATCTTTATGAAAGCTAAATCCTCTTTTGCTTTCATCTAGCTGAGGTGATGAAACGCCTAGATCAAAAAGGATGCCATCGACTTCGTTTGTTCTTTTTTTTATTTCTTGTTTTATGTTTACAAAGTTTGTGTTTATTATTTCGTAATTATTGTTTATTTGTTTTAATTTTTTATCGGCTTCTTTTATAGCTTCTTTGTCTTGGTCAAAGGCGTATAGGAAACCATTTGGAATTTGTTTTAGGATATGTGAGCTATGTCCAGCGTAACCTAAGGTACAATCGACAATGATACTTTTTTTATTTAAGTTTAGGTAGTTTATACTTTCAGTTAACAGGACACTTTCATGCATGGTATTCCTCCTAGTTTATATTTTGTGAAAATAAGTAATCAGCTTGTTTAGAAAAATCTTCTTCGTTTTCATTGATGAAGTTATTCCATTTATCATTACTCCAAATTTCTAGTCTATCTCCTACACCAATAATAACTGTTTCTTTTTTTAATTCGGCGTATTTGATTAGTGGGGATGAAATATTTATTCTTCCTTGTTTATCAAATTCTAAGTTAGTGGCACCCGACAGGAAAAAACGCATAAAGTTTCTAGCTTCTTTAATGTTTGGGAGGTTTTGATAGTTATTTATTATTTGTTCCCAGGTTTCTTTTCTGTAGATGAATAAGCATCCATCTAGACCACGGGTTACGATGAAATTATCACCTAATTCTGTTCTTAATTTTGCTGGAATAGTTAAACGACCTTTTTCATCGATTTTTTGATGGTATTCGCCCATGAACATAACTATCACCCACTTTTCCCCACTTATTTTCACTTTATACCACTATTTTACTATTATAGGGTTTAAAAGTAAAGGAAAAATTGGTTAATTATTTGTTTTTTTATGTCAATTTTACATGGGATAATATGGTTTTAAAGTATAGTAAAAGAAGGTCTATATAAGCCTTCTTTATCCAAGGGTATATGGATTATTCGCTGAGCCATCTCCTCCGGTGATTTTTACTTTTGATGACAGTGTTAAAGCAGGTCTAACAGCAATAGTATTTTTGGCATAATTAGATACTAAACCATCAATGTTTGAATTTATAAAATATACATAGTTATGAATATCATGGGAAGCTGTTAAAGTCCACCAACTATTGGGATAATACATCCAGTTATCCATTTTACAAGTATTAAAATTGTCATTATATGTACTGTAAGTGTTACAATTTATATTTGAACATGCTCTCAAGTATTCTGACAGTGTTGGTAAGGCTATTTTAACTTTTGTTAAAACTGACTTTTCACTATTGATTTGATTGTACATATTATTGTTATTGATTGAACTGACATTTCCTGCATAATATGTAGATTCAATCACTTGGGATTGTGCACTGGAAGTCAAATTATTATAGTATGTGCTGTTTAGATATGTATTAAGAGTGCTAGGACGAGCCCAGTTATTACTGTTAGACGAGTCCCATGCCATAGTGCCTATACTTTCATCTTTCATTATCTTGATCGTTCCATCAAGGTATATTGACATTATTCTCCATGTCTCATTATTAAATTTTATATAATTATTTGGATTATTTCCTTTATAAGTATATTTCCATTCATATTCATCTTTATAAAGTCCGTTGCCATCGCTTACCACTTCTACTTTATCTAATATTTGACTTCCTGCTGTTGATATATTTACTGTATATGAACTAGTAACTGTGTTTGTACCTTCTGATACTGTGGCAACTAATGAACCACTTTTATTGAATTGTACATTTACTGTAGAAGATGTAACATTAACACTTTCTTCATTATCTTTTTTATATGAACATGTATATTTATCACCACATCCTTCTGGGTATGTTATGGTGACTGTTTTTGGATTTTCTCCTTTTTCAGTGAATGTTGGTTTTTGTAAAACTACATTACCTAAAGTATATGGATTATTTGCTGAGCCATCTCCTCCTGTAATTTTTACATTTGATGAAAGATAGACTGATGGACGGATACTATGAGAATAAGTAACACTAGGAGTAGAAAAAATACTGAATGGGCTTACATAGAATGCTAGATTAGTGGAAATGGAATCATACGATAATATCCACCATCCTGTGTTATTGTGCATCCATGTTGTATTTCCACAGGATTTTGAATCCCATATTTGTTTTATACTTCCGCATTCACTTTTATTACTATTACTTCTTACATATTCACTAGCTGTGATTAAAGCAACTTTTCCAGTCCATTTTTTAGTATTTTCGTTATTTATAGTATTTGATAAATTGGTATCGTCGCTCGTTACACCACCTATATTCCAATCTTTTGAAACTATTTGACTTTGAGCGGTAGCGTTTAAGGTGTCAGTTAAATAACTTTCATTTAAATATGTATTTAAACTGGCTGGCCTTGCCCAATTATTTTTATTTGATGAATCCCAAGCCATTTCTCCTATACTTGTATCTTTCATTATTTTTATAGTTCCATCTTTTTCAATTGAAACTATTCTCCAACCAGCTTTTTCATTATTAAAGGTTATATAGTTATTTACATTTTTGCCTTTATAAATATATCTGTTTTCTTCATATTCATCTTTATATAGGCCATCGCCTGAGGTTACTATTTCTTCAGTATCCAATATAGTATTTCCACCAGTAGATATGATTACATCATAAGAACTAGTCGCTGTGCTTACTCCATCTGATACTGTGGCAGTTACTGTTCCATTTTTATTGAACTGTACATTTGCTGTAGAAGATGTGACATTCACACTTTCTTCGTTATCTTTTTTATATGAACATGTATATTTATCACCACATCCTTCTGGATAGGTTATAATTACTGTTTTGGGGTTATCTCCTGTTTCAGCAAATGTTGGTTTTTCTATAGCTTTTGATATTTGTAATTGATATGGGTTTGATTGTGTACCTTCTCCGCTAATTATTTTAACTGATGATTTTAAATATAAAACTGGTGATACTCCATATGATGATGATGCTTTTCCATTGGAACCTATGTTATAATTTTTAGTATTTATTCCCCAAACATTACCTCTTGTTCCACTTTGTCCATTGATAAATCTTGGGTTACTTGATAGGCCATTTACTATCCAATTATGATTTTTACTATTGCTATAACATGATGTGTTACTGCTATATGAGTTTATTTTTGTACAGTTAGTACTATTACTTGCTTTGACATAGTCTGTAATATTTAATAGACCAATTTTACCTAACCATTTATATTTACTTTCTTCTAGCATGTCTGTTTGAAGTGTATTAGTGCTTGAGGCAGATACATTTCCAATGTTGAAATAATGGTCATCTATTTGTTCTTGAGCAGTTTCAGTTAAGGTATTATAATATGAGCCATTTAAATAAGTATTTAAGCTTGATACGTTATTTGGAAGGGCGTAAGTAGATGTACTTGAATAAGTATCTGATATTGCAGTTACTTTTGCTTTATTGCTATCATAAGTTGTTGTACTACTACCCCAGGTATTACAGCCATCGGCTTGAACATTACAGTAAGTACTATTACGGTTATTAGCATTATCATAGGCTCTGGATGATAAACTACTTGCTTTTATGATTTTCATTGTATTATCTGATTCTTTAGATATTATTCGCCATAGTTCATCATTAAATGTTACGTAATTATTAGGGCTTGCCCCTTTATAGACATATCGATTTTCTTCGGTATTGTCTTTATAAAGTCCATTGCCTTCAGTTACTATATTATCAGTTATATCTATTCCTACAGTGACATTATAAACATTACTTTCTTCATTTGTTCCATCAGTTACTTTAGCAAGTAATGTTCCATTATTATTAAATCCTACATCTACTGTTTTAGAGTTTACTTCTACTGTTTCTTCATCATCTTTTTGATATGTGCATGTTAGGTTTTCTCCACATCCTTCTGGGTAGGTTATGGTTACTGTTTTTGGATTTTCTCCTTCTTCAGTGAATGTTGGTTTTTGGAGTTTTGGTAAAGTAATACCTTCAATTATTTCAAATGGATTTTCTTTGGTTCCCTCGCCCTTAAGTGTTAAATCTGATGATAGATAGACGGCCGGACGGACTTCTAACATATTATAAGGAAGAATATGATCTATTTGACCATTTGAACTAAAACGGTATACTGTACCAAATGCACTATTACTCATCGATAATGTCCACCAGTTATTATTAGTAGCTATCCATGTAGTATTTTTACAACTGCCATAGTTTATATTGTTTTTACTTAATGACCCACAATTAGTTTGATTGCTATTACTTCTTATGTATTCACTTACTGTAATTAAGGCAACTTTACCATTCCACCTACTGCTATTTTCATCACTTATTTGATTTGCTAAATCATCACTAGATACATTTACTGCACCTACGCTCCAATCTTTAGCTACTATTTGATTTTGGGCTGTCTGATTCAAATTTCCTGTTAGATAACTACCATTTAAATATGTATTTAAACTAGTAGGATTTTTCCAATTATTACTTCCACTAGTATCCCAATATTGTGCTCCTATACTTGTATCTCTCATTATTTTTATTGTTCCATCTTTTTCAATTGAAACTATTCTCCAGCCGGCAGTTTCATCATTAAAGGTTATATAGTTATTGACATTTTTTCCTCTATAAAAATATCTATCTTCATTTTCATCTTTGTATAGGCCATCACCTTCTGTTACTACATCATCAGTTAGATTAGTTCCTCCACCAACTTCTTTTTCTGCTTGAAGATTTGCTCCATTAGTTACTCTAACTTTGATGGTGTAATTAGTATCTGATTTTAGGTTTGTAAATGTATAGGTATTGTTATTACCGTTATC
>CALVIE010000037.1 GCA_944329385.1 uncultured Bacilli bacterium | reverse complement strand
TTTTTAATGATAGGAGAGAGTACAATGAAGAAAGAAAAAATGAAATATTATGTGAGAAAAAATCTAATAAGTTTTGTAATAGGATTAATATTATTTGGAAGCTTAGGTGTATATGCCATAGTAACATTTAATTCCAAAGATGTGACTTATGATAATAAAACAAGTGGACTTTCATCAAAAAATGTCCAAGGGGCGATAGATGAACTATACGAAGAATGTACGAAAGTACCAACTCCTGGGGATACTATATTAGACAGTGTAGATGTAGTAACCGAAGGTGACGGATTATACGAAGATACTTATGAAGAAGGAAGATATTTTTATAAAGGAAAAAATGTAAATAATTATATAACATTTAATAATGAGGTATGGAGAATCGTATCAATAGAGGCAGATAAGACAATCAAAATAATGAGGGATGCAAGTATAGGAGATAGGGCATGGGATAGTTCAAATTCAAATAATTGGAAACGACCAGCCGATTTAAATACATATTTAAATGGAAGTTATTTGACAGGAACATTAAATGCGACAGCTCAAAGTCAAATAGTGCCTAAAGATTGGAGTATAGGTAGTGTAACATATGATAATAATGATTTGGCAGATCAGATAAATGATGAGAAATCAACAACGTGGAATGGGAAAGTAGCATTAGTAACAGTTTCAGAATATCTAAGAAGTAATAGTAATCAAAGTAGCTGTGGAACATTTAGTAAAAATAATGATAATTCTAGTACATGTAAAAATAGTAGCTGGATGTATATAAATGACTTTTGGTGGACTTTGTCGCCTTATGCCGGTTACTCTAACAGCGTGTTCTGCGTGTATTCGTACGGCAGCGTCAACAGCAGCAGCGCTCGCAATACGAACGCTGCGGTCCGTCCGGCCGTCTATCTATCGTCTAGTGTCCAAATTACAGGAGGAAACGGAAGTTCATCAAGCCCATATACTTTAGGATAATGATGAAATAAGATAAGAGTAATGATGGAAAAAAAGGCGCGGAAGCGCCCGCGCGATGTGCAATTTTTGGAAAAATAAACAAGGTGTTAATAAAAGGGGTTCAATGTCAAGTAGAGTTGGTGGACGTTAAATGATATAAGTAACTGAGAATGAGAAGATGAATAAAAATCATAGTTAAAAAATTATGATTTTTTTATGTTTATTTTTGTTTAAAAATTAAAGGATTAAGAGAATAATGCAATATTATTTTACTCGACAAAACTTTACATTTTTTTTATATTTTGATATTATTGTATAAGATAAGAGGGTGCGCTTAATGAAGAAGTTTTTAATAATAATTGGGATTGTTATTATAATTATTATTGTTGCATTTATTGGAGCTTGGATATGGGTTGATGGTTTAAAGGAAGATAAGGCTAATACAAAAGTAAAGATGGATGAAATATTAGAGGCTTATCCAAAATTTAATAAAGAGGTTGATAATTTTTCTTTACTTAGAAATCAGTTATATGAATATAAGAAAAATTTATTTTTAGAAACTTTAAGAGATAATACTGATGATTGGAATACTTTTATGGATAATTATTTAAAAGCTATAAATAAAGTTGAAGATAGTGCTTTAATACTTAAGGAAAACTGTAAAATTAAATATGGAGATGTGAATGTTAGTTCAAAGTGCACTACTTTTAAAGCAAATTATGAAGCGGCTAATAATTATTATATTAATGATATTGTTATATATAATGATATGGTTAAGGAATATGAAGAATATAATGCGGATCATGGAAATAAATATAGTAAATTAAATAGAGCTTTGTTTGGTACTTATAATGATTATATTGATTATGATGAGGATGGAGAGTTTTTTGGTAAAGGGGAAGATGTAGATGAAGGATGATATTGAAGTTTTATTTGAAGATGATGAGGATAAAAAATTAAATGAGGAAAGAATGTTAGAAAAAGAAGAGAATTTAGATGATTATGTTAAAGATGAATCTTTAGAGAATATTTTTCCTGATAAAGATGATGTTAAGGTAGATAGATTGTTAGAAGAGTTTAAAGAAACAGAAAATTTAGAGAAAAATGAAGAAATAAAAGAGGAAATTAAAGAGGAAAATCCTAAAAAAAAGATGAAAATATGGCAAATAATTTTAGTTATATTGATTTGTTTGGCTTTAGTTATTGGCTCTAGTTTAGCTTTTTTGCTTTATGGACCTTATCCTAATTTTAGAAATTGGCTTATTACAACGGCAATGACAACAATGAGTCATCAATATTTAGCAACTTGGTTTTATGATGATGAAACTATAAATGAGGTTATGAAGAACAATTATGTTTTAGAGTCTTTAGAAGATACTGATTTAGATGCGATTAATTTTACAGATTATAGTAATTTAAATGTTATGTATAAAAATAAATATGAAAAAGAAATTTTAGAACATGATGAGAAAGAGAGTTATAAGCTTATAAATATTGAGGGAGATGGACTTAGAGGATATTTAATTGCCATATATGATCCGTCTAAGGTTAAAATTGCAACGGCTAGTAATATGGCTAGTAGTGGTGAGATGCTTATTGATATTGCAAAGAAGAATAATGCTTTAGTGGCTATTAATGCGAGTGGTTTTGAAGATCCTGGTTATGTAGGTAATGGTGGAAGGCCTGTTGGGGCAGTTATTAAAGATGGTAAACTTTTAAGTAATTTATCTAGAGCTCCAGTTAGTGGTGGTATTATTGGTTTTACACATGATAATAAATTAATTATGGGTAAGATGAGTGCGCAGGAGGCACTTAGTAAAGGGGTTCGTGATGCGGTTGAGTTTGGTCCATATTTGATTGTTAATGGTGAGCCTTCATTTATTAAAGGAAATGGTGGCTGGGGAACGGCTCCTAGGACAGCTATTGGTCAAAGAAAAGATGGAATTGTACTTTTTCTAGTAATGGACGGTCGTGATTATGCACATGGTATTGATGGTGTTGGTATGACTGAATTAACAGAAATTTTAATGAATTATGGTGCTTATAATGCTTCTAATTTAGATGGTGGTACTTCTTGTGGTTTGGTAATTGATGGTAAACTTGCTAATAAGCCTGTTAATGGTAGTGGTAAAAAGGTGACAAGGGCTATTCCTAATGCTTGGATAGTAACAGAATAATTTATTTTTCTATACATATATTTACACTAGATAATTATTTTGTTTCTTTCTATTTAGTGCTATTTGGTATAATGTTTTGTAGATAGGAGTGGCTTTATGGCTAGAAGAAGAAAAAAGAGTAAGAAAAAAATATGGTTTGTTTTATTTGTTTTGGTTTTAATTGGTATAGGTGTTTATTTTTATTTAACAAATCAGGAAGTAAACGATTTTGTTTCTAAAAAAATTCCTATAGAAAAAAAGCTAAAGATTGTTGATGAGGATAGTAAAACAAGACCGATTGCGGTGATGATAAATAATAATCATGCGGCATGGCCTCATGCTGGGCTTGATGATGCTTATATTACTTATGAAATATTAGCTGAAGGTGGTATTACTAGGTTAATGGCTATATTTAAAGATAAGGATACAGCTAAAATTGGTTCAGTTCGAAGTGCAAGACCTTATTATTTAGATTATGCTTTAGAAAATGATGCAATTTATGTACATTATGGTTGGAGTGAAAAAGCTAAAAGTGATATTAATTCCCTTGGGGTTGATAATATTAATGGAATTACAGATTCTTCAACTTTTTGGAGAGATAAATCTTTAAATAAAGCTACTGAACATACAGCGTTTACTAGTATGGAAAAGATAAAGGCAAAAGCTCATGATGAAGGGTATGATAGAGATACTAATAAAGATTTACTTTTAAATTATAGTGTTGATGAGATTGATTTAAGTAAAGAAGAAGGTGCAGTAAAAGCCGATACGGTTTTTATGAAATATTCATATTATACTACGAGTAGTTATGAATATGATAGTGAAAATAAAGTTTATAAAAGATTTATGTCTGGGCAGCCACATGTAGATGAAAGTGGTAAGCAATATACATATAAAAATATCATAATTACCCCAATTCAGACACATAGTTATGATTCTTATGGAAGATTAGAACTTGAAAATATTGGTTCTGGTGAAGGATATTTTATAACTGATGGTTATGCTATTCCAATTGTGTGGTCAAAAGACAGTAGAAGTAGCCAGAGCGTTTATAAAGATTTAGATGGTAATGAGATAAAAGTTAATGATGGAAATACTTTTATTCAAATTACTCCTCCTTCTGAAGATGTTAAAATTGAAGGAAATACTTCAGAAAATGAGGAATAATGCCAATTTGTAATTTATTTATAAATGTGGTATACTGAATAAGTAACTTTGAGGTGAAATGTAATGAGTAGTCATAAAAAAGACTTACAATATATGAGTATAGTTAATAATATTTTATATAATAAAGATTTTTTAAAAATTAAAGAGATAGAGCATCATGGAATAAGTAGATATGAGCATTCTTTGAAAGTATCTTATTATTCTTATAAAATTGCGAGGATATTACATTTAGATTATGAACAAACAGCAGTTGGCGGACTTTTACATGATTTCTTTTTAAGTCCTGATGATAGAACACAAGCTGAACGTTTAAAATCAGTTTTTACGCATCCAAAAGAGGCTGTTTGTATGGCAAAAGAGCATTTTAATTTAACGCCTAAAGAAGAAGATATGATTAGAACACATATGTTTCCTATCAATTTATCTGTTCCAAAATATGCGGAGAGTTGGATTGTTAGTTTGGTTGATAAATGTGTGGCAACTAATGAATTTGCTTTAAAGTTTAGATTTAGGCTTAAATATGCATATAATTTATTTTTGTTATTTGCAATTAGTATTATGAAAATTTAGGGTCTTTATTTATGACTCTTTTTTTGATATAATTATTATGCTGTCCTTGTAGCTCAGCAGGATAGAGCAACCGCCTCCTAAGCGGTAGGTCGGCAGTTCGAATCTGCCCAAGGACGCCATTTTAGACTATATAAAAACTTGGAAAAATAAGCATTTCCAAGTTTTTTTCATCTATTAGGAATTTGCTTTGCAAAAAATTTTAAATAACCAAAACAATGATTTAAAGTAAAAGGTGTTCATGAAAGATATAAAACAAATAATATTAAAAGTAGTTATAAAGGTAATTATTATAACTCTATAAAATTAGATTTAAAAAATAGAACCATCACTTTACCAAAATTAAAAGAAGTAAAAATAAGAGGATATAGAAATAAAGAAGTAATGCCTAGTGATATTAAAAGCGCAGTTATAAAAAAAGAAGCTGGAAGATATTATGTTAGTTTATTAATAGAAGAACCTTTTACTCTATATGGAGGAGTCTTAGGTGCCTTAGAAGTATAAATAGCTTACCGTGAGGTAATAACGCACAAAATTTATTTTGGCATTTTGTTCTAAAATTTAAATATTGTTATTAAATAGTGTAAGTTATAGGATAATGTGTTATAATTTTATTAGAGGTTTATAGGTGAAGGTGGGGATTTTATGAATTTGGAAAGTAAGCAAGATGAATTAAATAAAATGCAGGAAGAGCTTGTGAGATTAAATGAAGATATATTAAAAGATCCTAATAATATGGAAACTATACATAAGATTAGAAATTTAAGTAATGATATTGTAAAGCTTTCTAGTGAAATTTTAAAATTAAAGATTGAAAGTTTGGATAAAAAATATTTAAACAAGGAAGATATACTTTTTCATTTTATAGATGATGATAATCAAGAGGATGATATTTTACTTTCTTTTAATGATGTAAATTATGAAAAAGCTTATGAACAACAAAAAAAATTATTAGAGTTAGAATATAATTATATTAATAAGTTTCCAATTAGTTATAATAATAGTTATGTAAAGGCAGATAATGATGGTTATACTGAGTTTTATAAGAAAGTTCGCAGTGATATTTTATCTTTGGATTATTTTAATAGTTTAAGAAATGGTAAACATTTTAATGACGATAAAATATCTAATAAACCTTATAATAGAGAATATATGGGCAAACATTTTAAAACAGGTAAGCATTTTAAAAAAGATGAAAATGGTAATGTTATTAAAACTGAAACAGAAAATGGATTAAGATTTACTAGTGATATGCCTTTTGCTGAGTTTATAAAAGATGGTTATGGTTATATAGTTGGTAATTTTAGTGATGATTTTGTAAGTAAGAATTATAATTTTTTAAATTTAAAATGTCTTAATAAGGATATTAAAGGATTAAAATTAATTAATGATTTATCTTCATCACAGAAACATATTTACGGGTTAGACGGAGTTAGTGTTAAAGTTTTAGAAAATGGTAATATTGTAGTTAGTGGTGATGTGGATGATTTAGAAACACATAATTTTAAAGATGAGAAAAAGGAAATGTTGCTTGAAGATATTTATGATAAAATTAGTCAAAATAATCAAATTTTAGATAAAGAATTCTTAAATAAAGTGTTAGATGATAATTTTAATATATCTATGCAAAAAGATATAGATAAAAATGCTAGAGAAAAAATATATGTAATGATGAGTAATAAGTGGATTTATAATATGGCTAATTTAAATCTTAATAATATTGAAATTTCTAAAGATAAGAGTTTGAAAGATTATGAGTTAATTAAAAATTTTTGTGCACGTGCAGAAAAAGTTCATAATATGGAAGAAATTTATAGTTTATATGAGAAACTAAATGAAATTTTGTTAAAAGAAAATGGCGAATTTCATAAAGGAATAATTTTGGAAAATAAAAGGTTTGGATATACGGCAGATGCTTTATATAGATATTTTGGTATTAAGAATGTACGTTTGGATACTAATGGCAAGGCTATTTTGAATAAAGAAAATATGTCTAATATTTATATCGATAAGAATAATTTTAATGTTTTTAGTGGTTTTAAAAATATAAATGATTACTCACTTAGTGTTCAAAGTAATACAACTGGAATTGCATCATTACTTGAAGAGTATATATCTTTATGTGAAAAAAATGGTATTGATTATAATATAAATGTAGATTTGAGGACTTCTTTAATTACTTTTAATGTTTCAAAAAATGATTTGATAAAAAATATTAATTTAATTAATGGTTTAATTTCAAATAATAACGCTTATGTTTTGAAAAATAAAGGAAATATAAATGACTATATTAATATACAGTCTTATGGAAATTATAAATTTGATAATATTTTAAAGGTAGCCGGTCAGCGTTTGATTGATAATTATATGAAAAATGGTAAATTTTCTAGTAAAGAGGAAGCTTTAATTGATATGAAGAAAAATGATGTTAATTATTTAGAGAAGTATTTAAAAGAGATTAAAGCGGAATGTGATAAAAATAATATTGATTATAATACGCTTTGTTTTAAAAAAGGAACGTTAGATGAGTTTAAGAACTTAGATTTAAAAGATAATAGTGGTTTAGATATTATTCCAGATGATTATTTGAGTAGAATAAAAAGCGACAGTGATAATAGTGAAAAAAAGGAGGAAATTAGTTCTTTAAAAAGAAAAGTTGAACGTAAAAGTCCAAAACCTTCTTTAAAGGAGAGATGGAAAAAATTAAGTACTGGTAAAAAAGCATTAATAGTGGCAGGGGTTATGGCAATTATAGGAACTGGTGTTTTTGTTGCTATGCCACATATTATGATGGGAATTAATGCTATTTTGAATAGTGTGGATACTAGCGTAGCTACAGATTCAGTAAATCAGGCTGTAAGTATTGTTAATGATACAGTGGCTAGCGGTCCAAGTTTAGATTATGCGAGTATTGACAGTGGTCAGACAGTGTTTACTAATGCATATGATGCGGCTAATAATGTGAATGGTGTGGTAGCAAATGAGTGGTTTAATAATAATCCAGTAGATGTTTTTAATACTGCTACTAATAGTTATATGGGACTTACTGCAGAGCAGCTTAATGATCCAACGTTTATGGCGGAGCTTGCGAAAGATCCAAATAATGCTTTATTATTAGGCAATAGTGTAACTGATTCTTCTGGATTTGTTGGGCTTGAAGATGTGGTTAAAGGTGTGACTAGATAGGAGATAATGTATGGAAAGTGGTTTATATACGGTAGTAGAGTTTGATAAAAATGATAAATGGTTTGTAATTGCTGAGAAGATAATTGATAATATTAGATATAGTTATTTGATTAGAGTTAATGAGAATGAGGATGATTTTTTAGAGGAATATCAAGTGGTTAAGAGTAGTTATGATGAAGGCGATGAATATATGGAATTAGTTAATGGTGAGGAACTTAAGAGGGTAATTGCAATTTTGGTTCCAGATGCTCAAAAATTAATTGATCATCAGGATAAACTTAAAAAAATTTTAAAATTAAATGATTAGACTGCGTAGCAGTTTTTTCTATTAAAGGAGGATTTAAATGATTAGAACAAAGAAGCAAGGTTTACTGATAGTGTTATCTGGACCGAGTGGTAGTGGTAAAAATACTGTCTGTGATGTAGTTAAAGAAAAAAATTCAAATATTTGGGAATCTATTTCTATGACTAGTAGAAAACCTAGAAAAGGGGAAAAAGATGGCGTTAATTATTATTTTGTAACTGAAGAAGAATTTAAAGAAAATATAAAACAAGATAATATGCTTGAGTATGCACAGTTTGCAGGTAATTATTATGGTACACCTAGAAAAAGTGTTCAAAAGCATTTAGATAAAGGTGAAGATGTTATTTTAGTAATTGAAATACAAGGGGCTTTACAAATTAAGAAAAAACTTCCGCAAGCTTTATTTGTGTTCTTGCTTCCTCCAAGTATGCGAGAGTTAAAAAGAAGGCTTACTGATAGGGGAACTGAGTCTGAAGATAAAATTTTAAAGCGGTTTGAAACAGCTTATCGTGAGATTAATGAAATTTCTAAATACAATTATGTTATAATTAATGATGAGGTATCGAAGGCAGCTTCAAAGTTATTAGCAATTATTAAAGCCGAAAGATGTAGGGTTGATAGGATTGAAGAGGTATTTTTGGATAGTTTAGAGGAAAAAATTCATGAAACTTTAGTTGATAAAGATTTAGAAAATAAAAACATAGATGTGAATAAAATTTAATGGTGATGATATGAGAATATTTGTTGATGATTATGTGCAGGTAAGGTATATTAAAATGTATAATCCAAAAGTAAAGAATGATTTAAAACTTTTGGTTATTGGTGATGTTCATATTAGTGATATGGTAAGTTTTAAAAAGATAGAAATAATTAAAAAACAGATTCGAAGGGAAAAAGCAGATTATATTTTATTCACTGGTGATTTGATAGATAAAATTGAGAATCTTAATAGTGCTTTTTCGCTTTCTAAATTAAAAGATTTACTTTCTTTTGCTTCTAGTATTAGTAAGGTGTTTGTAATTTACGGTAATCATGATTTTATTTATAGAAAAACAAGTAATTTTAGTAAATTAAAGTTTAAACAAGTAATTTGTGATATAAAAGGAGTTCGGCTTTTAGATAATGATATTTATTATGATGATAATATTTATTTAATGGGATATTCACAGACATATCAATATTACAGTAAAAAAAATTATGGTTTTAAAGCATTTTATGAAGATTTATCTAAAAGAGAGGAACTTTATAAAAAAGTGAATAAGAAATTGCCAACTATTGCTTTGGTGCATTCTCCGGAATTTAGCAATGATAATAAGTGTTTAAGTTTATTTGAAAATTATGATTTAATTTGTTCAGGTCATACACATGATGGATGTGTACCATTTGGAATAGGTAATTTTAAATGGGGAATTATTAGTCCTAAAAAAACTTTTTTTCCAAAGAATGTTAGAGGGCTTATAAAAAAAGAAAATAATTATCTTTTAATTACTGGGGGAGCTGTTAAAATTCAAGAATGTGCACCTAAGTTATTACATCCTTTTAATCATTTATGTCCCGTGCAGATGGATGTGGTTATTTTGAGTAATGATAAGAATGAAAAAATTTGGAAAAAATGGTATTAATGTTTGATTGATATTAAAAAGGTTATGACAATATTAGAAATGATATTGTTTTTTTGTAACCAAATGCCTACTATTTCATATTTTAATGTAGGGGTGAAGTTATGAATAATTTACAGGTGGTAATTGATAGTGGTCATGGAGGTACTGATCCAGGGGCTGTTAGTTCATCTGGGGTTAGAGAAAAAGATTTAACATTAATGATTAGTCAGTATATGTATGATGAATTTCAAAAAAGGGGAGTTCCGGTTACTTTAGTCCGCTCGGTAGATGAAACAGTATCACCGACAGAGAGGGTTAATAGAATTTTAGCAGCATATGGGGATAATCCAAATGTGGTAATTATTTCTAATCATATTAATGCGGCTGGCAGTGCGACTCAAGGAGCTGAGGGGGCAGAGGTTATATATGCTTTAAGGGATGATAGTAAGCTTGCTTCAAATATTTTGACGTCTTTAGGCAATGCTGGTCAAAAGATGAGAAAATTTTATCAAAGAAGGTTACCAAGTGATACATCAAAGGATTATTATTTTATTCATAGGAATACTGGAAGTAATACACATCCTGTGATTGTAGAATATGGGTTTATTGATAATCCAGAGGATTTAGCTAAAATACAGAGTAATTATAAAGAATATGTAGATGCAGTTGTTGATGCAGTGATAGCGACAGCTGAAGGTAAAACAATTTCTAGTATGCCTTTAGATGGTAATTATTATGTAGTTAAAAATGGTGATAGTTTATGGAAAATTGCAAATATGTATGGAATTACGGTAGATGAGTTAAAAAAATTAAATAATTTAACTAGTAATAATTTATCTGTTGGGCAGGTATTAGAAATTCCTGATACTTCTTTTAATAATAGCGATTTTGAAACTTATACGGTAAAAGCTGGTGATAGTTTATGGAAAATTGCGAATATGTATGGTCTTACAGTAGCAGAACTTAAGAGTTTGAATGGACTTTCTTCAGATAATTTATCGATTGGACAGGTATTAAAAGTTAGTGATAATTTAGGTGATTCAGGTAATGTTTATACAGTGAAAGCAGGCGATAGTTTATGGAATATTGCAAATAGATACGGTACAACAGTAGATGAGCTAAAAAGATTAAATAATTTAACTAGTAATGTTTTGAATATTGGGCAAACTTTAAAAGTTCCAGTATCTAATAATACTTATACGGTAAAAGCAGGCGATAGTTTATGGAATATTGCAAATAGATATGGAACAACAGTAGATGAGCTTAAAAGATTAAATAATTTAACTAGTAATGTTTTGATGATTGGACAGGTACTTAATTTACCTTAGAATTATTTAATGTTTTGAACAAGGTCAAATCTATATCCTTGTTTTTTCATAGTTTTTATAAATGTATCTAGAGCAAGATAGTTGCCTTTGTTTTTAGGATGAAGTAGGTATATGGCACCATTATGGACTTTTTTTGTGAGTTCATTTAAAGCTTTTTCTTTTGACACATCTTCTTCGAAATCTAGATAATAAGCACTATAAAAATATGTTTTGTAACCTAAATCTTTTAGTATTTGGAGTGATCTATAGCTCCATTCACCGCGTGGTTCTCTATATATTTTTTGCATTTTTTTACCGGTGATATTATAGTATGTTTGTTCGACCGAAGTTATTTCTTCTAGGTATTTGTTAAAATTTTCTTTAGTGGCTAAAGATGGCATGTTTAAATGATGCGATGTATGATTGGCTATTGTGTGACCATTATTATCCATTTGTTTTATTAAATCATTGTTCATTTCCATATATTTTCGGCATAGGAAAAATGTGGCTTTGACATTATTTTGATCTAATACGCTGACTATTTCTTTGACATAAGTATCATTACTTCCTTCATCAAATGTTAAATATAAAACTTTTTCATCAGGTCCCATGTAGTAAGCATTATATTTTTTTAGTTCATTTATATCGGCTCCGCCTGTTGGTCTTTGACCGTTTGATTTATTATTGCTCCACCAGCCTCTTGATTGGTTATCAATGTTATTGTAAGATTCTTTATATATTGGATTGTTTGGTTTGACTATTTTAATAAATCTATGAGCTTTGGCTGTTAGATTATTTTTGGTTTTGACTGTATAAGTTATTTGATAAGTACCTTGTTTATTTGTGTTTATATTTCCTTTAATTTTAACTTTATTGGTGATGTTTTTACCGTTTTCATCAAAGGCTTTATATCCTGGTTCTTTATACGTATTTCCTTCGGTTAAGGTGATAATGGTTTTTCCATTTAGATGAATGGATGGAACTTTGATGGTATTTTTTTGGATAAATTTGAAATATATGGTAAGGGCAATTAAGATAGTGATGATGAGAGATAAAAAAATTTTTATTTTTTTTAACATGAAAACACCTCATGAAATTATACTAGATTTAGTTTTAAAATATGAAATTTGAGTTCCGGTAAAATTTTCTAAAGCTAATAAAAAAGATGAATCCTGTGGAAAAGAATTCATCTTTTTGCTT
>CALVIE010000036.1 GCA_944329385.1 uncultured Bacilli bacterium | reverse complement strand
TTTTACATAGATTTTGGAATATGAATACCTAACAGATTTAATAAGGTTTTTAATATTAAATTATTAAATGAAAGAATTATATTATAATCATTTTTGATTTGACCTGAGAGATTTGTCATGTGATTATTTTGATAGAAGTTATTGGCACATACAGATAATTCATAAAGATATGAAGCTATGTAATGAGGTTTTCTTTCTTTTATAGCCATATTTAAAGCATCAGTTACTTCTAATAGTTTTAGGCGAAGAGTTTTATCTATGTCATTATATATATTATCTGATAGTTTATCTTCTTTTTCAGTTAATAATTTATTTATTCTTAAATATGTATATAGGATATATGGTCCTGTTTTACCGTTTACTTCACTGAATTTTTGAATGTCAAAGATATAGTTTCTAGTTAAGTCATTTTGCAAATCTGCAAATTTTAAGATAGAGTTTACGATTTTATCTAGATCTTCTTCATCCATATTTTTATTTTCTTCTCTTAGGTTTATAAATTCTTGTTTTACTTCTTTAATTAAATCTTTTAGTTTTAAAGCTCCACCTGCTCTTGTTTTAAAAGGTTTATTATCTTTACCATTAACGGTACCATTACCATAATGAGCTAAAAAGCCATCATATATATGTGTTTTTTTAGCAGCCCTAAATATTTGAGTAAAATACATGCTTTGACGGGCATCAACTATGTAAAGTATTTCATCTGGGTTAAAGTCTTTTTTTCTTTGCCAAATGGTGCCTAGGTCTGATGTTGCATAAAGATATGCGCCATCTGATTTTTGAATTATGCATGGTGGGAAGTCAATTTTGTCATTTTCTTCTTTAATGTCAATTATTTTAGCGCCATTATCTACTTTAATATAATGGTTATCTTCTAAATATTTCATCATTTCTGGAAACTGTTTATAAGCATCGCTTTCACCATACCAGTAATCGAAATGGACATTTAAATAGTCATATATACTTTTAATATCTGAAACTGATAATTTATATATTTTTTCCCAAAGGATTCGATAATCTTTATTACCTTCTTGAAGTTCTTTAGTTATTTGAGCACATTTTTTTCTTACTTCTTCATTTTCTTTACATAAAGCACTCATTTTTGGATAAGTGATATTTAAATAATTTAAATCAAATTCAATGTCTTCAAAATTTTGATTAGGGAAATCATTTATTATGCCATAAATAACTTGACCCATTTGTGCGCCAATGTCACCTAAGTGAACGTCAGCAATTGTTTTGTTTCCTTGAAACTTTAACATGTTATTAATGGCTTGACCGATAATAGCGGTTCTTAGATGTCCAACATGAAGTGGTTTAGCAACGTTTGGTCCTCCATAGTCTAATACGATAGTTTTTGTTTGTTTTTCTATACCAAATTTATCTTTTTTCATTAGTTCTTTTAGGGCTTCATTTATTAGTTTATCACTAACAATTATATTGATAAATCCTGGTTTAGCTGGCATTACTTCTTTGAAATAATTTTCAAAGTTTTCATTTTCTTTTAATTTGTTTGTAATTTCTTCGGCAATTATGAGTGGAGATTTATGATATTCTTTGGCTAGTTTGAATGCATCATCACACTGAAAATCAATGCCATCAATATTTGATTTAATTACTTTTGGTTCATAGTTATAGTTTAGTTTTTGGAATGTTTCTTTTAAAATTTGATTTAACTTTTCATACATATTTTTCCCTCCTTTTAATAGAAAAACCCCTATAAAATAAGGACGAGGGTTCCCGCGGTACCACCTTACTTCATAGAGATTCTATGCGACTTTAATCTTTAATGCAGATTATACAAACAGCTTAGTAGAGAAACGCGTTCATAAGGATATATTGCTTAGCTTCCACTAGTCTAAGCTCACTATAAATATATTTATCTTATTACTATTTTCCTCTGTGCCTTGGATTAATTATATATAAATGTTTCATTTTTGTCAATGTTATGGACATTTGTTTTTTAATAATGCAAAGAAAAAGTCCATGGACTTTTTCTTTAATTAAAAGAATACAGACCCTAACAAAATAGCTAATAAAATATATAAAACTAAGACTATTAGATAGCCATTATTGTTAGTACATGGTCTTTCACATGAATTATTGCAAGCCATTATTTACTCCTTTCTAGGGCTTATAGGTAAGCTCCAAGTATGATTATTAAAAGAATAAATAGCACTAAAACGATTGCTGCTGAACTTACTCCAGTATTACACATATAAATCATCCTCCTTTTTACCTTTCACATTATTTTATGGAAATTTTTGGTTTATGTGATTACTTCGGGGTAAAAATAAATAAAAATATTGAATTTATAGGGAAAATTTGTTATTATTTATATGTATGAAAGCATACATATGAAAGGAAGATAACATGAAGAAAAAAAAGTTATTCGCTGTTGTTTTAGCTGGAAGTTTACTACTTACAGGATGTGGTAAGGTTGCAAGTTTAAAAAATGGCGAAGAAGTTGTAGCTAAATTAAATGGTAAAACTATTACGGCAGAAGAATTATATGATGAACTTAAGAATCAAGGAGGCGCTACTACTTTAACAAATATGATTGATGAGTTTATTGTAAATAAAGAAATTAAGACTGATGAGGATGCGGAAAGTTATGCGGATTCACAGTTAAATTCTTACAAACAATCTTATCAAAGTTATGGACAAGATTTTAATGTGGCTTTAAAATCAGCTGGTTATTCTAGTGAGGATGATTTTAAGGAAGCTTTAGTTACCGAGTATAAAAAGCAAAAGGTAACTGAAAATTATGTTAAAGATGAACTTTCTGATTCAGAAATTGAAAAATATTATGAGGATAATATTTTTGGAGATATTGAAGCTAGACATATTTTAATTAGTCCAAATACTGATGATGATATGAGCGATGAAGAGAAAGAAAAAGCTGAAGAAAAAGCTAAGAAAGAAGCTGAGGACATTATTAAAAAATTAGATGATGGTAAAAAGTTTGCGGACTTAGCTAAGGAATATTCTGATGATGAAGGCACAGCTAGTAAGGGTGGTAAGCTTACAGTTACTTATGGTTCTGTTGTTGATGAATTTTGGGATGGTGTTAATGATTTAAAAGATGGCGAATATTCTAAAGAGCCAGTTAAATCAGAATATGGTTATCACATTATTTACCGTATTAAGCAAAAAGAAAAACCATCTTTGGATGATGTTCGTGATGATGTTATTGATGATTTAGTTCAAGAAAAAATTAGTAATGATACAACTTTACAAACTAAAGCTTTAGTTGCGTTAAGAAGAAAATATGATTTAGAAATTTCTGATGATAAACTTAAGAAATCTTATGATAATTCTGTTAACAGTGCACTTAGTCAAAACAGTTCAAATTAATGAACTGTTTTTTGTATGAAATTATTTATTTCTTCGGTGGTAAATCCTTTAGAATATAATTTTTGTTTTAATTTATTTTGTAAGGTATATCCATCATATTTTATTTTTAGTTTATTATATATTTTTTCCATTTGTTTTTCTAATTTACTATTGTCTATTTGAATGTTATTTAAATGATTATATATATCTGAAGAATTATATCCAAGATTTGACAGATACATACTAGTTTTTTGTTTGAAAATATAAGATGTATCATTATTTGTTTTTAATTTTTTTTGAATGATTTTTTCTATTTTTTGATCTATTTTATCTTGGGTAAAGTTAGAAAGAGCTTGATTTATATAAAGATTATCTATATGATTATCTTCGAGCTGTTTTTTTATTTTATATGGTCCATCTAGAGTTAAGTTTATTTTATCGTTTGTGAAGCTTTCAGCAAATAGTTCATCATTAATTAAATTTAATTCTTTTAATTTATTAATAATTTTTTCTTGATTTGAAACTTCATTTTTTAGAAGAAATTTTTCTATTTCATATTGGCTTCTAATTTTACGGTTTATCATTTTTAATACTTTATCATAGTTATCATAAAAAGAATTTTCTTCTTTTATTTGATTTAACTGTTTATTTGTTATATTTTTTTTATATAGAATGTTTGTGTTTATTAAAGCGTGTTCATTAATAGATATTTTTTCATTATTATCTAAAGTTATTTGATATTTATTTTTTTGTTTTTTGATATTTAAGATTTTCATTTGAATCACCTTTTTTTATTATAACATTTTTTGAGCTGAAAAAAAGAAAAGTTTAGCTTTTCTTAACGATAATATTTTTGCTGTCGGATGTTCTTAGGGCTATAACAGTATTTTTTATTTGATAGGCTCGCATACTGTCACCAAAATTTTTTAAGATGAGTTTTACTTTAGTGTTTTTGACAAAACCAATATCCATAAGTCTTCTTTTTAAGTTATTATTTTCTAGAGAAACAATAGTTGCTTCTTCATTTATTTTTAAGTCATTTAATTTATTCATATTTTATTATATGTGAAAGTTTATTTTGATTGAATAATATTTTTTATTTTTGAACATAATATTTTTGAAAGGAATGATAAATATGAATATTAGTATTAAAAATCATATTATGAATAATTTTAAGGGAGCGAGTAAGGATGAGATTTTAAAGTCTATTGAAGCTTCTTTTAATGACAAAGATGAGATTACTTTGCCGGGGCTTGGAGTGTTTTTTAGTATTATTTGGAGCAGGAGTTCTTTAGAGGACAAAGATAGAATTTTAAATGTTTTAAAAGATAGCTTTTAGGCTATCTTATTAAATTTGGGGTTTCAAATTTGTTACCGCTGAATTTGACTGTATATAATCCTGAGGATGTTTTAAAATTAAACTGATTATTGGCGAATGAGAAACCGTTTGGATCAATTTTTTCGGTAGTTATGGTTTGATTATTTGTGTCAGTTATTTTTTCTTTTTCTAAGGTGGTTTTTAAATTATAGATGTTTTGACTATTTTTATTATAAACTAAAACGTTAGAGGTATTTTTATCTAATATGAATAGTTTATTATCAAATATGCCAATACCAATTTGTTCTAAGTTATCAGTTTTATTAATTATTTTAGTGTTATTAATATAAAGACCTGATTTTGTTCCGTTTTTATCTGAGTAAATGATGGTGACATCTAAATTTTTATTATTAATATTAACGTCTTTAATATTATATCGGCTATACCCACCTTTACATTTTGGACCAGTTAAGGCATTATAGTTAGCGATTGTTAAGTCAAATGTACATTCATCTGAAATAACTGGATATGGGTTGACATCGACTTTTGGTGTGGTAGTAGCTTTTGATGGTGTGAGATTTTTTTTATTATTATTTAAAACTGATATGGTTAAAGTGATTATTAATATTAAGACTAATGCGATTAATATATATATAACAAACATTTTAGGTTTTCTTTTCATTTTTATATTCACCCCTATTATTAGGATAACACAAATTGAAAGAAAAATATATAGGTTAATTTAATTTTGTGATTTTACTAGCGACAATTTGAAATTGATCAAATCTTTTTTCTACTCTACCGGTAATTTTTAAAATATCACCTACTTCGATATTATTTATAGTTTGATAGGTTTTTGGAAATACAACAATGGTTATAGTAGCAAGTTCATCACTAGATGTAATAAACATCATTTTTTCTTTATTTTTAGTGTCTATTTCTCTAGTTTTATCGACTATAATTATTGTTTCAATAATTTTATCAAAGTAGTTATTTATGTTTTTTAAACTTATGATGTTTGGATGATCTTTTTTATAGTCGACAATTGGATTATTACTTAGGTAAAAACCAAATATTTCAAGTTCTTTTTGCATTAGATATTTTTGAGTAAATTCTGGATATTGCTTTAATTCAGGTTTAAAGGAGTCATCTTTAACATAATGGCCGATTTCACTATAACCTGTGATAATATCAAGGTTTTGAATTAAAGTGTTTTTATTTATACCAAAGCAGTCAAAAGCACCGGCATAAATTAATGTTTCGATGGTGTTAGTATTTAGTTTACATCGACATACAAAGTCAAAAATATCTTTAAATTTATTATTTTGTCTTTCTTTTAATATTTGTTTTACAATGTTTATACCAATGTTTTTGATATTAGTTAAAGGAAATATTATTTGATTGTTAGTTAATGTATATACATCTAGGCTTTCGTTTATATTTGGTTTTTTTACTATGATACCAATTTTATGGCATTCATAGATGTATTCTTTTGTTTTAGTAAGGCTATTTATAGCACTAGTTAGAAGATGTTTCATAAATATTTTAGGGTAATGGGCTTTTAGGTAAGCCATGCGGTAGGAAATCATGGCGTATGCTACTGAGTGTGAACGATTAAATCCATAGTCTGCAAATTTAAAGATGGTGTCATAAACTTTTTGAGCTATTTGTTTATCATAGCCTTTTTTTATACTTCCATTTATAAATTTATCTTTTTCTTTTAACAAAATGCTTTCACTTTTTTTACTCATGGCTCTTCTTAATAGGTCGGCTTTGGCTAAAGTATAACCTGCCATGGTGTGGGCTATTTGCATGATTTGTTCTTGATAGACAATAATACCAAATGTTGGTTTTAAAATAGGTTTTAGGTTTTCATGAAAGTAATCAATTTTTTCTAAACCATTTTTTCTTTTGATATAGGAATCTATGTTCTTCATTGGGCCTGGTCTAAATAGTGCGAGAGCTTGAATGAGGTCTTCAAAGGTTTGGGGTTTAAATTTTTTTAAGAAGTTTTTCATGCCTTCTGATTCGAATTGGAATATGCCATCTGTATTGCCTTTTGCGAAGATATTTAAAGCTTCTTTATCATTTTCTTTGATTGTATCAAAGGTTAGGTCATCTATTTCTTTTAAGATATTATTTATTAATGTTAAGTTTTTTAAACCTAAAAAATCCATTTTTAAAAGTCCAATTTTTTCTAGGTAATCTTTATCGTACTGGCTAGCATAAAATCCTTCGTTATTATCTAATGGGATAATATTATCTAGGTCATATTTAGACATAATAATTCCAGCAGCATGAATTGAAGTATGTCTTTTTAAACCCTCAAATTTATGGGCAATTTTATAAACATTTTTAAATTCCGGATTTTGATTTAAAAAATTCCTTATTTTAGGATTTTGATAATTTTGTTTTAAGGTTTGTTTGGAATCTATAAGTTTGGCTAAATTATCAGCTTTATTTGGATTAACATCTAAGGCTCTTGATGTATCTTTGATTGCTTGTTTGGCAGCTAGGGTTCCAAAAGTGACAATGAGTGCGACTTTTTTTTCACCGTATTTTTTTTGACAATATTTGATGACTTCTTCTCTTTTGTCATCTTCAAAGTCAACATCAATATCAGGCATGGTTATTCTTTCAGGGTTTAGAAATCTTTCAAAGAGAAGATTATATTTTAAAGGATCTATTGTGGTTATGTTTAAGCTATAAGCGACTAATGATCCAGCAGCACTTCCCCTACCAGGTCCAACTAAGATGCCATTTTCTTTCGCAAATCTAATGTAATCAGCGACTATTAAGAAGTAGTTTGAAAAGCCCATGTTATTAATTATTTGTAGTTCTTTTTTTAGTCTTTCGGCATATTTTCTAGGAGCTGATGTGCCAAATAGTTTTTTCATGCCATTAATGCACTGTTTTTTTAGTTCATTATAGGCATTTTTGTTTGGATCGTATATTGGAAGAAAATCATTATTTGTTTTTATTTGAATGTTACAAAGGCTTACTAATAGTTCGTTATTTTTATCTAAGCCTCTTAAAGGAAGCAAGTTTTTGTTTGAAAATGTTTCTTTTACTTCATTTATGGTGATTCCTTCTTTTATGGCATTAAGGTATTTTAAATATTTTTCATCTTCTTTAGTTAAGCAAAGGATTTCATCCATGTAAAGGATATTTGGAAAATTTAGGTTTTCTTTTTCAGCTTTATTTTTATAGGTTAAAAAGATATAGGGAAATAGTTTTTTTAATTCATCATATAACTGTTTACTTTCATAGGGAACTAAGCACACAAGGTCTTTAGAATATCTACTTAATATGTCTATATTTAATGGTTTTTGTGATTTTATGGTAGTTATTTTGACTAGATTTTTATATCCTTCATAGCTCATGGCATATAAAATGAGTTTTTCTTTGATGTTTATTTCTAAGCCAATAATTGGTTTGATGTTAGCTTTTTTACATGCGAAATAAAATTCTAAGGCTCCATACATGTTATTATCAGTAATGGTTAGAGCTTTTATATTATATTTTTTAGCAAAAGCAATTAGGTCATTTATTTTTATCATACTTGTTAAAAGTGTATTACAAGTTTTTATGTTTAATGGTGCATGCATATTATCCCTCCAATAATATTTTACTATAATTTTAACGATTTCTAAAGAAAAACAGTATTTTTATATTTACAAATTGTTTTATTCACTGTTATAATATTAGATAATTTTTTGAAAGGATTTTGTTTATGAATGACGAGTTAAAAGAGAGTTTAGATTTAGATAGTATAGTTGATAATTTAGGTATTGGTTATATTTTAAAAAAAAGATTTGGTTATATTAATAAAGTCAAAAAAAATAAAGAATACTATGAGGTTATTTGTGCGGATTTAGGGTTTTGCTTAGAGGATAATATTTTTGTATCCTTGATACATGATTCTGGCATGTTATATAGTATGGGTTATGATTCTGAGGATGATTTTGTAATTGATTTTAAATTAATTAGTGATTTTGTTTTTGGTAAAAAGAAAGGAAAGTTTTCTGATATTTTAAATAAGTATCAAGATAAGCTTGGAAAATTTTATGTTTATAATAACAGTTCAGATGATTTTCAAGAAATTACTGATAAAGCTTTTTTATCTAAGGTAGAAAAGGATAAGAAAGGTTTTGATTTTGATATTATAAAAATTAATGATGAAATTAAAAAAGTTATTATTTCTCAAGATGAGCAAATAAAGCAAATTTTAGCATCTATTTATAAGAATCAAAAAATTATTAAGTCTTCTTTAGATGATGAGATGATTTCTAAATTAAAAGAAAATATTATTATATATGGTCCGACTGGATGCGGTAAAACTGAAATTTTATCACAGGTGGCTAAGTTGTGCAATGTACCAATTGTTATTGAGGATGCGACATCTTTTACTGAATCTGGATATGTTGGTAGAGATGTTTCAGATATGCTTTTAGATTTATATATGAAAGCTGATAGAGATTTGGTTCAAGCAGAAAATGGAATTTTGGTGATTGATGAGTTTGACAAGCTTGCGGAAGGAGCTGTCAGTGATGGAGCGAGCGGGCCTTCTAGATATGGAGTTCAAAGGTCACTTTTAAAATTGCTTGATGGTGGCAGTATTACTATTAGTGAGGATGATTATAATGGTCATGTGTTTGAATTTAATACTTCTAGGTTAACTGTGGTAGCACTTGGAGCTTTTAGTGGTATTAAAAAAGATGATGATTATACTGATGTTTCAATGAAAGATTTTATTGATATGGGAATTATTCGTGAGGTTATGGGACGTTTTTCTAAGTTAGTTGCAATGAATCATTTTTCTTCTAATGATTATAAAAAAATACTTTTAGAATCTAATTTAAGTCCCCTTAATACTTATAAGAAAATGTTTGAGGAAATGGGAATTGCTTTTTCTTATGATGATGAGCTTATCAATTATATTGTTTTAGAAGCACAAGCTTTAAACTGCGGGGCAAGAGGATTAAAAACAGTATTTGATGGAATTATTAGTGATGAGCTTTTTGGGGTATTTTCTGGAGATAAAAAGAATATTCATTTAAAGGTTCCAACTGATAAAAATAAATCTTATGTTTACAAAAAGAAAGTTTCTGAAAATAGGAAAAAGGTTGGTTTTCATTAATGTTATTTAGATGAAAACATTTGACTTATATGTAAGAATGTGGTAAAGTTATATAGCGAAGAAAAACTTTAAGGAGGTAGATTATGGCAAAAAAAATCACAAATACGAAACCTTTATTTGGTAATCGTCGTTCTCACGCTTTAAATGCGACTAGACATGCATTTAAACCTAATTTACAAACAGTAACAATTAATGGTAAAAAATATAGAGTTAGTGCGCGTGAGCTTAAGACTATTAAAAAAATGTTAGCTGCATAAGTCCCTTGGGACTTTTTTTCATTTAAAAAAAGCTTCTGAGAGAAAAGAAGCTTTTATTTTATTATAAAACTTATACCAACGCGTTCGTTTTTAGCACTTACTTCGTATCCTAGTAGGGATAGGGTTTGTTTTACGATAGATAGTCCTAATCCAAACTGTCCATTGATACCTTTTTTATAAGGAGTAAACATGTCATTTAAAATGCTTTCATCGATATTTGGGCCATCATTATAAAGGGTTATTCGGTGATTTTTGACCGTTATTTTTACTTTTTTTTCAGCATATCTTGTAAAGTTACTTAAGATATTATCAATGATGGCTTCCCAATTGTCTTTAGACCCTTTGAAGTCGGTTTTTTTATCTAATATATCGATTTGCCATTTAATATCTGGCCTAGTCATTTTAAATTTTGATACGGATGATTCTAATATGTCAACGATATTAACTATACCGCTTTTATAGTTATCCATATCTTTAAAATACGTTAATTTATTCAAATATAGTAAGGAGTGTACTTTTGTTTCTAATTTTTTTATTTCTTGTTTTATTATTTTTAGTCCATCTTCTTCGTTTTCAACGCCATCTTCGATTGCTTCTATGTATGATTTTATAACAGTGAGAGGGGTTTTAAAATCATGAGAAATATTTTGATACATTTGATTTTTATATTCTTCTTGTTTGTGTAAGGTAAGCTTCATTTCGTCAATGGCTTTAGAGAGGACTTTTAATTCGTCATCTACTTTATATTTATATTTGTCTTTGTAGTTTTCATTATCTAGGTTATCAACCTTTTCTTTTAAATGACGAATTTTTTGGGCGAGCGACTGACTCCACCAAGCTACTATAGCAAGCATTAAAAGCAAGGTGATTAGAAGTACTGGAAATAGTGCTTCTAAGATGTCAGAACGCATTTGATGAACATATTCATCATTAGTTATAGCTATTTTATAGCCTTGTTCATCATTAATTGTATTATAGTAGTAAGTTTTTCCTTGGTATTTAAATTTGCCAAAGTCATCTTTTATGTTTTCTATGATTTGTTCAGCTGGAAGATCAATTATATCTTTTAGGTTACTAGATGTTGTTAAAGTGTCATTATTTTTATAAAGATAGGCAACAGAGCTATCTATGTCGGTTTGTGAGAAGTCATAACGGACAACATCTAAGGGAGTTTTTAAATATAAATAAATGTTTTTTTCATAAATTGGTATTAAAAGTTTTGGGAGTATAATTGCGATACTTATATATATTAGGGCGAACATTATTAGAACGATAGTTAATATTTGTCTATATAAGTTATGTTTTAGGTTCATAGTAATCTATATCCATATCCATATATAGTATTTAATCTTAGCTTAGGCATTTTCTTTCTTAGCCTTCTGATTAAGTCGTCCACTACTCTATCACTTCCAAAGTAATTGTCACCCCACACTGTTTGTAATATATGATTCCTCGAGAAAGATTTGTTTTTGTTTTGCAAAAACATTAATAGTAAATCAAATTCCAAAGTAGTGAGAGAAATTTCTTTAGATTCGTCTTTAACTAATCTTTTGTCGATGTCAATTTCATAAGGTTCATATATGATTTTTTGGGTTTGTCCCATATAAGTTCTTTTTATAATATTATTTACTCTTAATACTAATTCTTTAGGTGAATACGGCTTAGTAACATAATCATCACTTCCTAACTCTAAGCCGATTATTTTATCTAAATCTTGATCTCTAGCAGAAGTGAATATTACAGGAACATTACTTCCTTCTCTTATGCTTTTAATAATGTCATAGCCACTTACTTCATCGCCTAACATTATGTCTAATATCCATAAGTCTACTTTATCAGTTACGTGATTTAAAGCATCGGTTCCATTATAATATTGAACTACTTCATAGCCAGCTCTTTCTAGATATGATTTGATTAAGTCATTTAGGTTTTTTTCATCTTCAACTAAACAAATTTTATACATTAATTATCGCCTCATTTATAGTATAACACTATTTTAATATTTTCTCATCTATCACAACCTTTCTAAGAGCTATTTTTCTGCTCTGTAATAATGATACTAAAATATTGTGGTGTAATTTTGATAGAAATATGGGAAATTATGGGAAGAAAAAAAGATAGATTACTCTATCCTATGGTATATGGGTTATTTTGGTTTCCATCGCCCCCAGTGATTTTTATTTCTGATGAAAGATAGACGGCCGGACGGACCGCAAATGTATTGTAAGCGTTGTTGCTGACGACGAAGCCGTTCGAAAACACGCGGAACACGAAGTTAGAGGCACCGGCATTAGGCGACAACGTCCACCAATAGTCATTTATATACATCCAGCTACTATTTTGACATGTACTATAATTATCATTATTTTTACTAAATGTTCCACAGCTACTTTGATTACTATTACTTCTTATATATTCGCTTGCTGTTACTAATGCTACTTTTCCATTCCACGTTGTTGTTTTCTCATCATTTATCTGATCTGCCAAATCATTATTATCACTTGTTACACTACCTATACTCCAATCTTTGGCAACTATTTGACTTTGAGCTGTCGCATTTAATGTTCCTGTCAAATAACTTCCATTTAAATATGTATTTAAATCGGCTGG
>CALVIE010000035.1 GCA_944329385.1 uncultured Bacilli bacterium | reverse complement strand
TTTTTAGAGACAATGAGAAGTATTTATCAGTATGCGGATATTAGTGAAGCTGATAGTAAAAAAGGACAAGTTAGATGTGATGTCAATGTGTCTATTATGGAAGATAATTTAGATGAAAATGATCCTAAAAACTGGGGAACTAAAATTGAGATTAAGAATGTTAACTCATTTGGTGGAGTTAGAGATGCAATAAATTATGAAATTCAAAGACAAATTGATTTAAAAGAAGACGGAAAATATGATGAGATGCCTCAGCAAACACGTAGATGGGATGAAGAATCTGGAACAACTATTTATATGAGAAGTAAAGTAGATGCGATTGATTATAAATATTTTGTAGAGCCAAATATTCCAAAGTTTAAAATTTCTAAAGAGTGGTTAGAAGAAATTAGAAAGAGTATTCCAAAACTTGCTTTTGAAAGAAAAGAAGAATATATAAATGAATATGGTGTATCAGAATATGATGCGACTATTTTAGTTAAAGAAAAGGCTGTAGCTGAGTTTTTTGAAAAAACGATTAGTTTAGGGGCAAATCCAAAAAGTGCTTCTAACTGGATTACGACTAATTTACTAGGTAATTTAAACAAAATGGAATTAACGATTGATGAAGCAAAACTTACACCAGAACATTTAGCAGAGCTTATTAAAATGGTTGAAGATAAAGAAATTTCTTCTCAGCAAGCTAAAGGAGTATTTACGGAAAGTTTGGAAACTGGTAAATCTCCTCATGATATTGCAGCAGAAAAAGGTTTAAAACAAATTACTGATGAAGGTGAGATTGTTAAAATAACTAATGAGGTTTTAGATGAAAATCCTGATGTTATAAATCAATATAAAAATGGTAAAACTAATATGGTAAACTATTTAGTTGGACAGGTTATGAAAAAAACTGGTGGGAAAGCTAATCCTAGTTTAGCTAGGGATGTTATGGCTAAAGAAATAGAGAAGAGGTAAGGCAATGAAATATAGAACACAGTACATTAATGAGCTTTCTGAAGAGAGTATTGGAAATGTTATTAAAGCTTGCGGATTTGTTGAAAATATTCGTGATCACGGTGGAGTTATATTTGTCGATGTTCGTGATGAAACTGGGGTTTTACAAATTGTAAGTAATGATGATAGTATATTTAATGGTTTAACTAAAGAGTCAGCTGTTACTTTAACTGGTACTGTACGTATGAGAGATGAAGAAAATTTTAATCCTAAAATTAGTACAGGAACAATTGAGGTTTTAGTTGATAGTTTTGAGGTTTTAGGTAAAGCTAAGAATGAACTTCCTTTTGAAATTATTACTTCTACTAATGTTAATGAAGAGGTTAGATTAAAATATAGATATTTAGATTTAAGAAATCCAAAAGTTCATGAAAATATTTTATTTAGAAGTAAAGTTATTAAGTATTTAAGAGATGTTATGGAAGAAAAGGGCTTTACTGAAATTCAAACACCTATTTTAACGGCATCTTCTCCTGAGGGAGCTAGAGATTATTTAGTACCTTCCCGTAAATATAAAGGCAAATTTTATGCTTTACCACAGGCACCACAGCAGTTTAAACAATTACTTATGGTAGCTGGCTTTGATAAATATTATCAAATTGCTCCTTGTTTTAGAGATGAGGATGCGAGAGCAGATAGATCACCTGGAGAGTTTTACCAATTAGATATGGAAATGGCTTTTGCTTCGGCCGAAGATGTTTATGAAGTGGCGGAAGATGTAATGTATAAAACATTTACTAAATTTTCTAATAAAAAAGTTTCACCTAAGCCTTTTAAAAGAATTACTTATAAAGAATCTATGCTTAAATATGGAACAGATAAACCAGATTTAAGAAATCCATTAGAGATAATAGATTTAACTGATGTATTTAAAAATACAACATTTAAACCATTTTCTAGCTCTATTGTTAGAGGTATTGCCGTAGATGATATAGCTTCTAAGTCTAATTCTTGGTTTAATGAACTTGTTGATTATGCGAAAAAAATTGGTATGCCTGGAATTGGTTATATAAGTGTTTTAGATGATGGAACATTTAAAGGACCAATTGATAAGTTTTTATCTGACGAGGAAAGAAAAGATTTAATAGAAAAAGCTAATTTAAAAAAAGGTTCTGTTTTATTCTTTATTGCTGATAAAAAAGAACTTACTGCGAGTGCGCAAGCGGGACTTATTAGAACAGCTTTAGCTGAAAGATTAGATTTAATAGATAAAGATAGATTTGAATTTTGCTTTATTGTTGATTTTCCAATGTATGAATATAGTGAAGATGAAGGCAGATTTGTTTTTACACATAATCCATTTAGTATGCCACAAGGTGGAATGGATGCACTTTTGAATCAAAAAACAGAAGATATTTTAGCTTATCAATACGATATTGTATGTAATGGTGTTGAACTATCTTCAGGTGCGGTTCGTAATCATGATGTAGAGATTATGGAAAAAGCTTTTGAGATTGCTGGATATACTAAAGAGGAATTAGAAAGTAGATTTAAGTCACTTTATACAGCTTTCCATTATGGTGCACCACCACATGCAGGTATTGCGCCTGGTATTGATAGAATGATTATGCTTTTAAAAGATGAACCTAATATTCGTGAAATTATTGCTTTTCCTTTAAATAGTAATGCACAAGATATGATGATGGGTGCGCCAGCGGAAGTAACAGAAAAACAATTAAGAGAAATTCATATTAAGGTTAGATAAGGAATACTTTATTAGTATTTCTTTTTTAATTTTGCTCATAATAAAAAATGAAAGGAGTTAGATTATGAGCTGTAAAAATAAAAAGAATAAAAAAAATAATAAGTCACTTTTGGAAAAAACAGTTAAAAAGGAAGCTACTAGTCCTGCAAATATGCAAGATAATGCAAAAAAAGATATGTAAAAGCTTAATTTTTAGGCTTTTTTTTGTTATAATATGTTTATTATTTTTGGAGGTTTGTTATGAGAGAAGAAACTAAAAGAATTTTAGAAAATCATTTACAAGAAGTAAATGAAAAGATATTAAAAAATGAAGAACATATTATGGGAGGATTATATGCTTGTGGGGTTGGAGCTTTAGGGATGATTTATGGGGTACTTTCAAAAAGCGATAGTAGTTTTATTAGTGGAATGATTGTAAGTTCTGGAAGTTTACTTTTTAGGTTTTTTTATCAAAGGCAAAATAATTATTTAAAGGATGCACAATATAATTTAAGATATGCTTTGAAGCACCCTGAGAGTGTGATAGAGTATAGTAGCGATAGAAAATATCAAGGGAAACATTTTAAAAAATAATTGACAGATACGTTTATTTAAGGTAAAATTATAAACGTAGTGTTTTGGAGTAGTACTCAAGAGGCTGAAGAGGCGCCCCTGCTAAGGGTGTAGGTCGGGCAACCGGCGCGAGGGTTCAAATCCCTCCTGCTCCGCCACTTTTGTTTATTAGCTTACTTATTAATTTAAGTAAGTTTTTTAATGTTAATTTTTCGTTAAAATAGTGTAAATTTGAATTTTTTTTGTTTTAATTTAAATTAAAATGTTATTTTTTTGATATACTAAAAATGAAAGTGGGGAAATTTTTATGAAATGTAGTAGGTGTGGCGCTATTAATAATGATGGTGCTAGATTTTGTGTTAAATGTTTGTCGCCTTTAAGAATAACAAATAATACAAATGCACAGTCCAATGTGGCTATAAATAATGGAGCGAATGCACAACCAAATGTGGCTTTAAATAATGGAGTGAATGCACAACCAAATGTGGCTATAAATAATGGAATGAATGTACAACCAAATGTGACTCCAAATAATGGAGTAAACGTACAACCAAATGTGGCTATAAATAATGGAGCGAATGCACAACCAAATGTGGCTCCAAATAATGGAGTAAATGCACAACCAAATGTGGACTCTAATTCTCAAAACAGTAATGCAACTAATGATGAAATAGATAATTCTGTTATTAGAAGGTCAATAAAGAAGGAGGCTAAAAGTAGAAAAAAAGGGCCTGTAAGGATTTCATATATCATAATGATGGTAGTATTTACGGCAATTACTTTGATTACAACGTTTTTGTCAATTCAAAAAATGTTTAATCAATTTTCACAATTAAGTTTTGTTGATACTCCACAAGTGAATATGGGTGATAATATATTGTCTGTTGCCGTTTCTATTATGATTATTGTTGTTGAATGTTTCTTATTGCTTGTTTTTATAAAAACTGCACTTGAGGTTAGTAGAGGGAATAAAATAACTGTTGGCAATGCTTTTCAATATACTTTTCATCATTTTGGCAATGTGTTTAAAGTTTTTGGAGTATCAATATTGCTTATTATAATTTCAATTGCTAGTGTTTATTTGCTTTTGGGAGTAGTTGATATTTTTCCAATTTTTAGTGTAATAGTTTTGTTGGCACTAATAATTTATTTGTTTCCTATCTTATATGTATATTTGTTTACAGTTGTTGATGATATGGATAGCAAAGATATAGAAGTAGGCAAGTTAAGCAAGAGTATGAAATTAGTAAAGGGGCATAGAGTTGAATATTATGCTTTATCATTCAGCTTTATTGGTTGGATTTTACTTGGTACTATTGTTTCAACTTTAATATCGACATTTATGTTACAAGGTGTAATAAAAGTACTAACGTTAAATATGAATGGTTCAATGGTGGGGGCGCCAATCGTTTTATCTGTTATTTCTGTTTTAGTTATGTCCTTACCAATGACATTATTTAGTATATGGCTTGTTCCTTATATGACAGTTGCTTTCGCAAACTGGTATAGGCATTTAAATAAAGAGGCAGAATTTAAAAGTGCGAGTGATGGAATTACTAATGGTAATTTAATTGCTTTAGTGATTTTAGGTTTTGTAATTGTTATGTTTGTTATGTATTTACTTAATCGTTAACTTACTTATTAATTTAAGTGAGTTTTTTTGTATAGTATTTTGTTTTTAAATGTTTGTATATATAATCCACTAAAGTTGTTGGTTGTTATACCTTTATAAAAATCATACCATAATAAATAACGACAAGAAATTATGGAGGTATAAATATGACACTTAGACAAATATTTAGAATTAATGTTAAGTATTATAGGAAACAGTTTAAGTTGTCACAAGAAAAATTGGCTGAACTTTCTGGTTTAAGTACTAATTATATTGGTGATATTGAAAGAACTAAAAAATCCAGAAGAAACATTACCTGAGGAACCAGTAGAAACCGAAGAACCAAAAGAAGAAATAAAAGATGAAGTAGAAAACCCTAAAACTTCTGATGGAATTATTCTTACTATTAGTGCTTTAGCTATTAGTGGTGTGATTGCATTTGTAGCCAAGAAAAAATTGGCTTAACTTATAAAAAGCGTTTTATGCGCTTTTTTTGTTTGACAAAATTTCTTTTTTATTGTATTATTGTATTAGTACAGTGAGGTGATTAATTGTTTAGTAATGAAAAACCAATTTATATGCAGCTTTCTACTTTTTTGGCTATGGATATAGTGAGTGGAAAGTATAAAGCAGGTGCAAAAATTCCGTCAGTTAGGGAACTTTCTAGTATATTTAAGGTTAATCCGAATACAGCTTTAAAGGCTTTGAGTGAACTTGAGAATTTAAATTTAATTTATACTGAAAGGACAAACGGTAAATTTGTAACAAAAGATAAGAAAGTTATTGATAATTATTTAAAAAAATTAGCTTTTGAAAAGACAAAGATTTATTTAAATGATATGAATAAATTAGGATTTAATAAGAATGAAATTAAAGATTTGATAGAAAGGTGTGAATAAATGTTATTAGAGTGTAAGAATGTGTGCAAGAGCTATGGAAAAAAGGAAGTTTTGAAAGATATTAATTTGAAGTTACCTAAGGGGAAGATTGTCGGTTTACTTGGTAAAAATGGTAGTGGTAAGACGACTTTAATTAAGGTTATTAATGGACTTCTTTCTTTAGATAAAGGTAGCGTATTAGTTGATGGTAAAATGGTAGGTGTAGAAAGTAAAAAACTAATTTCGTATTTACCTGAGAGGAATTATTTAAATGTTCATAAAAAGGTTAAGGATATAATAGATTATTTTAGTGATTTTTATGAAGATTTTGATAAAGATAAAGTTTATAAGTTACTTGATGATTTGAATATTAAAGCTGACGATAAATTATCTGTAATGTCTAAAGGAATGAGAGAGAAAATGCAGCTTGCTTTAGTTATGAGTAGAAGAGCTAAACTTTATATTTTGGATGAACCTATGGGTGGAGTAGATCCGGCGACCCGAGATTATATTTTGGATACTATTTTAAATAATTTTGATGATGGTTCAACAATACTTATGTCGACGCATTTGATTAGTGATATTGAAAGGGTTTTAGATGAAGTTATTTTTATTGATGATGGAAAGATTACAAGATGTGAGAATGCGGATAAGCTTAGGAGTGAAACAGGGAAGAGTATTGATGAAGTATTTAGGGAGGATTTTAAATGTTAGGTAAGGTTTTGAAATATGATATTAAAGCATTAAGTAGGTATTTAATACCACTTTATGCAGTGATACTTGGTTTAAGTTTAATGATTAGATTTCTTAGTTTGTTTGATGATGTTTCTATTATTGCGATTGTTTTAGGGCTTATGATATTAGCTTTGGTGTTTGCGGTAGGATTTTCATTTCTTTTGACAGGAATATTTAATATTAAATATTATTTGGAAAATTTATTTAAAGATGAGGCTTATTTAACGCATACACTTCCAGTAAAAAAAGGAACTTTACTTTTATCTAAAGTGCTTGCGTGTGTGATAATTATTATTATGACTTTTATATGTGTTTTGTTTAGTTTACTTATTGCTTTTTATAAGGAAGGATTTTTTAGTGAGATATTTAAAATTTTAGGTGAAAGTTATGCTGGTATGGAAATTTATAAATTCGTTTTATATATGGGAATTTATGGAATAATTGGTTATTTAACGACGATTTTAATGGTATATGCAGCTATTTCTATAGGGCATAGTAAAAGTTCTAATAAGATAGTGTCATCAGTTATTTGGGGATTAATATTTTATTTTGGAATTGAATTTTTAAATTTAGGATTGCTTTTTATTGTAATGGCAGCGGAACCTTCATTTATTATGAATTTAGAAAATAATACTTTTATGATGAGTGATTTACTTAATTTCTTTACAATATTTATGGTATTTATAGCTATACTTGGAGGCATATTTTATTATATTAGTTATAGATTTATGAATAAAAGACTTAATTTGGAATAGATTAGGTCTTTTTATTATTTTAAAGTTTGGATTTTTTATATCATATAATAGGTGATATAGATGAAATTATATAAAGATTTTTTAAAGGCAGTTTTAAGAAATGATCCTTCTTTTAAAAATAAAATGGAAGTTTTTTTATATCCTGGTTTTTGGGTTTTGGTATTTTATAAAATTTCGAGATTTTTTTATTTAAGAAAGATTTACTTTTTTGCAAGATTATTTATGGAAATAGGAAAAAGATTAACTAGCATTGAAATTCATCCTGGAGCAGTTATTGGAAAAAGATTTTTTATTGATCACGGATTTGGAGTGGTGATAGGTGAAACCACTGTTATAGGTGATGATGTTACGATTTATCATGGAGTAACACTTGGAGGAACTGGAAAAGAAAAAGGTAAAAGACATCCCAATATAGGAAATAATGTATTAATAGGTGCTGGTGCGAAAGTACTTGGAAATATTAATATTGGAAATAATGTAAAGATAGGGGCAAATGCGGTAATTTTAAAGGATGTAGAAGATAATGTAACAGCAGTTGGAATTTATAAGTGAAATGTGGTAGAATTAGTTTATGGAAGATAGAGCGAAGATTATAGCATTTTGTGGAATAGATGGCTGTGGTAAGAGCACACAGTTAAAACTGACAAATGATTATTTAAGTAAATCTGCTAAAGTGTTGGTGAGTAAGATTAATTATTCTCCTTTAAATAAAATGGGGGATAATAAATGTTTAGATATATTTTTGAAAGGATATAGTGCTTTTAAAATAATTTCTTATTATCATGATTTACAAAATGAAGTTTCAAATTATGATTATATTTTATGTGATAGGCATTTACTTTGTTATTTGGCTTATGCTTATGCTTATGGAATTAAACATTTGGATATTATTAAAAAAATATTTTTTATGGTAAAAGATCCAGATTTAATTTTTTATTTTGATGTGCCAGTAGATGTAGCTTTAAAAAGAATTAGTGTTCGTAGTTTTAAGGATAGAAATGAGAATGTAAAAACGCTTACTTTAGCTAAAGATGGTTATGAAAAGGTTATGGGTTTTTTTGATAATACTTATATGATCGATGGTACTTTACGGACAGATGAATGTTTATCTTTAGTTATAGATAAAATAAAATGCTTGAAAAAATAGGAGGATTATATGAATAGATATAAGAAAATTATAATAATTTTAGCAATTATAGTGATTTTGCTAGCAATTTTATTTAGAATAGTTAGTTTAACTGGTAGAGCAAATAATGAGGTGAAGTATGTTTCTAGTTTGATTGAAAAACAAGAAAAGGTTGAGGATAAATTTGAAAGTGATGGTTATACATTTGAAAATCCAAAGGTAATTTTAAATCCTTATGGTAATTCACCACTTACGGCTTTAGTGATTTTTGAAACTGAAAAAGAAGAGGAGATTAAAGTTACTATAAATGGCAAGGATGAACTTACAACATATAGTCATACTTTTGATAAGAGTAAGAGGCATTTTTTACCTATTTATGGTCTTTATGCAGGTGAGGAAAATGAAGTTGTTCTTTCTTTGGAAGATAAAGAAAAGAAATTAAAAATTAAAACTGATAAGCTTCCTGATGATTTTATTTTGCCAACTAAAGTTTATAAAGATGAAGATAAGCTTAATAATGATTTATATTTTTTTACACCATCATCTAGTGGTTATATGTGTGCTTATGATGTGAATGGTGATGTGAGATGGTATTTAGATGAAAGGGCTATTTGGGAGATTAATAGACTTAAAAATGGTCATTTGCTTGTAAGTACGGAAAGGCTTGTTAATGCACCTTATTATTCGACAGGCTTATATGAGATGGATATGCTTGGTAAGATTTATACAGAATATAGTTTACCTGGGGGATATCATCATGATTATTTTGAGATGGAAAATGGTAATATACTTGTCGCATCTGATGATTTTGATAATGAAGAGGGAACAGTTGAAGATTATGTTATAGAACTTGATAGAGATACTGGTAATATTGTTAAGAGTTTTGATTTAAAAGATATTTTGAATATGGAAGATGGTAAGAGTGAAAATTGGACAAATTATGATTGGTTTCATAATAATTCAGTTTGGTATGATAAGAAAACTAATTCAATTACTTTATCAGGACGGCATCAAGATATAGTTGTTAATATAGATTATGATAGTGGTGAGTTAAATTGGATTTTAGGTGATAATACAAACTTTAGTAAAGAGTATCAGAAGTATTTCTTTAAATTAGAAGAAGGTGAGTGGCAGTGGTCTCAACACGCGGCAATGATACTTCCAAATGGTAATGTATTTTTATTTGATAATGGTAATAATAAGTCAAAAAATAAAAATGAGTACGTGAAGGCTGAGGACAGCTATTCTAGAGGAGTTATTTATGAAATAGATACTGAAAATATGACAGCTAAAGAGGTATGGGAATATGGGAAAGAAAGAGGTAGTGAGTTTTATTCTCCTTATATTTCTGATGTGGATTATATAGATGATAATCATTATATTGTACATTCTGGAGGTATTTCTTATAAAAATGGGGTTATTCAAAATGTGCCGGCAGGAATAGCTAATTCTGATAAGTTAGTTAGTGATACAGTAGAAATTTTAGATGATGAGGTAATATTTGAAATGATACTTCCAACTAATAATTATAGAGTGGAAAAAATGAGTTTATATGATGGAAAATTTACTTTAGGTAAAGCTAAGGAACTTGGAAGTTTAGGTATGACTTTGAAGGATGATGAAAAATTTGTCTTTATGGCTGGAGGTAAAAAAATAGATGATGAATATAAGAAACATGATATTGAAATAACTGAGGAAAAGGATAGATTGGCAGTGTCTGGAACATTTAAAAAGGGTTCAAGAGTTAAGGTTATTTTATATAAAGATATGATGGAGTATATTTATTTGATGAGAGTTAGTAAAACACCTTATACGGCTTTATGTGTAGATTTAGGTGATGAGGGAACTGATGAGGATATTAAAGCAGTTAAATATATTAATAAAGAAGGTTTAATTGGCAAGTATAGTATTTTTATTGAGATTGATGGAGTTTTATATAAAACTGATGAGTATGTTAAATTTTAAGGGTTATATGTTAATTTGTCATATTTGACATTTTGATGTATAATCTTTTTCTATGAGGTGATTATTTTGAAAGCATCTATTATATATAATCCAAATGCGACAGGTATGAGTGCGGATGTTTTGAAAAGTATGCATAATGTTTTAGAAAATCAAGGTTTAGAGGTTAATGATTTTGAAAGTAGGTATCCTGGCCATGCGATAGAACTTGTTAGAGAAAAAAATTTTCATAGTGATTTGATGGTTACTATGGGTGGTGATGGTACTTTAGGGGAGGCTTTTAAAGCTTTAGGTGATGTTAATCAAGAAGCATTACTTACTCATATTTCAACAGGAACAGCGAATGATACGGCGCATAATTTAGGCTTATTTCCTGGTTCTTTATATTCTTCGGTTAAACTTTATAGTAATTTAAATGAATGTGCGGTAGTTCCTGTGGATATGCTTACGGCTAATGGAATTTCTTTTTCTTATGTTTCGTGCTGTGGAACATTTACTAATTTGACTTATGAAACACCTAAGAGTTTTAAGAAAACATTTGGAAAGATGGGATATTATATTTTTTCTTCTATTGTTGGACTTTCTTCTTTACCTGATGTTATTCATAAACCGCTTAAGGTTAGTTATGAAAAGAATGGCAAGATGAATATTACTTCCGCACTTACAATGATTGTTTCAAATACAAAAGCTTTTGCTGGTTTTAAGTTATTTCCAAAGGCTTTAATTAGTGATGGAAAATTTGAGGTGACTATTTTAAAAGGATTACCTGGGGTTAAAACATTAAAGGCTTTATCACAGTTACTTTATAAAGATGGTGAAAGGTTTAAATTTCAAAATTATAGTAAATATATTGAAAATTTTCAAACGGATAATTTTAAAGTTATTTTTGAAAATGGTGCACCAAGGCTTGGTTTTAATCACGATGGTGATCACGCTTTTGTTTCTTTAAATAATGATAATTCTTTAGAATATAAAATTTCTAAAAAGGTAAAAATGTTATTACCACAAAGGACTATCCAAAAATAGTTTTTTGTGGTTTCTTTTTATTTTGGTTTTCATATATATAGTTAGGAGGCGATAAAAATAGCGTACAAAGGAATAGATGTTTCTAAATATCAGGGTGATATTAATTTTAAGAAAGTTAAGGATGCTGGAGTAGAGTTTGTGATTATTCGTATTGGATATGGTCAGTATGAGAGTCAAAAGGATGAAAAGTTTGAACGCAATTATGAAGGCTTTAGAGATGTTAATATTCCAGTAGGAGTTTATTTATATTCTTATGCGAAGAGTGTGAATGATGCAAGAAAAGAAGCTGAAGTTACTTTAAAATGGCTTAATGGTAGAGAGCTTAATTTACCAGTTTATTATGATATAGAGGATAAAAGTCAGATTAATTTGGGTAAAAATACTTTAACTAGTATGTGTGAGGCTTTTTGTGATGAGATTGAAAAAGGTGGTTACTGGGCAGGAGTTTATACAAATAAGTATTTTTTTACAACATATTTAGATTATGTAAAATTACAGGATAAGTATACAATTTGGGTAGCTCAGTATAATGATACTAATACTTATAGAGGTAAGTATGATATGTGGCAATATACTTCATCTGGTAAGGTTAATGGTATTTCTGGTAATGTTGATATGGATATTCTTTATAGAGATATATTTGATAATCGTGGGAATGAAAGTAATACAGAAGATAGGGTAGATTTACCTGATTTAAGTGGTTATAGGGGAACTTCAATTGTTGATGCGCTTAAGTCAGTGGGTTATGATAGTTCGTTTGACTCAAGGAGAGAGTTATATAAAGAGGCTGGATTTACAGATACTTATGAGGGAACTGCTTTACAAAATGAAAATTTACTTAGAGCTTTACAAGGTAAGGATGATTATTATAAAACAGATTATAAGGGACTTTCTTTTGTCGATGGTTTAAAGTCTATTGGAGTAGATTCTAGTTTTGTAAATAGGAAAAGGATTGCGAAAGCAAATGGAATTTCTAATTATACTGGAACGGCTTTACAAAATATTAAGTTACTTAAAATGCTTAAAAAAGGTACTTTGAGAAAGATTTAAAAGAGGTTTTTTAATCTCTTTTTCTGATTGAAAAAAATTATTTTTTTAGATATAATTAGTTTATAGTAGAGAAGTGTGATAGGTGTTTTTATGGGGAAGAAAAAGTATAATTTAAATAAGAAAGTTTATAAGAAAAAGTATAAAGAACTTTTTGATGATTTGGTGTTAGTATAGATATATAGACACAAAAAGATAGAGAGTGATAAAATAAGAATCAACGAAAGGAAGTGTCTATAATGGCTAGAGGAAAACGTTACGATGAAGATTTTAAAAAAATGATAGTTGAATTATATACAGATCAGAAGAAACCAGCTAGTGAAATAGAACGTGAATA
>CALVIE010000034.1 GCA_944329385.1 uncultured Bacilli bacterium | reverse complement strand
CGAAGAAATTTATACAAAGGTTATGATAATAATATAAAATATTTACGAAATGGGAAAATATATGATCAGTGGGAAAATATTGATGAGAATTTTTCGAGTGATGATATTACCGATTGTAAAAATGTTTATTTAGTAGAAGATATTATAAATCAAATAGATGATATACTTTATGATGTTAATAATATTATAAATGGATAATTACGAGTTTAAAAAAACTTGTATTTTTTTGTGAAACATATTTATTTGGTTGACTAATGCTTACTTAAAAGATTATAATTTAGGAGTAGAAGGTAGGTGTATATGATGGAAGCGTGGAAAAATTTTAAAGAAGGAAAATGGATGCATGAAATTAATGTCAGTGATTTCATTAAATCTAATTATACAAAATATGATGGTGATGAATCATTTTTGAAAGGTACTACTAAAAAGACAGATAGTGTTTGGGGAAAATGTTCTGAACTTTTAAAAGAGGAATTAAAAAAGCATGTTTTAGATATTGATACAGTTCATATGAGCTCTATTAATGCTTTTGAACCTGGTTATATTAATGAAGATGATGATGTAATTGTTGGTCTGCAAACGGATGCACCACTTAAGAGAATGGTTAATCCTTATGGTGGTATTAGAATGGTATATCAAGAACTTGATGCTTATGGTTATAAATTAGATCCAACTGTTGATAAATATTTTAATGAGTTTAGAAAAACTCACAATCAAGGTGTTTTTGATGTTTATACTGATGAAATTAGAAGAGCAAGACATAATGGTTTACTTACAGGACTTCCTGATGCTTATGGTAGAGGAAGGATTATAGGTGATTATAGAAGAGTAGCTTTATATGGTATTGACTATTTGATGGAGCAAAAGAAAAATGAATGGGATAACAAGTTATTAGGTCCAATGACTGATGATTTAATTAGACTTAGAGAAGAAGTTTCAATGCAGTATAGAGCTTTAGATGAGATTAAGAAGATGGCTAGTAGGTATGGCTTTGATATTTCTAGGCCGGCTACTAATTCTAAAGAAGCTGTGCAGTGGACTTACTTTGGTTATTTAGCTTCTGTTAAAGAAAGTAATGGGGCAGCTATGAGTTTAGGCCGTGTTGATGCATTTTTTGATATTTATTTTGAAAGAGATTTAAAAGAAGGATTAATTACAGAGGAAGAGATTCAAGAGTTAATTGATCAGTTTGTTATTAAACTTAGACTTGTTAGACATTTAAGAACTCCTGATTATGATGAGTTATTTTCTGGAGATCCAACTTGGGTAACGTGCTCTATTGGTGGTATTACTAATGAAGGCGAAAGCATGGTTACGAAAACAAGCTATAGAATTTTAAATACTTTAACTAATTTGGATACTTCACCAGAACCTAATATGACGGTTTTATGGTCTGTTAAGTTACCTGAGGCTTTTAAGAAATACTGCGCTAAAATGAGTATTGAAACAGACGCTATTCAATATGAAAATGATGATGTTATGAGACCTGTTTATGGTGATGATTATGCGATTGCGTGCTGCGTTTCGGCAATGCGTGAAGGTAAGGATATGCAGTTCTTTGGAGCTAGATGTAATTTAGCCAAATCACTTTTGTATGCAATTAATGGTGGTGTTGATGAAAAATCTGGTGAACTTGTTGTCGAAGGTTTTGATAAAATAACTGATGAGATACTCGATTATGATAAGGTTAAAGAAGCTTACTTTAAAATGATTGAAAAAGAAGCAGAGATTTATTCTAATGCAATGAATATTATTCATTATATGCATGATAAATATGCCTATGAAGCCGGACAAATGGCTTTACACGATACGGTTGTCAATAGACTAATGGCTTATGGTGTGGCTGGACTTTCAGTGGCAACTGATTCACTTTCAGCTATTAAGTATGCGAAAGTTAGACCAATTAGAAATGAAGAAGGAATTGCTATAGATTTTGAGATAGATGGAGATTATCCTAAATATGGTAATGATGATGATAGGGTAGATAATATTGCGAAAGAAATATTAGATAAGATGTTTAAGGAACTTTCTAAACATAAATGTTATAGAAATGCACATCCTACTTTATCAGTACTTACTATTACTTCTAATGTGGTTTATGGTGAAAAAACAGGAGCGACACCTGATGGTAGAAAAGCTGGTGAGGCTTTCGCACCTGGGGCTAATCCAATGCATGGTAGAGATTGTAGTGGAGCAATTGCCTCACTTAATTCGGTAGCTAAACTTGATTATGCGAATTGTTGCCGTGATGGTATTTCTAATACATTTAGTATTGTTCCATCTTCTTTAGGTCATTCTTTAGAAGAGAGAGTTGAGAATTTAGTTTCTTTACTTGATGGTTATTTTGTTCAAGGAGCACATCATTTAAATGTTAATGTTTTAAATAGAGAAATGTTAATAGATGCAATGAACAATCCTGATAAATATCCACTTTTAACAATTAGAGTATCTGGTTATGCCGTTAGATTTAATAGACTTACAAGAAAACAACAAGAGGAAGTTATTGCAAGGACATTCCATGAAAAAATGTAGTGGTTCGGTTGATTCTATTGAGACCATGGGTCTAGTTGATGGCCCTGGTATTAGAACGGTTGTATTTTTGACCGGTTGTAAGCTAAGATGTTTATATTGCCATAATCCAGAAATGTGGACTAAGGGTAAGGATAATTATACACCAGAGGAGTTAGTTAAAAAGATAATTAGAAATAAACCTTATTTTGGTAAAAAAGGTGGGGTAACTTTTTCTGGTGGAGAACCACTTTTACAAATAGATTTTTTGGCCGAGTGCTCTAAGTTACTTAAAAAAGAAGGAATTAACATTGCATTAGATACAGCTGGTGTTGGTTTAGGTAATTATAAAGAAATCTTAGATTTAGTGGATTTAGTTATATTTGATGTTAAGTATACTGATGGTGAAGGTTATGAAAAGTTAACTGGATTAGATATTTCAGAGAGTGAAAGATTTATTCGTGATTTAAATGAAAGTGGTAAGGATGTATGGATTCGTCAGGTTATTGTACCTGGATTAATGGATAATTTAGAATATATGGATAGTTTAGCTAAGTATGTTTTAAAAATTAAGAATGTTCAAAAAATAGAATTTTTACCATTTCATCATTTAGGCTTTTCTAAGTTTGAGAAATTAGGAATTAAGAATCCATTAAAAGATACTTTAGAGATGGATAAAGATAAATGTGATGAACTTTATAATTATTTTATGAAAAAATATAATGAATTAAAGGATAGTTTATGATATTTATATGGTACGCAAAATGTTCAACATGTAAAAAAGCTAAAAAATGGCTTGATGATAATGGAGTTAAATATACTTTAAGAGATATTATTTTAGAAACGCCAACAGAAGAAGAGTTAAGTGATTGGATTAATAAAAGTAGGTTAGATATTAAAAAGTTCTTTAATACTTCTGGCAATAAATATAGAGAACTTGGTTTAAAAGATAAGTTAGATAGTATGAGTTTTGATGAGAAAGTTAAGTTACTTTCTAGTGATGGTATGCTTATAAAAAGGCCACTTATTGTTGGTGAAAAAATTATTCCAGGTTTTAAAAATTATGATAGTTTAAAATAGGTTTTTGAGGCCTATTTTTTTTAAAAAACTTGATTTGGTGTAATAAAATAATAATTATTTAGCTACGACTTATATAATTCATACATGTGATTATAAGGAAAATGATGGAATAATATATTTACCTGTTTATATGACTACTTTTTTGTAGTTTAGAGAAGATAATTTATTATTTTTTTTTCACTTTTCCTAAGTAAAACTGTGAAAAAAATAAAATTTATGGTATATTTATACGGAAGGTTGGAATAATGAAAATTAATATTAATAATTATGTTTGCGTAAAATTGACGGATGAAGATATAAGGATATATAATAACAGAAAACGTGAAATTATAAAATGATTACTCAAAGAAGCAAAAAATATAATGGAAATATGGATATTCCGTTTGAAACTGAAATTGGTATTCTAGATGTTTACTATTGAGCAATCTAGTAAAACAATGGTTAAGAAGATGAATTATTTTTAAAAGTTATTTTTAGAATTTGTTAAAATATTTATGAGATATTTTTGTAATTTGTGTTTTTATATATTAAGAAAGAAGGATGATAATGTGATAAAAAAATTAGAAGTTCAAGATTATGTATTTGAGTATAATGGTGAATATTTAAAGGGTGCTGAATTAAAATGCACTTTTAAAAATAAAGATAAAGATGAATATGAACAAATGACTTTTGAAATCTCTGCCCAAGATAAAGAGAAACAAGAATATTCTTTAGTGTTTGATTTAGTTAATATATCATTAGATAAATTAACTGATAAGTTAACTAAAGTAAATAGTCATTTACTTTCTAGTGCTTATTTTTACAAACCAGATGATAGTATTCCTTTAATGGATATTTTAACTGAAGAGCATAGTAATCTTTATGAAAATCCAGCTAATTGCTTTATGACTAAAATAGATGATAGATATTTTTTGAAACTATCAATTCCAGAAGAAAAAATTTTTTTATGGTTTTATTTTTTAGTTGTATAATAGAGTATAAAAATAATTGGTGATTAAAATATTTATGACAAATCATATAATTATAATAGGGAACTTTAGTTAGTTTGCTTGCTAATAAAGGGTAAATATATTATAATTATTTTATGGAGAGTGATATTGATGAACGATGTTTTAAATGAAACAGAAAGTAAGATGAAAAAAGCAATTGAGGTAATGGAAAAACGTTTTACAAATGTTAGAGCAGGAAGAGCTAATCCAGCTATTTTAGATGGTGTTACGGTTAGTTATTATGGAACGGTTACACCTTTAAAATCTTTAGCAACTATTTCTATTCCAGAAGCAAGACAGCTTATGATTAAACCTTTTGATAGATCTAGTTTGAGTGATATTGAAAAAGGTATTTATGAAGCTAATATTGGACTTACCCCTAATAATAATGGAGAGTGTATTATTTTAAATATTCCAGCACTTACTGAGGAAACTAGAAAAGAATATGTGAAGCAAGTTAAGCAAATTGCTGAAGAAGGTAAAATTAATTTGAGAAATATTAGACAGGATAGCAATAATGATATTAAGAAAAATGAGGATTTAACGGAAGATGAAAAAGATAATTTAATGGATGAGGTTCAAAATTTGATTAACAAGTATAATAAAGTGATAGATGAAAAAGAGAAAGAGAAAGAGAAAGAGTTATTAACGGTTTAGGTGATAATATGTTTAACCGTAAGGTTAGTAAAGAGTTAGATATTAAAAAAGTAAATGAAGTTGCAGATTTGGCCTCTAGGGTTTTGAGAGTATTTTATCTTTTACTTATAGCGGCTATTGCTTATGTGGTGATTAGATTATTTAAAGAAACTAAAATATTAGATTTTGTGTTTAAAATATTGGAAATATGTTTACCCCTTTTTATCGGTATTTTTATTGCATGGCTTTTTGATCCATTTATTAAATGGCTTGAAACTAAAAAAATAAAGCGAACTTTAGGAGCAATTATTACTTATTTACTTATTTTTATAGTGATATTTTTAATACTTGTTACTTTAATACCACTTTTAATTGATCAAGTTAGAGAGTTTGCTAGAATTATTCCTGATGTGTTTGATACAGTAAAAGTTTGGGGAACGGATTTATTTAATAATTTAGAAAATTCTAATGTGTTTGATTTTGCAAAAATGAAACAAGAAATGTTTGCTTCACTTGAGAAAATAGCTACTAATATAACGACAACAATGCCTCAGAATATTATAGGTTTTATTTCTAATTTATTTTCTGGGCTTGGTGTGTTTGTAGTTGGACTTATTATTGGATTTTTCTTAATTGTTAATTTTGATAGCAGTAATAAATTATTTAATTTTGTTCCAAAGAAATTTAGAAATACCACGGTTTCGCTTTTAGATGATGTTAATGGTTCACTTAGAAATTATGTGAAAGGCGCACTTTTAGATTGCAGTTTAATATTTGTTATTTCTTCTATTGCCTTTTGGTTAATAGGACTTAAGGCACCAATGTTATTTGGCTTGTTTTGTGGACTTACTAATATTATTCCTTATGCGGGTCCTTATATTGGCGGAGCTCCGGCAGTAATAGTAGGTTTAACGCAAAGCCCAACGACAGGAATATTAGTTTTGATTTCAATTGTGATTATTCAGTTTTTAGAAGGTAATTTTTTACAGCCAATTATTATGTCTAAAACTACAAAATTACATCCAGTCACGATTATGCTTGGACTTTTAATTTTTGGATATTTCTTTGGTATTGTTGGTATGCTTCTTTCAACACCAATAATTGCGGCTTTAAAAACGGTATTTAAGTTTTTTGATAAAAAATATGGTATTATTGAAAAAAATGATATTATAGAAGAATAAGGAAACCACTATTTTGTGGTTTTTCTATAAGGAGAGATTATATGAGGATATATGTGATTGCAGGTAAAGCAAGACATGGTAAAGATACTATTGCTTTATATATTAAAGAGTTTTATGAAAAAAAAGGATTAAAGGTTATTAATTTAGCTTATGGTAGTTATATTAAGGAATATGCGAAGAAGATAAGCAACTGGGATGGAAAAGACGATACTAAACCTAGGGAACTTTTACAAGAACTTGGAACAGATATTATTAGAAATAAAATAGATAAAGATTTATTTGTTAGAAGGCTTTGTGAAGATATAAAGGTTTATGATTATTATTTTGATGTAGCTACTATTTCTGATGCACGTTTTCCAAGTGAAATTGAATGGCCTAAAAACAATTTTAATGATGTTATAAGTATTAAAGTTATTAGGGATGGTTATGATAGTGTTTTATCAAAAAAAGAACAAAAACATTTGACGGAAGTGGCGTTAGATGAGTATAATAGTTACGATTATGTTATTCATAATGATGGAACTTTAGAAGATTTGAAAGAAAAAGTTTTTGAGTTAATGAGGAGATGTGAGGATGAACGTTAGAGAAGAGTTTATAAAATATTTTACTAAAAATGGACACAAACAAATTCCTAGTAGTCCGATTGTTCCAGAAAACGATCCGACAGTTTTATTTAATACAGCTGGTATGCAACCACTTGTTCCTTATTTAATGGGAGAGGAGCATCCTTATGGTAAGAGGCTTTGTGATTATCAAAAATGTGTGAGATTGACTGATTTAGATGAGATTGGTGATAAGACACATCATACTTTTTTTGAGATGCTTGGAAATTGGAGTTTAGGTGATTATTTTAAAAAAGAGTCTATTGGATATAGTTTTGAGTTTTTGACTAAGGTTTTAAATATTCCTGTAGAAAGACTTGCTATTACGGTGTTTGCTGGAGATGAGAAGATTCCTAGAGATGAAGTTTCGGCTGGTTATTGGAAAGAAAAAGGTATTAGTGAAGATAGGATTGCCTATTTAGGAAAAGATGACAATTTTTGGATTGCTGGTGATAGTGGGCCATGTGGATGTGATACAGAAATATTTTATTTTAGAAGTGATGATGAGATTCCTGCAAAGTTTGATCCTTCTGATGAAAGATGGGTTGAGATTTGGAATAATGTTTTTATGGAGTTTTATCAAGATGAAAATGGGAATATTAGTGAGCTCAAACAAAAAAATGTTGATACTGGTATGGGATTAGAGCGAATTGTGGCAGTTTTAGAAGGTGTGGATGATAATTATAAGAGTTCTATTTGGTCCGATGTTATTAATAAGTTAGAGGTTATTACGGGCCTTTCTTATGAAGGTAACGAGAAGGCAATGAGGATTATAGTAGATCATATTAGAACGTCAGTGTTTATTGCGGCAGATCCTGCTTCAATTAAACCTAGTAATACAGATCAAGGTTATATTTTAAGAAGGCTTATTAGGAGATATATTAGGCAAGCTAGAAAGCTTGGTATTGATATTAATAGTGATTTTGATGAACAAATAGCTTTATTAATTATTAGTAAATATGAGAAGTATTATAGTGAGCTTTCTTGTAATAAAGAGGTAGTATTAGATGTACTTTCTAATGAGAAAAAGAAGTTTAGTAGAACTTTGGAAAAGGGTTTAAGAGAGTTTGAGAAATTAGTTGATTTGAATGCAAAGGTTATTGATAAAAATATCGCATTTAAATTATATGATACTTATGGTTTTCCAATCGAACTTACTATAGAAGAAGCTAAAGATAGAGGTATGTCTGTTGATGTGGATGGATTTTATGAGAGGTTTAGAGAACATCAAGAAAAATCTAGAACTGCTTCTAAAGGTAAATTTAAAGGCGGACTTTCTGGAAATAGTGAGATGGAAACTAAATATCATACTGCCACTCATTTACTGAATGCAGCATTAAAAAAAGTCATTGGGTCAGATGTTCATCAATTAGGTAGTAATATTACACCTGAAAGATTAAGATTTGATTTTCCATGTGATCATAAGATGACTGATGAAGAAAAGAAAATGGTAGAGGATTTAGTTAATGAGTGGATTAAAGAAGATTTACCTGTGGAAAGGTTAGAAATGAGTAAAGATGAGGCTCTTCGTTCTGGTGCGGAGTGTACATTTATAGAGAAATATCCAGATGTGGTTACAGTTTATAAAATCGGTGATGTTTCTAAGGAACTTTGTGGTGGTCCACATGTTAGTCATACGTCTTTACTTGGTCATTTTAAAATAAAAAAAGAAGAATCAAGTAGTGCGGGAGTTAGAAGAATTAAGGCTATTTTGGAGTAGTCTTTTTCTATTTGACTTTTTTTTGGTTAATGTTATAATATTGTGTGTTTTAAGGAGGGAAATTAATAATGAATGATATTGCAAGAAGTGTTTGGTTAGAAAAATTAGAAAATGGTTTTTCTTTAGAATTTGCATCTAAGATTATTAAAGATGATAAAGAGTTAGTATGTGTTTCTTTGAAAAATAATGGTATGAATTTAGAATTTGCGAGTGATAGACTTAAAGATGATATTGAAGTGGTTTTAGAGGCTATGAAACAAAATGCAATGGCTTTAAGTTTTGCTTCTGATAGAGTACGTAATGAGATTATTTTAAGAGCCAGCAATGATCAGAACGATTTAACAGATTTTGTGGAAATGATTTTTAATATGGCTGATAATGAGGAATATAATTCTGATGATTGTTTGGAATATATATCTTTAAGTAGGCAGTTAGATGATCTTTTACAAAAACAGATGAAAATTACTAATAAGATTGCTGAAGTGAAGAATAAAATGGTAGATTTATATCCTAAGAAGTGTTTGCAAAAGCGTAGATAATTTGCTTGTGTTTACTGTTTTATAATATGAATTTGGGGTTTTATATAGTCATTGACAAATGGCTTTTTTTTTGAGAAAATGGTAATGTTTAAGGAGGGGATACCGTGCTTCAAGAAAGATTATTACTTACACCAAAAGATATTTTAGAAAAAGAGTTTAAAATTGATACGAGAGGTTATAGGCCCCAAGAGGTAGATAAATTCTTAGATGAGGTAATAAGTGATTATGATGAAATGATTTCAATGATTAAAGATTTGGAACGTGAAAAGAAGGATTTAATTGATGAGAATATTAGATTAAAACAAGAAGTGCGTAATGCGAGGACTAAATTAGATGTTTTAAGAAATGCTGCACCTACAGAAGTTTCAAATGCAGATTTACTTAGAAGGCTTTCTAATTTAGAAAAAATTATTTACGGAGAAAATTCTAAATAATATTTTGGCAAACGCTGCATTTTTAATAATGTAGAGGAAAGTCCATGCTTACACAGTCTGTGATGACTGTAGTGTTTGTGCATAGGGAAAAAATAACCTATGGTAGTTTTTAACTAACGGCGAGGCTTAACCTAAGTTTTTGATATGGTGATGCTTCATAAAGTGCCGCAGTGACGATGCTTTTAGAAATAAAAGAGTGAAACGTGGTAAACCCCGCAAGTAAGAAACCCAAATTTTGGTAGGGGAGCCTAATAAGAAAGAATAAGAATTTCTTATGGGATTGCTTTTAGCAATAGATAAATGTTTGCCGCCTATTTTAGGTACAGAACATGGCTTATAAAATATTATTTATTATTAGAAAGGATTATCATGAAAGAGATTGGCGAAAAATTAAAAGAAGCCCGAGAAAGCATTGGTGTTTCAATTGAAGAAGTGGCTGAAGATTTAAAATTAAGGCCATCTCAGATAGAAAATATTGAATCAGGAAATACGGATGCTTTTAAGGATGTTTTCTATTTAAAATATTTTATTAGAGATTATGCAAAATATTTAGGTCTTGATAAGGAAGATTTGGTTGATGAATTTAATGAGTATTTATTTGATTATACATCGAGATTATCTTTAGAGGATATAAAGGCCGCTAAAAAGAAGAAAAAAGATATTAGAAAAATTAAGTCACCTTATACTATAGAAAAAAGAAATCATGTATCAATTATTATGTTTGGAGTTTATGCAATTATAATGATTTTAATTGTACTTATAGTGTATTTGATTATTAATTTAAATACATCTGATAACGATGATTTTACAGAAGGTGTTATTATTACAGAAAGTAGGTAGTTAATTTATGAATTTACCAAATAAGCTTACAATGCTTAGAATTTTTATGACTTTTATAATTATAATTATATTATTATTTCCATTTTCAGCGATGGGAATTGATATACCACCTCTTTTTATTAATGAATTATTAAGTGTGGATATTCGTTATCCGATTGCTGGAGTACTTTTTATATTGGCTTCACTTACTGATTTTGTGGATGGTTATATTGCTAGGTCACGAAATTTGATTACTGATTTTGGAAAAATGATGGATGCAATAGCTGATAAAATTTTAGTTAATTCAGTTTTGATTATTTTATGTGCACAAGGGTTTATTCATCCTATTATTCCAGTAGTTATCATTATTAGAGATACGATTGTTGATTCTATTAAAATGGTGGCAGGTTCTAAGGGATGTGTGGTTGCGGCTATTAAGACTGGTAAGTTTAAAACAGCATCGCTTATGGTTGGTATTGTTTTAACTTTATTTTATAATTTACCATTTGAACTTTGGAATATACATATTTCTGATTTTTTACTTATTGTGGCAGCAGTACTTTCTATTATTTCGGGAATTCAATATTTTACTATGAATAAAAAATATATATTTGAAGAAGGCATTTAAGCCTTTTTAATTTTATTGTTTTTTTGAACAAATGTTCGTAAAACTGTTGACATTTGTTTTTAAATATTATAAAATATCATTGTAGGAGTGAAGAAGGAGGAAAATAAATGGCAAAGACAACTGATGATGCTAGTCAAAATTTGAAACAGGTTTTAGCAGATATTGAAAAACAATTTGGTAAAGGTTCAGTCATGCGTTTGGGTGATAATGAGTCTCGAGAAATAGATGTTATTTCTAGTGGAAGTATTGCTCTTGATGTGGCTTTGGGTATTGGAGGGTATCCAAAAGGAAGAATTATTGAAATATATGGTCCAGAGTCTAGTGGTAAGACTACATTTGCTCTTCATGCAATTGCGGAAGCTCAAAAGGCTGGAGGTAAGGCTGCTTTTATTGATGCGGAAAATTCTTTAGATCCACAGTATGCTGCTAGGCTTGGAGTTGATATAAATGAACTTTTACTTTCTCAGCCGGATAATGGTGAACAGGCTTTAGAAATTACTGAAGCTTTAGTTAGAAGTGGTGCTATTAGTGTAATTGTAATTGATTCAGTAGCAGCTTTAGTTCCAAAGGCGGAAATTGAGGGAGAAATGGGCGATGCTCAAGTAGGACTTCAGGCTAGGCTTATGAGTAAGGCATTAAGAAAGTTAGCTGGTGTTATTAATAAAACAAATACAATTGCGATTTTTATTAATCAGCTTAGAGAAAAAGTTGGGGTTGCTTACGGAAATCCTGAGGTGACACCTGGTGGTAGAGCTTTAAAATTTTATTCTTCTATTCGTCTTGATATTAGAAGAAGTGAGCAAATTAAAATGGGTGTAGATATTGTTGGTAATAAAGTAAAAGTGAAGGTAGTTAAAAATAAAATGGCTCCACCATTTAAAACTTGTGAGGTTGATATTATGTATGGAACTGGTATATCACATGAGGGTGAATTGATCGATTTAGGTGCTCAAGCTGATATTATTCAAAAATCTGGTGCATGGTATGCTTATAATGGTGAAAAAATTGGTCAAGGTAAGGAAAATGTAAAAGATTATTTGAGAGCAAATCCAGCAATTACTGAAGAAATTAATAAAAAAGTACGTGATTATTATAATATGAAATAAACTGATAGTTGATAAACTTATCAGTTTATTTTTTTTATTAGGAATTTGCTTCGCAAAAATAAATTCTAGATAGTCAGAAACATTTGTTTGTAAAAACCTTTGCAAAATAAATAGTATGTGTTATAGTGAATACACCAAAGATAGAAGGTGATGCTATGAAAATATTAAAAGGTTATGTGTTTAGACTTTATCCTGATAAAAAGCAAGAAGAGTTAATCAATAAAACAATTGGATGTGCAAGATTTATATATAATCATTTTTTAGATGATAAAATCAAAGAATATAAGATAGCAGGGAAAAGTAGAAGTGCTTTTGATTAAATAAAATTAATTCCATCACTATCTAAAGAAAAAGAGTGGCTAAAAGAAGTGGATAGTTGTGCTCTTCGTACAAGTTTGTTTAGTTTAGAAGATGCTTTCATCTGATACTCTATATGGAGGAGCCTTAGGAGCCTTAGAAGTAGAAATAACTTACCGTGAGATAATAACGCACAAAATTTATTTTGGCATTTTGTTCAGTTGATTGATAATTTTGCGTAATAATTACTATGTTTTATTTTGACATTGCTTTATATTTTATGTATAATTATTTTAGAATATGGAGGGATATATAAAATGGATGAAAAGAATAATGCAATAAATAACAATACTGATTCACAAAATGGTATGAATTATAGTTTTGATTTTTCTAATCAAGTTAATAGTACAGCTACGCCTGTTAATTCAAACGAACCTTCTTCTATAAATGGGGTTGATCAAACTGTTGATAATTCTGCAATAAATGTAAATGTGAATCCAGCACCAACAGCAGATACTTCAGTTAATATGGGAGAAGTAAATACAAATGTGAATCCTGCACCAACAGCAGATACTTC
>CALVIE010000033.1 GCA_944329385.1 uncultured Bacilli bacterium | reverse complement strand
GATTCCATGGCTCAAAATTTAAAAACTGAAAATTTTGAAAAAATTACCAATAGAAAAGAAGCTATAAAAAAAGGTATCAGTATGCTCCAAGATAAAGACATTTTATTAATATTAGGTAAAGGTAGTGAAGATACCCAAATTCTAGGTAGTGATGAATTTTCATTCAAAGATAAAGACGAAGTTTTAAAAATAATTAAATGATATATGTAAAATTTATGAAATATAAGTTACAATTACTAAAAAAAGATTGTAACTTATTTCTATATATGGTACTTTATAATAAAAGGAGGAAACAAATATGAAATGTCCAAATTGTGGCTCAGAAGTAAAAGATAATATGGTTTTCTGTTCAAATTGTGGTTCAAGAATAAATAGACATGTAAATAGCATTCAGTCAAATCAACCTGTACCTAATCAAGAAACTAATACTCAAATACAAAATCAACCTGTACCTAATCAAGAAATTAATCCTCAAACACCAAACCAGTCACAAACAACAAATGAAAACATAATAACTAATCAACCAATTTCTAATACCCCAATTATTCCCCAATCAGAAAATCTATCAAACACAAATAAAACATCTCATAAAAAGCCATGGCCTATAATAATTTTAATAATAATCATTATTATCGCTATATTGACAGTTTCAAGTATTCTAAAAGTAAACGACACACATAAAGATAATAAAGAAAAAACTAATACAGAAATTGAAAACAATATTAATAATCAAGAAACCACCACAGAAAATAACACTAATAATACAGAAAATGAAAATAGTAATATTGTCACTTATAGTGGTTTTAACTTTAAAATACCAAAAGAACTAGATGTAACCCCATCCGAAGAAGGTTTATTAATTACTGATAAAGATATAAATATTATCGTAGTAATTAAATATTTTAATAATCAAAAATATAGCGATTACTCAAGAATGAAAAATTCAATTATCAGTGTACTTAAACAAGCAGCTGCTCAAAATAATAAACCTCTTGACTTTACAAATGCTACAACCATTGAATCAAACTATAATGGAACTAAATTTTTAATTACAAAAGATGCAAAAATGAATGGCGTTCCAACCGATATGACATATGCAGAGGCAAATAATGGAGTATTTGTTATTACCATAGGTAAACAAAACGGTGAAATTACTGATAGTGACCGTACACTATATTATACAATTGTAGCTAATGCAAATAACTAAAAAAGGAAATAACAAAAAAACCTCGTATATTAATATATATAGAGGTGTTTTATTGTGGAAAAAATTAAATTGGATAGATATCAAAAAAAAGTAATTAAAAATAAATCTAAAAATCTTTTAGTCATTGCCGGAGCTGGCTGCGGAAAAACTCTAACTATTATCTATAAAATCAAATATTTAATAAAAAAACATATCATGCCAGAAGAAATACTTTGTATTACTTTCACTAAATCTGCTGCTGCAGAATTACAAAATAAACTAAAAAAAGAAAATATTTATATTAAAGTAAAAACTTTTCATAGTTTAGGCTATGAAATCATAAAAAGAAATCAACAAGTAAAATTAATAGATAATCAAACCTTAGAAAAAATAATCATAAATAAACTAAAAAAATTTCAAAATCTCTACCAAATCATAAATGTCAAATTTACTGAAATAGGTAAAGGAAATATTCCCATTATAAAAAATAATATTTTAATTAATTCAAAATATTTTCCACAAATAATAGATATCATCAAAACCTTTATCAACCTTTTCAAAAGTAATAATTATAATTTGTTTCATTTTAATAAATTCCATCAAATTAATAAAAAAGAAAACTTTATAAAAATAAGAAAAAGACATAAATTATTTTTAAATTTAGTAAAACAAATATACCAAGAATATCAAACATACTTAAAAGAAACAAATCAAATAGACTTTCACGATATGATAAATAAAGCCACAGAAATCATCAAAGAAGATGGTATCTATCCCTATAAATATATAATTATTGACGAATATCAAGATACTTCACTAAACAAATGTGAACTAATCAAAGAAATTCAACTCAAAACTAACGCCAAACTAATAGCCGTTGGTGATGATTGGCAGTCAATTTACAGTTTTACCGGAAGTAACCTAGAAATATTTTTAAATTTTAAAAAATACTTTCCTAAATCTAAAATTCTAAAACTAAAACAAACATATCGTAATAATCAAGAACTTTTAAAAATAACAAAAAAATTCATTATGCAAAATAAAAATCAAATAAATAAAAAACTTTCTGCTCAAAAACATGAACTATATCCCATTTATATATATTATTATCAAAATAGCATCAAAGAAATATGGTCCAAAATTCCTAAAAATAATAAAACACTCATTTTAGGACGTAATCAAAAAGATAACACCCAAATCCCTTCATTAAAAAAAATGACATACATGACAGTCCATAAATCAAAAGGTCTAGAAGCTGAAAATGTTATTATTATAAACTTAGAAAACGCCATTACTGGTTTTCCAAATAAAATAAAAAATAGTGAATACTTAAAATATTTAACGCAAACAAAAACAAACTATGAAGAAGAAAGAAGATTATTTTACGTTGCCTTAACTAGAACCAAAAATAATAATATTCTTTTAGTAAATAAAAACAATCCTTCTATTTTTGTCACTGAACTTTTAAAACAATCAAAGAAATATATCAAAATAATTGATAATACTGTTAAAACCATGTATAATAAAAAACGTGTCAAAAAAAGTGATTAAAACACATAGCTTTTTCAGACAAATTTTGTTTTAAAACCATTAATATATGATATAATAGATAAGAATTTCCAAAAAAGGAATAGATGTAAAAATAATGTCTAAGGTATTATCTTACAAAAATATTACCATTCCATAGCAAGGAGCGTAACAAATGACAAAAAAAGAAGAAGCGGTAAAACTTATTAACGAAAAACTAAACAATCAAACATTTTTAACATATAAAGAAATTGCAACAATCACTGGATACCATCCTAAATACATTTTAAAACTAAAAAAAGAAGTCATTAAAGGAACTGTTAGCTTTGTTCATGGTAATAAAAATAGAATACCATCTAATGTCATGAGTGAAGAAGAAAGAAAAAAAATAATAAGTCTTTATAAAAAAACAAATGTTAGTATTCGAAAATTTTGTAAATTTTATAATAGTCGTAGTTATTCATGTATATATAATCTTTTAAAAGAAGAAGGACTGCTTAAATCTACTAAATAAGCAGTTTTTTTGTCGAACAGTATTTCACATAAAAAATAAAACTTAATAATATTGTTTGTTAGGAGGTGCTTCTATGCCAAAAGGCCTAACAAATGAAGAAGTAATAAAAAACCTAAAAAAATACGGAAGTAATGAAATTGTCGCATCAAAAAAAGAAAGTTTCCTGCACAAGCTTATTGCTACCTTAGGAGATCCTATTATCAAAATATTAATTATTGCCTTAGTAGTGAAAACATTATTTTTATTTCAAAATTTTGATTGGTATGAAACAATTGGAATTGTAATAGCTATATTTCTAGCATCATTCATTTCCACGCTATCTGAATATGGAAGTGAAAAAGCCTTTGAACAACTACAAAAAGATGCTTCAAAAATTAAAATAAAAGTTAAAAGAAACAGTAAAGTAGAAGAAATAAGCATTGATGACGTCGTTGTGGGAGATATTGTTTTATTAAACCCAGGAGATGAAGTTCCTGCAGACGGTAAAATAATAACTGGTAATATTTCTGTTAATGAATCAAGTTTAAATGGTGAAATGAAAGAAAAAACCAAAGTAAAAGGAAATGATGTATATCGTTCATCAGTAGTATATCAAGGTCTTGCTATCATGGAAGTAACAAAAGTAGGACAAAATACATTTTATGGTAAATTAGCTAAAGAAGTAGGCGAAAAATCTCCAATTAGTCCATTAAAATTAAGATTGATAAAACTAGCTGAAATAATTAGTAAAATTGGCTATATCGGTGCCATCCTTGTAAGTATATCTTATCTATTTTCAGTAACTATCATTGAAAATAACTTCGAATTAGATAAAATTATTAATACCATCACTAATTTTCCATTAATGTTTGGTTATATTTTAAAAGCATTAACCCTTTCAGTCACGATTATTGTTGTAGCTGTACCAGAAGGATTACCATTGATGGTTACTCTAGTATTATCATCAAACATGAAAAGAATGCTTAAAAATAATGTATTAGTAAGAAAATTAACTGGTATAGAAACTGCAGGGAATTTAAACATTTTATTTACAGATAAAACCGGAACAATTACAAAAGGTAAATTAGATGTTATAGCAATTACAGATATTGAAGGTAATATTTTTAAAAATGAATATGAATTAAAAAAGAATCCCTCCTACTATACAAGAGTAAAATTAGCTTTAACTGCCAATAATGAAAGCACCTACAGCGAAAAAAACACTCCTATTGGAGGAAATATTACTGATAGAGCTTTATTAAAATTTTTTCAAAAATCAACTACTAATTATAAACAAATAAATCAAATCCCATTCAATAGTCAAAATAAATATTCTCTAACCGAAATTGAATATAACAAAAAAAATATAATCTTTATTAAAGGCGCTCCAGAAATAATTTTAGAAAAATGCACTCATTATTATAAAAATGAACAAAAAAGAGCACTTGTCAATAAAACAAAAATTATAAACCAAATCAAAAAAGCCACAGATCAAGGTATTAGAGTATTGGCCTTTGGAACCACATCAAATACAAAAATTGAAAGAATTACTTTAATCGGCTTAGTATACATTAAAGATGAAGTAAGACCAGAAGCTATTGAGGGACTAAAAATAATAAATAAAGCACACATCAATACAGTTATGATAACTGGTGATAACATTGATACTGCCAAAGCTATTGCCAAAGAAGTTGGTCTTATCACTAATTCGAATGATATAATACTTACTAGTAAAGAATTTAACCAAAAATCAGATGAAGAAATAAAAAAAATACTTCCTAATTTAAAAGTACTTGCCAGAGCACTCCCACAAGATAAAAGCCGAATAGTCAAAATTGCTCAGGCTGAAGATCTTATTGTTGGTATGACTGGTGATGGTGTTAATGACGCCCCCGCACTAAAAAAAGCCGATGTTGGTTTCGCAATGGGTTCTGGTACAGAAGTTGCTAAACAAGCTAGTGATATTGTAATATTAGATGATAACCTATTATCGATTTCAAATGCTATTTTATACGGACGAACAATCTTTAAAAGTATCAGAAAATTTATTATTTTCCAGCTTACTATGAATATATGTGCCGTTAGTATTTCTATTATTGGACCATTCATTGGTGTTGACGTTCCTGTAACAGTCATTCAAATGTTATGGATTAATATGGTTATGGATACTTTAGCAGGAATCGCATTTTCCTTTGAACCGCCTTTAAAAGAATATATGGAAGAAAAACCAAAAAGTAAAAATGAAAATATTATTAATCGCTATATGAAAGATGAAATCTTTTTTACCGGAGCCTACACCGCAATAATGTGCATATTTTTTCTAAAATCTCCACTTATCCACAGTATATTTAGAGATAGTTTAGATGATAAATATCTCATGACAGCATTCTTTGGACTTTTCATTTTTATGGGTATTTTTAATGCCTTCAATGCTAGAACTCATAGATTAAATTTGCTTGCTAATCTCCATAAAAATAAAGTTTTTCTCATTACAATTATCTTTATTATAGCGGTACAAGTTTATTTAATTTATTATGGTGGTGATTTATTCAGAGCCTATGGATTAAACATAAACGAATTTGAAATAATGCTTCTTTTATCCTTAACAGTTGTCCCAGTAGATTGGCTTAGAAAAATATATTTAAGAAAGCAAGGTGAAATAGGCGGCGTATAATTTGCTTTTTCCACTATATTTGTTATAATATAAGCGAAAGAAGGAATGTATATGAATAAAAAAATATATACTAAAGGATTAATTGCTATTTTTAGTATTTCACTCATCAGTACCTTAACTGGATGTCAACCTGACAAAACACAAACTATGACCGATACATCAAATACACAAACAAAACAAAATCAAAGCACTGATGAAATAGAAGAATATTTAAAAATGCAAAAAGAAAAAGATACTGCCGCCGAAGCCGCTATCAGCATTATGTTAGATGGTGCAGAAAATTTAAAAAATAGTGCTCAAGAATCTGCTAATAGTGAAGAAGTTCAATATGAATTAGATAAAGCAATGGATAATTTTCATGTATTAAGTGACTTTATATTTAATGGTGGTGAAATTGATGGAGTAACATTCAATGATTTAAGTGAAGAAGGAAAACAAAACGCAAAAAAGGCTTTAAATACTTTAGATAATACCCTAGACGATTTAATTCCAAACTATAAAGAAAGACTTAAAAATTGGTTTACAGATACTGCTGCCAAAGGTTTAGATGCCCTTGATTCTCTCAAAGATAAAGGTAGTGAAGTATGGGATGAAATTCAATCAAAAAGAACAAGGTAATATGTAAAAAAGTTACCTTTTTTTATTGTATTAAAGCAAAAATTGTGGTATATTTACATAGGTAAATATAACTAATAAAGATATAGTTAAGAGGGGAAAGGTAATATTTATGATAAATTTTATTGTTTGTGATGATATTAAACAGTACCGTGAAATGGTAGAAAGAGTAATTGACACCTATATGATGAAAAATAAAATAGAATATAAAACTCATATTTTTAAAGATTATGATAGTGAATTTATGAAAATAATTGAATCTAGATTATCTTTTAAAATTTATATATTAGATATTGAAGCACCTACTAAATCTGGTATAGATATTGCAAGAATTATTAGAAACAAAGATGTAGATAGTGTTTTGATTTTCTTAACAGGTCATCAAGAATTAGGCCATGTAGTAATGAAAAATGATTTTCTATTTTTATCGTACATTAATAAATTTGATAACTGTGAAGAAAGACTAATTAATTCCATCGATAAAGCTTTACAAATATTTAAAATTAAAAAAATCATAAGATTTAAAGATAATGGAACATTTTATACAATTCCACAAGATGATATTTTATATATTACTAGAGATAGTGTTGATAGAAAATGTATAATTGTTACAGATTATAACGAATTTAAAGTTAGTAAATCCTTAAGTGAATTAGAAGAAATGGTTAATGACAACTTCGTTAAAACTCATCGTGCATGTATCATGAACAAAAAGCGTATCCTAACTTTTAGCAAATCGCAAAAACAAGTCACATTTGATAATGGTATGACTTCAGATTTAGTTTCTACTAGATTTGATAAGGAGTTGAAATAAATATGACAAACGAAATTATACAGGTTATAAGTGCTTTTATAGGTAATGGGTTTGTTATTGCATTTTCTTTAATATGTTGGAACAAATTAGAAAGTCTAAAGAAAAATAAAATACAATTATTATTTATTTGGTTATCACTTTCGATAATCATTACAGCCATTAATTGTATTTTTTCGAATCCATATAAAATTATAATTAATTTTCTAATATTAATTATTATAAAATATTTTGTAATAACCAAAAATTTAAAAACATCAATTATTACTGTAGTTATTTCACAAATGATATTAGCAATAAATGAATTTGTATTTATTATTGTATGTTCAGTTGCGTTTGGTAATGAAATATACGAATTGTTGTTTGAACCATTACCATCTATATTACTTAACATGTGTATTTTTTGTGTTTCTAGTATTATTATACAATTCAAATTTATAAAAAGAATTTATGATTTATTTAATAATAATACCAAAAATAAAGAAAATATTATTTATCCATTAATTATTATTTTAATATTAGTTATTTCAACTGCTGAAAGTCACATGAAACTACCAATTACTATAGTTTTAATTACTAATACCTTAATGGCAGTAATATTTATATCAATTATCATTATGTCTACAAAAATTCAAAATAACTATAATAAAATTAGTAGTAAATATCAAACTAGTATTTCTAGCTTAAAAGAATATGAAGTCATGATTAATCAGTTTAGTATGTATAGCCATGAAAATAGAAATGAATTTTATACAGTAAGAAATATGCTAAGAGATGGTGATAAAAAAGAAGATGTTATTAAATATATAGATGCTCTAATAAACAATAAAATTAAAGATAATGAAAAAATTATGAAGAAAACAGCCAAAATACCATCAGGAGGACTTAGAGCTACAATATACTCTAAACTATGTCTAATGGATGAATTGAATATAAAGCATTCATTAAATATTTCTAGAGATGTTAAAACAACTGACCTAATAGAATTAGATGAAAATATAGTTTTGAAAATATGTAATATTTTAGGTGTCTTTTTAGATAATGCCATTGATGCTGTCAAAGATTTGAAAAAGAAAATCATATCTATAGAAATATACATAATGGATAGTTCTTTATGCATCGATATTACGAATAATTTTAAAGGCAACTTAGATTTAGATAAAATAGCTGAAGCCAAATACACTACAAAAGGTGATGGCCATGGTTATGGATTAACTTTAGTTAACCAAATTTTAAATGAAGAAATAGGAAGATTAGAAAATGAAAGAAGTATTAAACGTGATAGCTTTACTCAAACGCTCAAAATAAAAATGTAGACAATTAAATCTACATTTTTATTTAACTAAACTTTTTGGACATTCAGGTTCATCAAACCACCATAAACCGCAGGCAACACTATTTACGTTTGCAAACATACCTCCGATTGAAGATAATAATGATGCAATGAAATTCATAATATACTCCTTTCTTTTTATATGTTTAAATTATAAAAATTTAAACCAAAAATTATTGCTGATAACTTTTATAGTTATCGTATGTTTCACCGCAAATCTTATAAGTTGTAGGTGCTATAATTACACATTGAATAATTAAAGCTAAAACAAAAGAATTTGCTAAGAAACTATTTTCTATAATCAATGAACAAATAACAAAAATAAATGCTAAAAAAGTTGAAATTGTTTTATAAACAAATCTTCTTTTAGGACTAATAATTGGCTTTTTTGCTGTATCAGCTGGAGCATTCTTATTCATTAAAATAATTCCAAAAATTCCTAAAACAATTTTAAAATTAATTGGTATTATAATTGCATTACATAAATAAGTTGTCAAAATAAATACCATAGAAGAAACAACTAAACATATCCAACTTTTAGAAGCATGTATTCCAAAAGAAGGAAGTCTTATAAAATTATATATTAATGTAAAAATTAGTAGCTCTTTAAATATACCTAGTATTAAAGCAATTCCAAATATAATAATTGATTTTGATATTAATAAATATAATGCAAGCAATCCATATTTTAATTCAGCAAGCTTAACTTCTGAATAATTGGGATAATATTTTTTAATTATATTCATAGAGTTATCAATAAAAGCTTCTTTCATAATACTACCTCGCCACTTTTTCTCTACGTTAAAATCATATCGCAAAATTTGTAAAAAAATATGCAAAATGTTTAAATGATTGTTATTTATGCAAATTTGAAATAAAAGTATTCTACTTGTGACACTTGTTAGCGTTAAGACAAAATAAACATTCATTTGAACAAAATACCACAATTATTTTAATACTACGTGTAAAATTAAACTCGTCGATGTAGTACTTGTGCACATTATTTTATTTGTTATAGTAGTGAAATTTTTGTCGGAAAATGCAATACTTATTTAATTGAAAATCAATAAGATTTAGATTATACTAGTATTGTAAGAGATTTACTAGGAGGGAGATGTAGAAATGAAAGGCAAAGTAAAATGGTTCAACAACGAAAAAGGTTTTGGCTTTATAGAATACAACGATAAAGAAGATATATTCGTCCATTATTCAGCTATTTTAACGCCAGGTTATAAAACTTTAGTTGAAGGCCAATACGTTGAATTTGATTTAGTCAGAACTGACAAAGGCTTGCAAGCAAAAAACGTTGTCGAAATTAAAACTGCACTTGTGTAGTTTTTTTCTTTCTAAAAACACATAATTTTCCAAAGAAAAACATATAAAATACATAAAATTTATGGTATAATGTAAGTGGAAGGTGATGATATGAAATATATAATTCGTGGCAAAAAAGTCAAAGTCACAGATGACCTCAAAGAGCACGCAGAAAAAAAACTTTCAAAGCTTGAAAAGTACTTTAATGAAGGGGAAGCTTTTACTGCTACAGTTCTAATTAGAACTATTGAACCAAACTATAAAGTAGAAGTAACCATACCAGTCAAAAAAGTAATTTTACGTGCGGAAGAAACCCACAAAGATCCTTTCGCTGCTATCGATTTAATAATCGATAAGTTAGAAAGACAAATTCGTAAAAATAAAACACGAATGAGTAAAAAAGTTATTAAAGACAAATTTCCTGGCTTTGTTACTGACTATAAGGTAGAAAAAAATGAAGACGATAAAAGTAAAATCGTTAAACGCAAAAGTGTTGAACTTAAACCTATGAGTGAAGACGAAGCAATATTACAAATGAATCTAATTGATCACACATTCTTTATTTTCAGAAACTCAAAAACTGGAGATATAGAAGTTATCTATAAAAGAGAAGATGGCAACTATGGATTAATCAAAGAAAAATAAAAAATCAAGATTACTTATTTAAATTTTAAGTAATCTTTTGTGTGAAAAGAAATAAAATTTGAAAATTAGTAAGTATTAATATAAAAATTTCTAAGCCACTAATTATAATAAATAGTATACTAGAAATAGCAAACTATTTCATATAAATTCATCATCAGTTAATTAAATTATTAAATTGAAAATAAAACAAGGACAAATTTCAATTTATTTTGATTTTTTTCCTTGTTTTTCTATGAATTTCCCCTTTTTTTTGGTAAAATACTATATAGACGAAAGGATGAACAATATGAAATTTCTAAAAAAAGTATTTGATCATGAATATAAAGAACTAGAAAAATTTAAAAAAATTGCTGATGAAATCGATAATTTAGACGAAGAAATATCAAAACTAACCGATAAAGAATTAAAAGCAAAAACAAAAGAATTTAAAGAAAGATTACAAAACGGTGAAACTTTAGAAGATATTAAAGTAGAAGCCTTTGCAGTAGCACGAGAAGCTGCTTACCGTGTTATTGGTGAAAAACCATACTATGTACAGCTATTAGGTGGTTTAGCTATTCATTATGGTAATATAGCTGAAATGAAAACAGGTGAAGGTAAAACCTTAACTTCTATTTTACCAGCTTATTTAAATGCTTTAACTGGTGAAGGAGTTCATATCATCACAGTAAACGAATATCTAGCAGGCCGTGACGCCGTATGGATGGGAAAAATATATGAATTTTTAGGTTTAACAGTAGGTATTAATTACCGTGAATATAACCAAGTTCAAAAAAGAGAAGCCTATAACTGTGATATTATGTATTCTACAAACAATGAAATCGGTTTCGACTATCTAAGAGATAATATGGTTGTAAGAGCTGAAGATAGAGTCCAAAGACCATTAAACTTCGTTATTATCGATGAAGTTGACTCAGTATTAATCGATGAAGCTAGAACACCATTAATCATATCAGGTGGAAAAATGCAATCAGCTAATCTATATATTCAGGCCGATAAATTTGTTAAAACATTAAAAGAAAACGAAGGATATATCTATGATGAAAAAACTAAAGCTACATCATTAGATGAAGAAGGAATCAAAAAAGCCGAAAAATATTTTAACATTAAAAACCTATATGACATCGAACATGCAACTTTAGTTCACTTCATCAATCAAGCTTTACATGCTAACTATAGTATGAAAAAAGACTTTGATTACGTTATTCAAGATGGAAAAATTGTCATTGTTGACCAATTCACAGGTCGTCTAATGCCAGGTAGAGCTTTCTCAGAAGGACTTCACCAAGCTATTGAAGCTAAAGAAGGAGTTCAAATCAACGAAGAAACAAAAACATTGGCTACAATCACATTCCAAAACTTATTTAGAATGTATAAAAAAATTGCTGGTATGACTGGTACCGCAAAAACAGAAGAAGAAGAATTTAGAGAAATCTATAACATGTATGTTATTCAAATACCAACAAATAAACCTATAATTCGTGAAGACTTTAGTGACTTAATATTCGCAACTGCCGAAGGAAAATATCGAGCAATTGTTAAAGAAATCAAAGAAAGACACGCCAAAGGACAACCAGTCCTAGTTGGTACTGTTGCCGTTGAAAACAGTGAAAAATTAAGTAAAATGCTTCAAAAAGAAAAGATTCCTCATGAAGTATTAAATGCAAAAAATAATGCTCGTGAAGCTGAAATTATTGCTAAAGCCGGAGAAAAAGGCGCTGTAACAATTGCCACAAACATGGCCGGACGTGGAACAGATATCAAATTAGGTAAAGGTGTTAAAGAATTAGGTGGATTATGCGTTTTAGGTACTGAAAGACATGAATCAAGACGTATTGATAACCAATTAAGAGGTCGTTCTGGACGTCAAGGTGACCCAGGAATGACTCAATTCTGTGTATCATTTGAAGATGATTTGATGGTTAGATTCGGAACCGATAGAGCTAAAGCCTTACTTCAAAGAGTAGGTTTTGATGGCGAACTTTCTATCAGAAGTAAAGCCTTATCTAAATCAATTGAATCAGCTCAAAAACGTGTTGAAGGTAATAACTATGATACTCGTAAACATTTGCTAGAATATGATGATGTCATTAATAACCAAAGAATGATTATCTATGGAAAAAGAAATCAAATCTTAGATAGTGACTCAATTCACTCTAGTACCCTTGAACACTTCAAAAATCATATTAGAAATATTGTTAATAGTCATTTAATTGATAATAATAAATTAACAGGACTAGATGTCAGTGAAATTTTGGAAACCGTTAATGAAAATTTATTAAAACAAGACTTATCAGTTGATGAATTAGATGTTCTAGACCCAGAAAGCTTAACAGAAACTATCTATGAACATGTAGTAGAAGAATATGAAGCAAAAATCAAAGATTTTCCAGATGAACTTAAAAACGAATTTGAAAAAGCTATCACCTTAAGAGTAATTGATACTCATTGGATGGAGCACATCAATTCTATGAGTTTACTTAGAGAAGGAATTTATCTAAGACAGTATGCCCAAGAAAACCCACTTCAAGCTTATACTGCCGAAGGCTATGAAATGTTTGATAATCTCTTAGCTACCATTGATATGGACGTTAGTAGATACTTATTAAATGCTGAAATTAGGCAAAACACCGAAAGACAGCAAGTAATTAAAGGAACACCAAATGAAGATAAAGGCAAAGTGAAAAAACAAACTCCAAAAAGAGTTAACAAAATAGGTCGAAATGACCCATGCCCATGTGGCTCTGGTAAGAAGTATAAACAGTGTTGTGGCAAAAATGCGTAAAATAAGGATTTGTGAGAACTTCAAAAATTAAAAAAATACAAAAAATAGTTGCTTTGTTTCCATTTTGTTTCCAAAATTAGAAAAGATGTTAACAAAACTTTGGAACAACCTTAAAAACCTTATAAAATAAGAAAATAATTTGGAAACAATTTCAGAAACAAAAAAGTTAGCATTCATTTGCTGGCTTTTTATTTACTATAATTGCACACTCGCAAAATAACAAATTATTCAAGAAGTAGATTTATTAAAATAATTAAATATAAGTAGAATAAGTTAAATACCGTGATTTATATGGTATA
>CALVIE010000032.1 GCA_944329385.1 uncultured Bacilli bacterium | reverse complement strand
ATTAATAAAATTAAAAAACTAATTAAAAATTTAATAAAAATAAATTTAATTTTTTATATTTAAATAAAAAAAAAAAAAAAAAAAAAAAAAAAAAAAAAAAAAAAAAAAAAAAAAAAAACAAGTAATATTTTTGAAAAATCACTTGTTTCTTCAAATTTAACTTTCCCTTAACAATTCACTATTTAACTAAACTTTTATAATATTCAAACCTTTTCATAGCTTCCTCTTTATTAATTTTAAGTAACTCATCCGCCCTATCTGGATTTACATTTTTAAGCATACTATATCTAGTTTGACCATTCAAAAACTCTTCATATAAATCAAAATTAGGACTTGGACTATCTAAATTAAAATTCCTTCCATCATATCTAAATATTGGAAAATATCCACATTTAGTAGCCAAAGACTCTTCTTCTATAGAACATCCCATACCTTTTTTGTTACCATGAGAAATACAAGGACAATAAGCAATTATAATAGATGGTCCATTATGTTTTATTGCCTCATTAAAAGCTTTGATACACTGCATCATATTAGCACCCATTGATACTTGAGCCACATAAGTATTTGGATAAGCCATCGCAATTCTCGCCAAATCCTTTTTATAATTTTTCTTACCAGAAGCTGCAAACTGAGCCACCATGCCAAAAGGTGTTGCCTTAGATGCCTGACCTCCAGTATTTGAATAAACTTCCGTATTTAAAACCAAAATGTTAATATTACTTGAAGAAGAAAGTACATGATCAATACCGCCAAAACCTATATCATAAGCCCAGCCATCGCCACCAATTGCCCAAACATCTTTAGAAACAATATAATTTTTAAGCGATTTTAATTTAAAATGTTTCTCATAATCTATTTTTTCATAAACCTCTTTTGTAATTTCATAATCATTAGAATTATTAAGCCACTTATCAAAAAGTTCATCATCATTTTTAAGCATATACTCACGAACTAAATTTTTACCATACTCATATCCCATAAGCATACCATAACCAAATTCCGCATTATCTTCAAACAAACTATTTGCCCATGGCACACTATGAGGTAAATTAGGAAGTTCCCCGCCATAAATAGATGAACACCCTGTCGCATTCGCAATCACCAAATTAGAAGAAAGTTGTGTCAAAAGCTTAATATAAGCCGTCTCACCACACCCACCGCATGCTCCATGAAAAGCAAACTTAGGTTTCATAAGCTGACTGCCTTTAATTGTATTTTTACTAAAATTATTTTTCTCACTCACATTACTTACCAAATAATCAAATATCATATCATTTTTACTATCACTTAACTTTTGATAAGCTAAAGCTTTATTACCTTTTAAACCAGGACATGTGTTTATACACACTCCACATCCAGTACAATTTTTTGAAGAAATACCAATAATATAATAAAATCCTTTAGCTCCTACCGCTTCTTTACACCTTTCTTTAACATAAATAGGCGCCTTATTATATTCTTCCTCACTAAGTAAAAATGGTCTAATAACTCCATGAGGACAAACTAAACTACACATACTACACTGTATACAATTTTCATTTATCCAAAAAGGTACAAACTGTGCAATATTCTGCATCTCTGGTTTTTTATGCTCAAAAGAACCATCCTCAAAACCTTTAAAAGCTGAAACCGGAAGTTCATTGCCTTTTCTATGAGTTAATGCTTCATAAATATTATCAGAAGAAAATTCTAATTTTTCTTCCACATCATCTAAACATATCCTTTCTAAAAAAACATCTCTCAAAGCCAAAATATTATTCAAAGCTACTTCCTCACTTTTCACTCCAAATTTCTTCATAATGTAATCTTCAAGCTTCTTAGTAGCTTTCTCTAAAGAAATAAAATCCAAAAGCATAAAAATAGCCTTCTCCATAATCATACTTATTTTCATACCTAAATTATGTTTTCTTGCCACACTAAAAGCATCTATCTTATAAACAGTTATATTTTTTTCTTTTAAAAACTTTTTATAAGGATTTAATCTATTTAATAAATCTTTACTATCTAAAGAACTATTAATAAGTAAAAAACCATTCGCCCTTAAAGAACTTACCGCATCAAAAATATTCAAATAAGTATCTTTAGAAATAACAACGACTTTAGGATTATGTACAAAATATGTAGAATGAATAGGTTTATCAGAAAACCTTAAATGACTAACTGTTACCCCACCAGATTTCTTAGAATCATACTCAAAATAACCTTGAATATACTTATCTTCACCAATAATATTAAGTAAACTCTTACTACAGCTCACCATACCATCACTACCATAGCCATAAACTAAAACCTCAGTATTATCTGTAACATTAATATTCTCAAAGTCCAAAGATAAATGTGTCACATCATCCTTAATTCCTACTGTAAATTCATCTTTTGGATCATCAAGCATATCATAAATACTTTTGATCATTCCTGGAGTTGTATCTTTACTAGAAAGCCCATACCTACCATGACAAATATAAATATTTTTATCTTTAAGTGCACTTACCACATCTAAATATAATGGTTCACCCTCACTTCCAGCTTCCTTAGTTCTATCTAAAACCGCAATTTTACGCACGCTAGAAGGAAGCACATCATTTAAATAAGAAGCACTAAAAGGTCTATACAAATGAACTTCTACAAGCCCAATTTCCTCATCTGTATAATCAATATATTCCCTTATTGCCTCACAAACAGAACCCATCGCAATAATAACCTTACTTGCCTTTAAAGAACCATAATAATTAAATGGTCTATAACAAGTCCCTGTAAGCTCATTAATTTTATTCATATAAAAATTAACTTTTTCCAAAGCCTTATCATAAAACACATTTCTTACTTCCGTTTCTTGAAAATAAATATCTCCATTTTGATTAGTTCCTCTCGTAACTGGATTTTCATTACTCAAAGCTCTTTTTCTAAAAACCTCTAACCTATCATAAGGAACTAATTTTTTTATATCATCCTCATCTAATATTTTAATTTTATTAAGCTCATGACTTGTTCTAAAACCATCAAAAAAATGTAAAAAAGGTAAACTACTATCCAAAGAAGCTAAATGACTAACCAAAGCTAAATTATAAGCATCTTGAACTGAAGAAGAAGCCATCATACAAAAACCAGTTGCCCTAGTCGCATAAATATCTTGATGATCCCCAAAAATACTAAGTGCATGCGTAGCTAAACTCCTAGCAGCCACATGCATCACAAAAGGAAAACACTCTCCAGCAATTTTATACATATTTGGAATCATTAAAAGAAGTCCCTGACTAGCTGTATAAGTTACCGCCAAAGCCCCTGACTGTAAAAGCCCATGACAAAGTCCAATTGCCCCAGCTTCACTTTGCATCTCTATCACCTTAGGAACATTACCAAAAATATTTTTTCTAAAAGAAGATGCCCATTTATCAATTAACTCCGGCATTGGACTAGAAGGAGTAATTGGATATATTCCTGCAATTTCAGTAAACAAATACGAAGCCTGCACACAAGCTTCATTACCATCACAAATTATTTTTTTCATCAAAAATCCTCCTTATTTATGACAGTCCTCATCAGGATTCGCAAACTCAACTGTATACTTATAATTTGAACCATTATTAGTACTTATCACAATATCAACATTTGAATCAATATAAAGTTTCTCTGTCATTGGATTAATAAAATCATCCTTAATATAGCCCCCGTTTATCTCTATTCCATCTATAATACCACCATCGTGCAAAGCCTGTACACTTATTCGCCTCTCACCACTACTAGGAAGTAAAGAAGGATAATCAATAGTTGCCATCTTTGCCGACTCAATCAAATTAGTTCTTTGCGTCACACAAGTATCATATCTTCCTTCTTTTAAATTACTATCAACAGCCGTTACTGCAATTAATCCTAAAATACTTAAAATAACAATAACTCCAAGTAGTTCAGCCAAAGTAAATCCATTTCTCAAAGCTTTTTTCAATTTATAAACCATACTTTTATAATTGTTGCTATCAGTTATAAAAGAACCTGCAACCACAAAATCTGCATCTTTCACTAAACTAATAGAAGAATCATTAATACCACCATCAACTTCAATCAAATAATTTAAATCATGATCTTTCCTATATTTTAAAAACATTTTAAGCTTATCTGTAATATCTACAAATTTTTGACCACCCGCACCAGGCGGAACACTCATCACTAAAACAAGATCAATCTTATCTAAATAAGGATAAATTTTTTCGCCATCCGTATCTGGATTAATTGCAATACCTACATTTATTCCCAAAGAATGAATATAATCAATATAATAAGAAATATCTAAAGTAGCTTCAAAATGAAAAGTAATATATAAAGGTTTAAACAATGCCACCTCATCAACATACTTTTTAATATCTTTAACCATTAAATGCACATCAATAGGTTTTTTAATATCTGATAAAACTTCTTTCATCTCTAAAACAGATAGTGTAGGTTTTTCCGTAAACTCTCCATCCATCACATCATAATGAATTAAATCTATAGCCTTTTCAAGTTCCATTATTTTTTCCTTATTATTTTGAATCTTTAAAAAAGAACCCGCAATTTTTACCATTTAATAATCACCTCATTTTATAAAATTCAAATAATTATCATATCTACTTTTCAAAATTGTTCCATCTTCTACTTTCTCTTTCACCATACATTTTTTTTCATGAACATGAAAACAATCCCTAAACTGACACTCATCCCTATATAAATTAAACTCTATAAAATTATCTCTAATATCTGCTTTACTCATAGAAGAAAAATCTAAAGCCGAAAAACCAGGAGTATCGGCTACTAAACCACCAAATACTTCTATTAACTCCGTATGCCTAGTTGTATGTTTTCCTCTATTTAAAGCAAGTGAAATCTCACCAGTTTTCAAATTTAAATCAGGCTTTATTCTATTAAGTAAAGTACTTTTACCAGCTCCACTTTGCCCAGTAAACACACATTCTTTTCCTTTAAAATGTCTTTTAATTAAATTGATTTCACTATTCATATAAACATCATAGCCAATTTTTTTATAATAATTAATTATAATCTTTATCTTTTCTTTCTCCGAAGTATCAAGTAAATCTGCTTTAGTAAACACAATAATTGGTTTAACCATATTATATTCACAAATCACCAAAAATTTGTCGAGTAAATTAGACGAAAATAAAGGTTCTTTCAAACTAGTAATTATAAAAGCAATATCCACATTTGAAATACTTGGTCTATATAATTCATTTTTTCTAGGTAAAATATCTAAAATATATTTATTTTCTAAATCAAAAACAACATCATCGCCCACAATGGGTGAAAGGCCAAGTTTTCTAAATTTTCCCCTAGCCTTACACACAAAAATTCCATCCTCACTTTTAACCGTATAATCATTACTAATTTGTTTAATAATTTTACCTTTCATCTATTCAATATCTCCAGTATCTTGTGTTTCTGTATTAGTATTCTCAGCTGGTTCCTTCTCTGGATTTTTAACAACTTTAATTCTAAGATCAGCGCCCTCGCTTACTTTCGCACCTGCTTGTCTATTTTGATAAATAACCGCTCCATTAGAATTACTCGCATCTTCAACATAAGTTACATCCAAAGAAAGTCCATTTTCATCACAAAACTTCTTAACATCCTCCTCAGTATATGTTCCATCTGTAAAATTAGGATAACTTACATAGATATTTGGGATTTCAAAAGTAATCGTATCTCCCTCGCCAAGCTTAACTCCAGCTTCTACATCTTGTGATAAAATAGTATTTTCCTTAACATTCTCATCTTTAGAAACATCTTTATAATCGCTTAAAACTCTAATTCCAGCTTCCTCTAACTCTTGTTTAACCTTCTCAAAATCTTTACCTGTATAATCTTCAATTTCTATTTTCTCAGAACCACTAGAAACAATAAGTGAAATCTCAGATCCTTCTTTTAAACTCTCACCAATCTCAGGATCAGTTCCAATAACTTTACCCTCTTCTACTTCATCGCTGGCCTCTTTTTTCTTCTTACCTAAAACCTCAAATCCTTTGTCCTCTAAAGTACTTTCAGCTTGCTTAACTGTCATACCTTGAACATCTGGAATCTCAATATCAGGTTTATCAGAAATCTTTGGCCAAATAATAAATACAAAAAGCAAAGCAAAAATAAGTACTCCAACAATTGAACCAATAATAATCAAAGCCTTATTCATTCTTTTATCTTTTTTATCTTCTTCCTTAACAGCATTACGTGCAGCTCTTCCTTGTTTCACACTTGATTTTTCATCATCAAAGCCCTTTTCACGGTATTTATATATAACCTTAGGTTCATTAAATCTATCTTTATCTAAAGCCGTTTCTAAATCTTCATGCATCTCTAAAGCTGAATCATATCTATTTTTAGGATTTTTAGCTGCTGCCCTTAAAATGATATTTTCAATAGACTGAGGCATCTCAGGATCATATTCACAAATACTTGGAATTTCCTCATTCATGTGTTTAATAGCCACTTCTACTGGATTATCACCTTTAAAAGGTACATGACCAGTCACAAGTTCATACATCAAAATTCCAAGTGAATAAATATCACTTTTAATAGTAGCTGCTCCACCATTAGCTTGCTCAGGAGGTATATAATAAACCGTTCCCATTACACTATTAGTCTGTGTAAATTCACCAGCATTTAAAGCTACCGCAATACCAAAATCCATTATCTTAACTCTACCATCTTCTAAAATAATGACATTTTGTGGTTTAATATCGCGATGAATAATATAACTCTCATGTGCATGAGCCACCGCACTTGTAAGCTGAAGCATAATATCTTGAACCTCTGGTAAAGTAAGTGCACCTCTTTTTTTAATTAGCTGTTTTAAAGTAAGCCCTTGAACATATTCCATAACAATAAAATATTTACCATTATCCTCACCAACATCATAAACTTCAACAATATTAGGGTCATTTAAACTACTAGCCGAAATAGCTTCTCTTTGAAAACGTCTTACAAACTTTTCATCCTCAGCTAAATCACCTCTCAAAATTTTAACCGCAACTTTTCTATCTAAAATGGTATCTAAAGCCAAATAAACATTAGCCATACCACCCTCACCAATAGCCCTAATAATTTCATAACGGTCATTAATTAACTGTCCTCTTGTTATCATTTTTCTTCCCCCTTCTCTAAATAAGCAACCGAAATATTATCAGTTCCACCTCTATTATTTGCTTTATTAATTAGTTTCTGCACTTTCGCATCAATATCTATATCACTATCTAAAACTGTTTCAATTTGTTTTTCATCAAGCATATTAGTAAGTCCATCACTACAAAGAAGTATTGCCTCAACATCTCTTTCAACATCAAAAACATCCATCTCCACTGTAATATTTGCCCCAAGCGCTCTCATCAAAACATTTTTTCTAGGATGATCTTTAGCCTCTTCTTCTGTAATCTCTCCAGATTTCACAAGCAAATTAACCAAAGTATGATCACTAGTAATTTTATATAACTTCTTATCTTTAATTACAAAACCTGAAGAATCACCAATATTTCCAAATAATAAATAATCTTTAGTAAGCAAAGCTATCACAATTGTCGTTCCCATTCCAACACTCTCAGGATTATCTTCTGTATACTTATATAAAAGCATATTAGCCTCACTAACAACTTCTTTCAAAAAATTAATAGCTTCTTCCTTATCACCAACTTTAATACTATCCGCAAACCTTTTACTAATATGAGTAATTGCAATAGAAGAAGCAATCTCACCACCTTTATGGCCACCCATACCATCAGCTACTGCCATTAAAATCTCTTCAGACTCATTTTTTATAATTGTTACACTATCTTCATTATGATCCCTAACTTGACCAGGATCAGTCAAATATGCAAATTCCATTATTTCCCCTCCTCAAAATTACTGCGTAATTGTCCACAAGCCGCACTTACTTCACTGCCAAACTCCCTGCGTACTGTCACATTTATTTTGTTTTTCTTAAGTATATCATAAAAATGCATAATCTTATCTCTATCAGTTTTCTTAAACTCTATATGACTTGTTTCATTATATGGAATTAAATTGACATAAGCCATCATTCCTTTAAGTAAAAAAGCCAGTTCTAAAGCACATTCATCACTATCATTAATATCTTTAAGCATAATATATTCAAAAGTAACCTTTCTATTATTTACCTTTAAATAATCTCTAACTGCATTCATTACTTCTTTTAAAGGATAAACTTTATTAATCTTCATAATCTTATTTCTAATCTCATCATTAGGTGCGTGCAGACTAATAGCTAAATTAACCTGCCTTTTTTCTTTTGTAAATTCCCTAATCTTAGGAACAATTCCACAAGTTGAAACCGTAATATGTCTAGCTCCAATAGCTATACCAAAATCACTATTAATAATATCTATAAACTTCATAACATTATCATAATTATCAAAAGGCTCACCAATTCCCATTAAAACTACATGTGAAATTCTAATCTTTAAATCCTCTTCCACATTTAATATTTGTAAAACCATTTCATAAGCCTCTAAATTACGCACTTTTTTTAGTCTTCCACTTTCACAAAAAGCACATCCCATATTACAGCCCACCTGAGTCGAAACACATAAACTGTTGCCATAATCATGATTCATTAAAACCGCTTCCACTTTAGATAAATCGCTTAACTCAAATAAATATTTATGAACATCTTTTCCATTTTGAACTTTTAAAACTTTAATATCTTCCATACTAAAATCTTTTTTTAATCTATCTATCACACTTTTTTTAATATTACTCATCTCATCAAAAGAAGAAACTCTTTTCTTATAAAGCCAATCATATACCTGAATAGCTTTAAACTTCTTTTCACCAATATCTAAAAAATAATTTTCTAAATCTTTAAGTGTCATTCCATATATGTTCATAAATTCTCACCTTATCTTTAATTATATCAAAAAAAATAATAGAACACCATTTTTTTAATATAAGTTCTATTATTTTATCTTTTAAAAACTCTATTTGACAATCTATTTACCTATTATATAAGTTCTTTTATATTATAAGTTTTGTATTCAATAAGATTTTCAACTAATAAACTTATAATGCGTTGACCATTAACACTTAAAAAAACCAAATCTTAACCTTCTTCAATTAATTTTTTTAATTTATTTATTTGCCTTTGTAATAATACACATAATCTATATATTCTTTTATCAGAAATATGTGTTATGTACTGATATTTATGAAGCAAATTATAAAAATACTCTGGAAGATCATCTAATTTAGATATATCTATTCTTTTTATATTCCTTACAACTTTAATAATCTCATCAAATGGTTTTACCTCATAGAAAAGTCTTCCATGCCCTGATATAATTACTTCTTCATCATAATATGGAATATTTAAAGCCATACCATTATCAAAGATAGGTGCGACATCTAGCCATTTTAAAGTATTGACATCTCTTATAATACCAAAATTATTTAAATGCCTATCTTCATTCATAATAAGAAAATCTAAAATATACATATTTTCTACCTTTTCTCTAGCATCAATAATTCCATTTTCTTCTAATTTTTTAATATACTCTTCAAAGTCTTCTACACTATCATATCTTTTCATATCATTTATTATTTGGTGAGCAGTAATAAATTCTGTATCTTTAGTTATAAAACAAGGGCATTTAGACACTACAGTATCTTTATAAACATCTAAAGTATAAGAAACATGATTAAATCCTAATCTATCACATATCTCACTTCCTAAAACTTCATTAAATGGTTGTAATATTTCATTTTTATATCCTGATTTAAGTAAATATCTTATACCATCCTCAATAATCCATGCTTTTTTAAGCATTCCATCTGTAGTATTGTTAGGTGTTTTAAGAGAAGTTTCTTTTTTTATTACCTTACTATTAAGTGAAAGTGATGCTTCTAAAAACTCAGCATAATCAAAATCATGATCAAAAAAATTAATATCATCATATTTTATATCACTGTTAAATGGCTTTAACCAATATTGATCTGATAAAGATAAACCAAAGGCTTTATCTAATAATTCAGTTGAAGCACTTATATCTAGCCTATGTAATAACAAATCTAATTTATCTCGCCAAGAAGGAATCCCTCTTCCTCTAAACCACTCAGATAAATTTGTTCTAAAAGGTACATTATTTATATCATCTTTAATATAAAATCTTTTCAAGATATAAGGAGCATATTCTATATTATATACATCTAATACTTTCAAAAAAACACCATTAGCAGTATCATATTCAGCAGCCAATATCTCAATATTTTTATTCATTAAAAGACGCCTCATAAAGCACCTTCTTCCTAATATGATATGTATTATAATAGCACATTCCCTTATATAATTCATTAATATCGCTTAAATTTATAGTGAATTTCTCTTATTTTTTCTTAGCTTATAAATATCTTATCAATTGGATTTACTAATAAATTTATACTTGTCAGGCGGAGAGCCATTTATTTTATCTTCTTTACAATTAATTATATCCAAAAAATAATAGAACACCCTTTTTAAGTTCTATTATTTTAAAAACTCTATTTTACAAAATTCATTATTATACAAATGACAAAGAAAATAACCCCTAGTAAAGCTGTTAATCTAGTTATAAAAAGCTCACTACCTCTTTCCTTACGGTTCGCAAATAATTCATCATTCCCACCTAAAATATTACTAGATGGACTTACTGCTTTACCACTTTGTAAAAGCACAATCGCAATTAATAAAATAGATACAATAATTAAAAGTATTTTCATAGTATCCCTCCGACTTCTAATAATTTACCATAATTTAAAGGAAAAATCAACTATCCACTACCTTTTTTATAATAAAATGCTTAACCACTTTATCATTATCCCTATTTTTTAAATAAAAATATCCAAACACATTAAAAATTAAAGCTCCAATAAAATTAACAATAAGATCCATCATCGTATCATTAAGGCCTATATCTAAATAACCATTAAAATAAGCTATTTCTCTACCATCTTTATCATACAAAATAGTATGATCAATACCATTAATCTTAACTACATTATTGTCCTTCAAAGGATCTAAACTAACCGTATTTATATCATAAACATACTCATCTTTCTGCATATCAAAAAGTACTATCTTATCCATACCATACTCAAAAAACTCCCAAAAAACACCAATTGTCATCGAAAAACAAAAAGAAAATAAACATAAAAATATTGGCGATAAATATATACTTTTTAAATTCTTATTCAAAATATCAAATAAAGAAAAAACAATAGCCGCCATTAAAAAACCATTTAACGTGTGTAATATCGTATCCCAAAAAGGAATAATCCCATAAAAATTATTTATCTCCCCTAATATCTCAGCCGCAAAAACAAAGCACATAATAACAATTTCCATCACATTAGGCATATCAATTTTTAAATGGTGCTCGATAATAAAAGGTAAAAATAATAATATTAATGATAAAACACATATACTAACACTATCAAAATCGCCTCTAAATAAATGAATAATCAAACATAAAATTATCAAACCTCTAAGAAAAAAATAAACAAAAGACTTTAGCTTATCCTTCTTTAATTCTTGTCTAAAATTTCTAACAAACTTCATAAAACATCACCAAAAAAGAGCTCAAAAACTCTTAATCTTTCTTTATCTTAATTAAACCATTATTAATTTCTTCTAAAGCCCTACCAATATTTTTAACTGACTTATACTCATTTTCTTTCATTTGAAAAAAACCAGTCTCATCCATTTCCTTAGCTCTTTTAGAAGCTATATTAACAAGTAAATACTTTGATTCAATTTTCTGCATTAATGCATCTATTGATGGATATATCATAACTACCCCTCCTAATTAAACTATATAACATCTTTTTATAAATTACAACAAAAGCGCCAAAATTTGACATTATTTAACAGTTTGCCTCAAGCCCTCTAAAACCGCAAACATCGCATAAGTATCCTGCCTGCAGTACTCAACTAACTTTTGATATTTATGTTTATAATCTAAAGGAAGCATCTTAGGAAAAGATGCATAAGTAACCATTGCCTCTACTCCGTTACCAACTTCCATACCTTTATAAGTCAAATTAGAAAATAAAGGTAAAACCTTTTTAATTGAAAATGACCCATCCATATCCGGATGATAATAATTAAACATCTTAGCTTCTTCCTTAGAATAACCTAAAGACTCATATAACGAAGCTTTTCCTTTAACAATATTCATTAAATCAAAAACATTATCTCTAATTTTAAGTAATTTATCACGGTAACAAGGAAATATATAAGCAAGTTCCTTAAGCCTCGATTTTTCAAACGAATCATTATACACCAGCACCATTGCCTCATCTGGAATTAACTCACAAAGCATTTTAACCAAATCTAGCCTGTGATCCAAATGATCTGTAGCTAAATAACCAAAGTGGTCCTTAACTAAATCACAAACTCCCTTTTCTTTTTCAATGTGAAGTGAAAACTGAAAAACTGATTGACTATAAGGTCTTTCACCTTTATACCTAGGAAGTGGACAAGGAAAAGTTTCAAAATCTAAATGATAAAGAGGATACTTAATTAAACTAATTCCATCTTTTACCTTAGAAAAATTAATATAAGGCTTCCCACTAACCACGCACTCTCTTTGAATCTTATTTTTTTCTCTATTAAGCATATCTATAGGAATATCAAGCATACTAACCTTTCCTGAATTGATCAAATCAAAAACATCATACTTAACATTACCTTTTTTAAAACCAAAATTATTGTTCATATAACTTAAAATAGAATGTTTTTCTGGCAAAATATCAAAACAAATCTTCTTCCACTTGCACCCTTCACAAAACTTTCCTATATCGCACCTAGAGCCATCTAAATCATCAATATATTTCTTAACTCTTTGACTATCTAAATATATCTTATCCATCAAATCCAAAGTAATACTAGTAACATCAATATAACAAATAATATCCTCACCATTTATCGTTTTATAAATAGCTTCACCATTTTCATACTCTCCATCAAATACATACTTACTATTTAAAATAGCCAAATAATAATGTACATTTTTCATATTATTATGACTTTTCATATCATTTTCTATAATAAATCTTTGAACCGCAATATCATAAATATATTTTCCTACTGAACTATACCTATCATACAATTTACTTTTATTTCTCTCATAAACTTTCAATGGCATATAATCTTCTATCTTTAAATTCAAATCCTCAAGTAAATAATATATTCCATCATCACCCTTTTTAAAAATAGAATTTTCCTTACTACCTAAATCTAAATATTTCTTATTAGTCGTGGCCTTAACTTCAATAACATTAATTCCATCCTCATTTTCATTATAAATATCCACATAACATAAATAGCGAATATTATTGGTAACCGCATCAAAACTTTCTTGATTATAAGTACTTTTAGAAAATTTAAAATTACCCTTAAAATACTTAGAAGCAATCTCACCAGCTAAAATCTCCACTTTATTATAATAAGGCATCATCGTTTCTAAATGTTCGTTTTTACCATCTATCAAATCCACTCCATCATCATACATAGAGCCAAGTAACTCGCCTATTTTTTCAAGTTCTTCTTCTTTTTTATAATCACCAATAGTTATCATACTATCTAACTTTTCTTTTTTAAGATCATCTAAAGCCACATATCTTGGACACCTAGAATAATTAATAAATTTTGTTTTTGTAATTGCCATAAAACCACCTATAACAATT
>CALVIE010000031.1 GCA_944329385.1 uncultured Bacilli bacterium | reverse complement strand
AAAAATATAAGCACTATTTTTTCTATGTACACCATTATAATAGCTACTATTAATTTCTATATTAATATATCTACCACCTGCATATACTAAAACATCTAAAACTTTTCCTTTTTCATAAATATTTTTCTTAACTACCTCTGGTGATTTTATTTCTATTACCTCTATTTTTTCTTTCAAACACTTTTCGATTAATCCTTTAAGTAAATTAGTATTCTTAGGATTACAAAAGATAGCTTTAAACATAGCGTCTATTTTGGCCGTATAAAATTTTTTCTGCATAATCATCTCCCTTTCAATATTATAGGATAATTAATACCCTCTATAATATAATATACGACATTTTTTTCTAAAATCCTTTTTATTATAGATATTTTTTACATTATTTTAAGCTGTGAACAGTAACTTTCAAAAAAATAAACCTTTTACAGTTTATCTTTAATTAATACCATCAATACAATTATCATATATCCATTTTTTTATTTCTGTTATATCATTAGTTTCATAATATTTAATTAACCTAACCATATAATCACCAATTTTCTCTACAGGAACAGCAATAACACCCTGACCATTTCTAATCATCTCTTTATTAGCAATTAAATTAGCTACTCTTTTATTACCATCTAAAAACATTTGACTTCTTTGTATCCAGCAAAATATACTAATGCATCTATCTATTTCAGAAGAAATATTAAATAACTCATTTAATTCAGCCTCATAATCACATTCACTGGGAAGTTTAGGCCTCCAAGATGTACCAGTAATACCTACACCACACTTCCTAAAATCACCTAAAGGATAAATGTTTTGACCCTTACAAATTTCAAAATGAATTTTTTTAATATAATCTATCGTTAGTTTTTCATCTACACTATTCAAAACATATTCCCAAGCATCTTTAAGTCCCTTAAGTTTAAGCATATCATCCACAGAAATTTTACCAGTATTAACATTATTCATAAAAGCATAAGTATCAGCAAAAGTAACAGCAATTCCTTCCAAATTAGCACTTTTATATATATTATCTACTAACTTTCTTTTAGCAAAAAAAATATTTTCATCCTTAGACATATTATATTTACTCTCCATACCCAAACACCTCACCAATGTAAAATCTAATTTTATTATAATAAAATTAGTCTATAATTTCAACAACAACATTTTTAAAATAATTAATGATTTAAAAATAAAATAGCGCTAGTAAATAACTAACACTATTCATATTTAGCAATAAAATGTGTACCATAAAGAACCTGAACTTTATCAAAAGGTTTATAAATTTTATTATCACCAGTATTTAACCAACCAATAAATTTATTTCTGTTTTTAGGAATAGGCAAAATATAATAGCTGTCTTCTCGCATTAAAAACTTATGCTTATTAAATGGAGTAACAATATCATCACTAGTTGTAACCATCCATAAAGTATGTCCAGCATCGTCTTTCATTATTTCTTTAGTATTGCTCACATCCAAAAGTTCAGCAATATAACCTATATCAAGTAAACCTTTATTATAAGGATTTTTACCTTCAGCCATCCTATATCCATAATATAAATACTTAGGAAAAATAGGCTTTAAAAATTCATAAGTAAAAATATCACCCTTAGCCAAAAACTCATCCCTATCGCTTCCCCAAGTCAAATCATCTTTAAAACTATATAAATAAGTAGTCACACCTGTACCATCAGTAGTAAGTACATCATTAGCTAAAACATTATGATACCTTGTTGAAGAAACATGATAATAATTAATGTCCTCATGAATTTGTTCAATCTTAGTAACCTTAACAATTTTCTGCTTTCCAAATTCATCAATCTTAACAATCCTCGTTCCAACATGAAAAATATCTTTATCTAAAACATTTACAAAATTCATCTTGTCATAACTAAACACACTATGAAGACCATAAGTATTCAAATAAGTTCCATCACTAAACGTCGTCTTTTGATAAACACTAGCCTTTTTACCCTTCTCTATCCATATTGGATACTCATAAGTCACGCCACCGTTTTCATGGTCATAAACCATAAGTAAATCATCGTAATCAATATCCTCAACATTTTTATAACCGCCATCAGCCAGTCTTATTTTTGTACCCTCTACAAAACAAGAAGTACTCTTAGACTCCGCCTGAATTCTAATATCACCATCAACCTTATTAATAATAATCTTACCACTACTAGAATCATACGTATAATCAGATCCACTTACTAAACTGCGGTCTCCCATTGTAATCGTAACCGTATCAGGCAAAGCTCGCGCCCCAGCCCACCATACAAGCGAAAGCGTCGTTTCATACTGCTGATAAATATTAGCCGTATCCGTTCCAGACAATTCTAAATAAGTATCCGTATCATATGTTACACCAAATATCCACCTCAAATGGACTACTGGTGAACTTGGACAATAACTGTTGCCAGCTTCACAATCAGAAGAGCCAATATTTCCAGCCTCATCCTCGCCATAAACACGCGCATAATAATTGCCTTCACTAAGACCACTAACCGTATAACTTGTAATAGAAGAGCCCGTTGCATACTTAGAAACCTCATTAGTATCCGCATTAACAAGTTCAATATAATAATTGACAATTGGTGAACCACCAGTATCTAATCTCGTCCAAGAGATAATTGCCTCTCCATTAACCGGATTACTCTCACTTATTTTAATATTAACATTACCTATCTGTGGTTTTTCATGATCAGTCGCATTAATGTCTTTATCCACATCTAAATCAATCTTTCCAACATTAATATCATCTATCATATTAGAAGATAATATAATGTTTGTATCCGTTTTATCCGTTAAGAAAATACTACCTTCTCTAACCTTTAAATATATTTCATATTCATTCGTCGAATTGGCCGGAATAAAAAAATTATTCCATACAGTTTCATTTTTATCCACAATAATAATGTTTTCATTACTAGAAGCCAAACTAAAACTTCTATCATATTTAAAAGTATTAATAACACTAAGTTTAAAAGGTGCTAAAGTACCATCACCACGTAAATCACCACTTAAAGGCGTAATAGTCGGTATTAAACTACCTGTATTATCCTGTGAAACTGATATATCGCCATTAACCGTAACCTGCATATTAGACCAAGACTTACTAAGCGAAAAATCCATTTTAAGCTTAATTGTTATAGACTCACCAACATCTAAAAACTCCCCCGTTTGTAAAACTTGTCCACTATCCGCACGCGTAATAGTCGAAGTAATATTAGGTACACCAGACTGACTTCCCGCATCAACCACTGCATTAACAGGAAGACCTGTATAAGTATAAGGTACATTAGAATTATTAGTCACTATAATCAAATAAGTAGCCGTAAATTCTTCACTGCTAGTTTTAAACCTCATCTCCAAATGTAATCCACTATAAATAGGAGTTTCATAACTATTAATATTCTTGCTCTCAGAAGGAACCATGCTCGCACTAGTAATTTCTACCCTACCAACCTTCTGTAATGTCAAATTTCCATTAAACGAAATATCTTGGCCATATAAAGCATAGCCAATACTCATTAGACAAAAAGCCAAACAAAAAAGCGTGAGAATTATATTTTTTCTAAAAAACTTTTTTACCTTAAGCATTAACTACTTCCCCACTAGAAAATAATTCTCTTTCCAACTTATAAGCATAAATATAACTCTCACTAACTAGTAAAAATAAAGCTCCATCGCGTAAAGAAACATAATTAATCGGATTTCTAACCTCTCCATGCGCATCAATTAACTCCTCAAAACTTGAAACCCAAATTACCTTAGTATTATCCATCTTTGGTTTTTTATTAACATTAACAATAATACCATCATATACCTTTAAAATTTTCTTTAATTTTTTAACATAAGCATTTTCTAACTTAAATCCTAAATAAGTTAAATAAATAAAATATAAAAGTGAAATAAATGAAGTAGCATAACAAATAACTGCTAAAACTCTACCAATAATATATATAACGCCTTCCTTTTCAATCTTTGAAGAAAGTAAAACTCCACTATCCGTTTTATCATTAGATTCAATAGGCACCTCTACCGTAAGCGTTGTAAGTGGAATATCAATATCCGTCTCATTTTTCAAAGAAGTACTTTCCCCACTCACACTATCTTTAACATTATTTTCCACAATTAAACTGACCTTCAAATTACCATCCATTTGAACGCCATACTCATCGCGAAAAGAAGTCAAAACATTATTATAAATATCATAATCAACATCAATACTATCTTTAATATTGATATTTTCCTTATCAGTATAACTTTCTGTCTTTACATCTTTTAAAATATAATCCTTAGTATAAAATTTACTATCACTATTTTCTCTGTTAGCCGTAACCGTACCTTTTATATAATAAGAATAATTACCACTAACCTTTTCATCTAAATCAAGATTATAATTAAAATCAAGTTTTAAAAAATCAATCAAACTAGTCACATATGACATACCTTGAGGTAAAAAATCTTCAGCAAAAAAATCATTAGGTTTTAAATACACCTTATAATCAATCTTTGAATCTTCTTTATAATTAACTATATGTTCATCATAATTACGAAAACCAAATCTAGCTAAATTCAAAGCTAGAAACGAAAAACAAGCTGAAATAATAGCCACTAAAATTAACTTGTCAATCTTACGCTTTTTCATAACTATGACCCCCTTTAACTCCTCTCACTAAACCATATAGTCGGAAAGCCAATATACTTCACAATAAACCTAACCTTTCCTAAAACATCTTCAGCCGATGTGAGATTTAAATCAGGATTATCATTATTATCCCCTTTAGTCTGAAAATACTTTGTACCATCTTCCTCAATAATATTAATAACTCTATGGGTAATTATCGAATTATTATATTCAAACACCAATATATCGCCTTTTTTTATATCTGTATCTTTCTCATATATAATGGCGTCCCCTCTATAATAAATCGGATTCATAGAATCAGAACCAATCGCAATCATCTTATACTTAAATATCCCAGATATTAATGCAACAATAAAAATCAAAAACATCGTCAAAATCATAGATAAAACCTTTATAAGCAAACGATTTAAAGGAGCCATCTCCTTTTCCTCATAACTAAACATCTTCTTCAAAAAAATATAAATCAAAAAAGGTAAAAGTATTGCGATAACAGCCGTCAAATAATTGCCCAAATCAGGGTAAAACGGCAAAATAAAAGGGACTACCTCCATCGGCAAACTATAAACAAGTGCCGGAATAAAATTTATTTTATAACTAATATAACTAAGTAACATGTGTTTAGCAACAGAAGGTAATACTGTTAAACACATAAACTGAAATAAATTATAAAATGAATTAATACTCGAAGTAAATACACCATTAAATAAATCAAAACATATATAAATAATTGTCAAAAATATAATTGGTTTTATATTCTTCTTTGAATTATAACAAACAATAAAACGAACTAATTCCCTAAATATAATACTAACTATAACTGGTAAAGTATTAATTAAAATTCCCTTTAAACTATTATCATAAATTGAATTAACAAAGCCAAAAAATAAGCCCGCACCATAAATAATCAAAACATATGATAATAAAAATATAATTATATATCTAACACTTATCTTTGTATAATAATTTTTATCTCTAGCTATTCCATATTTAAAATAAAAATAAATAAAAATTATAAAAAAGTATATAGCATCAAAATAACTATTTAAAAATAAGTAACGATTCACAATCACAAATTTCAATAGTACATAAATAATACAAATTAAAATTTCTGTAATATAAAGTTCCTTATATCTTTTCATAATAATCAAAATAATGCATTTTAACTATTCCACCCAAAAGGGCAGAATAGTTAAAATATGCAAAGTTACTAAGCTTCATCTTGAGCGTAATTCAAAGTAGCATTTAAAGTAACAGTTTTTACCTCACTTGGTAATTGTGTAGCGTCACTTGGCTGTACATATTCAACTCTAACCTTAACTTCCTTATCGCCAGTTTTAGCTACAAGTGGTAAAGATAAACTAGAAGTAGTTGTATTATATGCTGTACCGTCATAAGTAACTGTATACTTTAAATAATTTTGATGTTCTGCAATACTAGACATTGTAATACCAGTTAAATTAGCATCAAAAGTACCATCATTTTTAACATGAATAGTAAATTCATAAAAATCACCTGGTTTAGTTAAATTAACAGAATAAGTCATTGAAGTCTCTTGAATATTAGGTGCTTCAGTAGGCTCAACACTACCTTCAGTTTTCTCATAAGTACTATTATCTAAATAAACATGCCATTTTGAAGTAGACACCTGTGCCGTACCATTTAATTGAAGATCTCGACTAAAAGACGCAAAACCTACAGACATAACTAATACAGCTAATGCAAGTACAGTAATAACAACTCCTGAATAACTAATTTTCTTTTCCATATTTATCCTCCTTCTAATAAAAAGTAAACACATAGGCATAAAAACAAAGCAAAACTTTTATATACACTCCAATACCATATTGTGCCATTATTATTATAAACAAAAAATATTACGTTTTTCAAGTATAATTTCACAAAAACATCAAATAAATGTCAAAAAAAAGTAGAAATTAATCTACTCTTCCTCACCACCTAAAACCTCATATTCCTCTAAAATATATCTCACACCTTTTTTAACAAAAGTATATTTATATCTTGTACCTGTATTTTTTAATTTATCATAATTATTTTCATAAGCTGCTGATAACTTAGTCAAATCAACATCTTCGCCATAATTCGTAGTATGCATATAATCATTTGCATTAAAAATCTGATAAATACCAAGTGGATCTGCCGTTATATAATCACTTCTTACAGGGTCATAATATAACTTGTTTAATACTAAAGTAATCCTATCATCTTTTCTATTTATACTATACACTTTGGTGTAAATGGGTTTAGTAGATATAGCATTATGTGCATGCTCCCCTGTAAAAACAAACTTATTATTTACACTATCATACGTGTAAAGTACTCCATCATTAATTTCACAGTTAATATTCGAAAAAGTTACCTCTTTATCAAATACATTCTTAATATAATCAGAAATCTCTTCACCAGAAATTTCCTTACAATTATAAACACCTGTGCAAATTTTATTAATAGCTACTCTAACAAGACCATCCATACCATAAGCATCCAAAGCATCAAGCGAATTCTCATCAATAAAATTTTCAAGTTCTAAAGTAACCTCATCTAAACTTTGTTTTTTCTCTACCTCTTTTTCCACAACCTTAGTTCCACTAAGTGACATAATAAAAATAATAAATACAAGTAAAACAATAACTCCAACTAAAATTAAAATTGGTTTCTTATTATCCTTTGGTGGTTGCTTAACTAAATTTTGAAGCTTTGGATTTGGTTCATACTCATTCATTTTATCCTCTCCTATTCCTAATTCTACTTATAAACATACGGTAAAAAATCCACACCGTACAAATACCTCCTAATATTAAATAAATATAAAATATAAATGGTAATTTCCCTTCACTTTGCATAACTATCAAACTCGTACCTAAAATATAAGCCACATCTAAAATAGTAACTAAGCATAAGTGTACAAGCTGCTCTAAATTACGCATTTGGTGCTTAGAATCATTAATCTCAATATTAAATCTTAACTCTCCACTATTCACACCTTTTAAAAATGAAAGCATCTCATTAGGTAAATAAACTAAATCAGTCCCACTTTGAGTAGCTTTACTCAAAAACTTCTTTGCCTTATCCTCATCAAATAAACCTTTTGGCTTAACATGAGTCCCAAGGATTTCAACCAAATTAATTTTAGGACTAACACTTCTAAGCACACCTTCTAAAACAATAATACCACGCATAAGCATAGTAACATCCTTAGGTAAACTAATATGATTATTAGAAAGCATAGCTAAAAAATCATTCATAAAATCTTTAATATCAATTTGAACTATATCCTGAGTTTTATTTTTAACTAAAACCCTTTGAATATCGTTTTTTAAAACCATATAATCCGGATTACTTCTAGTATTCCCAAAAGCAAGAAGTATATGAGCAATTTCCGTTACATCATCATTTATAATTGCAAAAATACACTTACTAAGTAAATCTCTATCCCTTGAAGAAAGCCTACCCATCATTCCAAAATCCAAATAGACAATCTTACCATCTTTAATCTTTAAATTTTCTACATGTGGATCAGCATGAAAAAATCCATCATCTAAAGCCTGCTTAATATAATTAGCTGCCAGCTTCTTTCCAATTTCTTCCCTATCATATCCAAATTTTTCTAAAGTTTCATAATCATCAATCTGAATACCGTCCATATATTCCATAACCAAAGATTTACTTGTCGTATATTCCATATAAACCTTAGGTGATCTAATATAAAGAATATCCTTGTTTTTTTCATAGAACTCTTCTGTATGTGAAGCTTCAATTAAGAAATTCATCTCTTCCTTAGCCGTTTCAAACATCTCATCAATAATATCTTTAAAATTAAATATTGAATTAAAAATCTTATCAATTTTAAATAAATCAATTATTTGTTTAAGTAACCTAACATCCATAGCCATACGTTCATAAATATTATTTCTTTGAATCTTAATAACTACTTCTCTATCATCATTTAAAACAGCTTTGTGGACCTGTGCAATCGAAGCCGAACCAATAGGTACCTCTTCAATCTTTTTAAATATCTCATCAGTTTTTCCATCGTATTCTCTATCTAAAATTTCCAAAACCAAAGAATAATCCATTGGTTTAACTTGATTTCTTAAATGAGAAAGTTCATCACAATATTCTTTTGGAATAACATCATCACGTGAAGCTAATATTTGACCTAACTTAATAAACGTTGGTCCAGCCTCCTCAATTGCCAGTCTAAGTTTTTCCGGCGTAGCATTTTTAATTAAATCATATTTTTTAATAATGCCCGCAATTTCAAATAATCTATCTTTACTACTTTTCATTTTTCTTAGCCTTTAATAACTTTAAAATTTCTTTTTTTTCTTCCTCACTAAGTTCATTTATTTTATTAACAACATCCTCTTTAGTAACCTCTGTTTTTTCTATATTAATTGTTACATTTTCCTTCATTTTTTCTTTTATATTATGCTTTAACTCTTCATTTAAAGCTTGACCTTGCTTATAAGCTTCCTCACCTTTTTTTAAAAGTTCTTTTTTAAGTTCTGAAGCTTTTTCACTAGTCATCACCATAGCGCCAAGCCCCATAAGCATTACATTTTCCAAAGTTTCCTTCAACACAATCACCCTTCCTTATCATATAAATTATAACATTTATTAACCCAAAATAAAAGATGAATTTAAAATCCATCTCAAGGTTTTAAAGAAGTAATAGGTACAACATAAATTCCAGTTTCTTTATCTTTGAAAATAGCCTCATAATATCCAACAATAACACACATAAATTTTGGCTTCTTTTTAACATTAGTATAAAACCTTTTTAAATTTTGAATTGCCTCAGCCACAGAATTATCAGTAAGTTTTATTTCTACTGCCCCATAGTTTCCATCTCTAAATTGTAATATTGCATCCACTTCATCACCTGAAATATTATCCCTAAAATGATAAACATGGCCATCCAAATAATCCATATAAATACATAAATCCCTATAAACTAAAGACTCAAACATAAAGCCAAAAGTCTTTAAATCTTCTAGTAACTTACTAACTGATAAATCTAAACTCGCACAGGCTAAAGAAGGGTCAATTAAATGTCTTTTTGGTGATTTACCAACTCTTTTAGAACTTCGATAATTAATATCAAAAGCCTCTTGATTATTTATTAAATATAAACTATCTAAAACTCCAATATAATCCATTAAAGTTGTACGACTTTCTATTAAATCAGAAACATTTTCATACTTCTCAATATCCTTTATAATAGTATTATCACTAGCTATCGATGACTCATTTCTAGCAAGCGAACGAATAAGCATCCTCATTCTATTCGCATTTCTTCTTTTTCCGTCCTCATTAATATCCTTAGATATAATAGAATCAATATAACTTTTAGGCACAATATCAAAATCAGTATTTCTACTTATATTCTCTGGAAAACCACCTCTTACAATAAATTTTGCAATCTCATCTAATTCCACTTTTCTCTCATAACCAAGTTTAACTTTATCAAGAAACATATCACTAATCGATACATTACCTGTAGAATCACCTGACTCATATAAACTCATTGGATACATCTTCATCAAACTAATCCTACCAACCCCAGAATGAAAAATCTCATTATTCTTTTGTTTAAATAAACTTGTTGACCCTGTTAAAATAAAGTTACCTTTATCATGACTATTATCACACTCATGTCTTACCGCATCCCAAATACCAGGAACAAGTTGCCACTCATCAATAAGTTGTGGTCTATCTTTTGAAAATATATATTTAGGGTCTACACTTGCTAAATCTCTAGGACTTCTTTCCGTCATATATGTCACACTATTCGCATGATTTAAACTAGTCCATGTTTTTCCACTCCACTTTGGACCTTCAATCGATATAGCTCCAAAAACTTTTAAATACTTAGAAATCTTTTCATCAATTAATCTTTCCTTATAATTTTCTTTTCGTAAACTCATATTATTTTCTCCTTTTTAAAAAGTATATCATAAAATTGAACAATTTTCAAAGAATTTACTGAACAATTTTCATACATTTTGCTGTACAATTTTCAGAAAAATTAAATATTTACTTATATATACATAAATGATAAAATTAATCTAGGTGATATAAATGAAAATAACAGTGTTAGGAGCCGGTGCTTATGGATGCGCTCTTGCTCAAATACTAAATGAAAATAAAAATAACGTATATATATGGACTCCTTTCGAAGAAGAAGCAAACTTAATTATTGAAAAAAGAGAAACTACAAAATTACCAAATATTAAAATAAACAAAAATATAAACATAACTACAAACTTAGAAAAAGCTTTAGAAAATACAAATCTAATCGTAATAGCCATACCTACTGCTTTTTTATCAAATAGTATTAAAAAAGTAAAACCATACTATAAAAACACTCCAGTATGTATAGCAACCAAAGGTATTGAACAAAATACAAACCTCTTTGTTTATGATGTTGTAAAAAATATTTTAAACACCGAAAAACTAGCTGTCATATCAGGCCCATCATTTGCCATCGATATTGCAAAAAGCTCACCAGTTGGCCTTACTCTAGCTTGCCAAGATAAAGAAACAATTGAAATAACCACTAAAGCTTTATCAAACAATCATTTTAAATTAAGAAAAAGTTATGATATTATCGGTACGGAAATATGCGGCTCAGTAAAAAATATTATTGCTATAGCCTCAGGTATTCTAAACGGTTTAGGAATGCCAGAATCAACTGCTGCTATGCTTATAACCGAATCTTTACACGACATAAAAGCTTTAATAAAAGGTCTAGGTGGCGATGGCTCAACTGTATTATCTTACGCCGGTTTTGGTGACCTCTTATTAACCGCCACATCTTCTAAAAGTAGAAACTATTCTTTTGGAAAACTAATAGGTTCAAAAGCTACAAAAGAAGAAATAGAAAGCTATATCAAAAATACAACAATCGAAGGATTATATACTCTAAAATCAGTTAGTGAACTTGTAAAAAATAAAGATGTTGATATTCCAATTATAAACTTAATGGAAAAAATAATTTATGAAAATAAAAAGCCAGAAGAATTAATTAACTTCTTAATCAAAAAGCCATAAAAGGCTTTTTTTAAGAAAAAAAGAAACCAATTATTTAGTTTCTGTAGTAAATCCATATTTTTTATTGAATTTTTCAACTTGACCAGCTTTCTTAACTGTTCCTTGTTTACCAGTAAAAAATGGATGACATTTATCACAAACTTCAACCTCAAGCTCAGGTTTATTTGATCTTACTGTAAATGTATTACCGCAAGCACAAGTAACTTTTGTATCCATATATTCTGGATGAATATTTTTCTTCATAATTATCTCCCTTCCGCCATGACAAAAAATATGTCATAGAAATTTAATGCAAATATATTCTAGCAAACATCTAAACAAAAATCAAGTTTCAAATAAATTTTTATTCATCTTATCTATAATTTTATTAGCTAAATCCTTATAACTTTCTCCATCTGTTTTCTGAACATCATTCAAATCAAGATAAATAATATCGTATTTCAAACAAACATCTTTATACTTCTCATTAAAATATTCATATACATCTACTCTATCCACATCACTATATGGATTATATGGGCCAATCATTATAATATCCTCCTTACAATATTCCCTCATAAGTTCAAATAACCTATCTAAATCAAAAGCTAAATTATCTATATAATCATAAACATCATTAAATATTAAATTATCTTTATTAAGTTTATTAAAAACATCATTACTACTAATATTTACCGTAATCAAATCCGCCTTTATTAATGCATTTTTTAAACTAAAACTTCCCTTACTTGTAGTTACTTTTTTATTATTATTAATATCCCTAATAATATCCGTAATTCTAGTATCAACCTTCGCAAAATCATCAGAATATCTTTCTAATAAATCTTTTTCTTTCAAATATTTTTTAATATAATGTGAATAACCATAAACCTCACTATTATCTAAATATTCTCTTTCTAAAGAATCTCCTAAAGCCAAATAATAAACTTTTTTATCCATATTAGTTAAATATATTAAAAATAAAGAAAGTAAAACCAAACCTATAATTAATATTTTTTTCATAAAAACCCCCAAAAAAAGTAGATAATAAATCTACTTAAATATATTAATTATAATTTCTTTTATTCATCAATAAGCCATATTTTCGCCCCAACATTAGAAAGCTTTTTAATTAAATCACTATACCCTCTAAGCAAATGTTTAATATCTGTAATTGTCGTTTCACCGCTAGCTGACAAAGCCGCCAAAACCAAAGCTGCTCCAGCTCTTAAATCACTAGTTCGAACAAGCTTACCTTTAAGTAAAGATGGACCATACACCTTAATAGTATCACCTAAAATCTCAATATCTGCCCCCATCTCATTTAAATACTGTACATTTTGAAACCTATTTTCATAAATATTTTCCTTTAAAACACTAATTCCATTTGCTTGCAAAAGCAAAGTGGTAATTGGTTGCTGTAAATCTGTCGCAAAACCAGGATAAACATTGGTTTCAATATTAACCGGTTTTAAATTTAAAGTCTTATTAGTAATTACTCTATCACCAATAATTTTATAATTTGCCCCCATTTTATCCAAAACTTCAAAAAAACTAGTTAAATGTTTTGCCTCAACATTACATATTTCTAAATCATCACCATTCATAACACCAGCTAAAATATAAGTCCCAGCCTCAATTCTATCAGGAATAACCTTAATTTTTCCACCACTTAATTTACTAACACCATCTATTTCTAATCTATTAGTATTAACTCCCTTTATTTTAGCTCCCATACTATTCAAAAACTCTATCAGATTTTCAATTTCTGGTTCTCGTGCTGCATTATTAATAACTGTTACCCCTTTAGCCATCACCGAAGCAAGTATTATATTTACAGTTGCTCCAACAGAAGGAAAAGGCAAATCAATAACCGCTCCCTTTAATTCATCTGCCTTAATAATATATAAATTGTCTTTAATAGTAATTTCCGCACCAAGTTTTTCAAATCCCATCAAATGAAAATCAAAAGACCTCTTTCCTATATTACATCCACCAGGAAAACTAATTTCTACCTTTTTAAACCTTGAAAGTAAAGCTCCCATAAAATAATAAGAAGCCCTAAGTTTACTAGAATACTCCTCACCTATTGGTTTATTTAAAATATCACCATTATCAATATAAATAGTCCCACTTTCCAAAGAAAACTTAACATTCAAATATCTCAAAATTTCTTCTAAATTATCTACATCAGAAATATGCGGAACCTTTTCTATCACACACTCATCTGTAAGTATTGCAGCTGGAAGTAATGACACCACACTGTTTTTCGAACCACTAATATATATTTTCCCACTTAAACGCTGCTGTCCAATAACTTTAATTTTATCCAATTTTATCACCTTTCTTTATTCTAACATAAAACCATGTAAACATCTATACAAAATGTT
>CALVIE010000030.1 GCA_944329385.1 uncultured Bacilli bacterium | reverse complement strand
TCCGCCATTTAAGGCTGCAGTTAAATAGAAAGGTAGGCTATTAAGAGCTTGGATATAGGCTTGAATTATTTCCATATTATCACCAATTTTATTTTAAGATTTATTAGATATTTTGTCAATTAAAATATTTAGTGTGATATTTAAAAAATAGAAATGTTTTATATTTTTGTTTGGAGTGATATAATATAACAAATAAGTAGTTTTTTAATATGAAAATAATTAAAACAGGTTTGTTAATTTATTTTAAATGAAAGATGTTATGTTTTATTAAAGCGAGGGTAGATATGAATGAGATTTTAGTTAAATGTGAGAAGTTAGATCATTTTGGAAGAGGATTGGGTCATGTTTTTGGAAAAATTATTTTTGTGCCTAATTTATTACCAAATGAAGAAGCTTTAGTAAAAATAGTTTTAGATAAGAAGAAATATTTGGTTGGTGAGGTTATTAAGTTAGTTAAAATTTCTTGTGATAGAATAGTTTCAAAATGTGGTTATGAAAATTGTGGATGTGCGATTAAAAACTTAAATTATCCGAAAACTTTAGAATTTAAGAAGTATAAAGTTACGGAGATTTTAAAAAGGTACTGTGGTACTTTTGATGTTGTTAAGGAGATTATACCTAGTGATAGTATTTATGGATACAGGAATAAAATAACTTTGAAGGTTAAAGATGGTAAGATTGGTTATTTTAAAAATGGGACGAATGATTTAATAGAAATTGATGGTTGCATGCTTGCAGGTAAACATATTAATGAAATTATTGGTATTTTAAAGAAATGTGATTTAAGCAAAGTTAGAGAAGTTATTATTAAAGATTTCGGTGAAGTTATGATAATAATAGATGGTGATATGGATATAGATTTATTAAAGAAAAAGGCAACATCGATTTATATGAATGAGAAACTCATTTATGGGAGTGAAAATATAATAGCTAATTTAGGTAATTTTAAGTTTTATGTTTCTAAAGATGCTTTTTTTCAAGTTAATAGTGAGGTGGCATTAAAACTTTATAATAAGGTTTTGGAATATTTATCTTTTAAAGGTAGTGTTTTAGATTTATATTGTGGAACTGGGACAATTAGTTTATTTTTAAGTAAATATTTTGATAAGGTTATAGGAATTGAGATAAATGAGGAAGCTATAAAGTGTGCGAATTTAAATAAGAAGTTAAATGATATAGATAATGTTTCTTTTATTTGTGGTGATGTAAGTAAAAAAATTCATGATTTAAAGGCTGATAGTATTGTTGTAGATCCACCTAGGAGTGGTTTAACTAAAGAGGGTATTAGAGATATTTTGAAAATTGGGCCAGAAAGGTTTGTTTATGTTTCGTGTGATCCGATGACATTAGCCCGTGATTTAAAGATATTTAAAGAAAAATATGAAGTGAAAGAAGTTACATTATTTGATATGTTTCCTTGGACTTATCATGTTGAAAGTGTGGTGTTATGTGTGAAAAGAATATCATAATTTGGCATTTTAGGAAAATAAAGATATTTTTTTATTTTTTTATTTTCTTTTAGAAAAATAAAATTGACTTTTTCTTTTTCTTATGTTATAGTGATTGTGGTGATATTTATGATAATAAGAGAAAGATATTTATCTAAAATAAGAGAATTTTATGATTCTAATTTAATTAAAATTATTACTGGAATTAGGCGATGCGGAAAGTCAGTTCTTTTAAAGCAAATAATGAATGAATTAATAGATAATGGTATAGATGATAGTCATATTATATATATTAATTTTGAAGATGTGGAATATTCTTTTATTAGTGATTATTTAGAGTTAAACAAGTATATTAAAGATAAAATTATTGATAAAAATAAGTACTATTTGTTTTTTGACGAGGTTCAAATGGTGGATAAATGGGAAAAAGTGGTTAATTCTTTTAAAGCGACTTTGAATGTTTCAATATTTGTAACAGGTTCTAATTCTAAACTTTTGTCAGGAGAACTTTCTACTTTATTGTCTGGTCGTTATGTGTCATTTAAAGTTCAACCTTTTGTTTTTAGTGAGGTTATTGAATTAAAAAATTTAACTAATAAAAGAGATATTGAAGATGCTTTTGATGATTATTTACTTTGGGGAGGACTTCCACAAAGATTTGAATTTAAAACTACTGATGGTATGAAAACTTATTTATCTGATGTTTTTGATGCGATAGTTTTAAAAGACATTGTTAAACGCCATAATATAAAAAATGTAGTATTATTTCAAAGAATTATGGAATATTTGGTGACAAACCCTAGTCAGTCGTTTTCTCCTACTAAAATGCTTGGTGAGTTTGAAAGAGCAAAAATACCAATGTCTACAAAAACGGTATATGAATGTTTAGCTTATGCGGAAGAGACTTTACTTATGAATAAAGTTCAAGCTTATGATGTTAGAGGTAAGCGAATTTTATCTAGGAATGATAAGTATTATTTAACTGATTTAGGATTGGGTCAAATTTTAAATGTTAATAAAAAAGTTCAATTTGGAGCTTATTTGGAAAATATTGTTTATAATGAACTAGTGTATAGAGGATATAATGTAAGTATTGGAAATAATAATGGCAAGGAAATTGATTTTGTGGCAGTGAAACATAATTTGATAGAGTATTATCAAGTGTCTTATTCACTTCAAAATGAAGAGACTTTGGAAAGAGAGTTTGGGGCTTATAAAAATATAGATGATAATTTTCCAAAGTATGTGATTTCGACTGACAAGTTAGATTATTCACAAAATGGTATTATTCATAAAAATATTATTGATTGGTTATTGGAGAGTTAAATGTATAAGTTATTAGATAATAAAGTTGTTTATGTAGAAGATAATATAGAAAAAGGTATTTTGAAATTTAAAGTAGAAAGAGGTCAAGCTAATATTTATCATACTTATGTTGATGATAATTTAAGAGGTATGGGCATTGCTTCTAAATTAGTAGAAATGGCTTTTGATTATTTTGAAAAAAAGGGTTATGAAGTTAAGTGTTCATGCTTTTATGCGAGAAAATGGGCTTTGAAACATGGGAAAATTCTATAAGTTTATAGCTTATAGTTTTTCTTTTGGTTAAATACTGTTATAATGTTAATAAGAGGTTAGATTTATGAAAAAGATTGTTAATGGTATTTTAGGATTTGCGATTGGAGATGCGATGGGCGTTTCAGTTGAATTTAAAAATAGAAAAGAACTGCTTGAGAAACCGGTAGTTAAGATGGAGGGGTATGGAACCTACGATGTACCTGCTGGTAGTTGGTCTGATGATACTTCTATGGTTTTAGCTACTATTGATTCAATTATTAGTATGCATAAGATTGATTATAATGATATGATGAAAAGGTTTTGTGAGTGGATTAATAATGCAAAGTATACAGCTACAGATAAGGTTTTTGATATTGGAATTACTACTAAGGAGAGTATTTTAAAGTATTATATGAATAGAATAGATCCTAGTTTATGCGGATCTGCTTCTACCGATAATGGGAGTTTAATGAGGATACTTCCTATTGCTTTATATACTTATTTTGAGGATACTAATGATGATGAGCTTTTAGAGATAGTTAAAGAATCTTCTATGATAACACATGCCCATGAGTATAGTATTATGGGGTGTTATATATTTGTGAAGTATGTTCATTTTTTGCTTTCTGGGTATAATAAATTTAAGGCTTATGAAAAGGTTAAAAATTTAAATTTTTATAAATTTAGTGAGAATGCACGAAGGGCTTATAAACGTTTTTTGACAACAGATTTTGAAAAGTTAGATTTGGATTATATTAAGTCTAGTAGTTATGTTGTTGATACTTTAGAAGCGGTTATATGGACTTTTTTAAATACTAATAGTTTTATGGAAAGTATTATTGGGGCAATTAATTTAGGTGATGATACTGATACAATAGGTGCTTTGACAGGGGCTTTAGCGGGTATTTATTACGGAGTGAATGAAAATTTATTGAATGAGGTTCAAAACAAAGATTATTTAATAGAACTTGCTTATAAGTTTGATGAGGAACTTAGGCTTAATATTTTGAAGTTTGATGATGTTATTGATGATAAATATGGGATTGTTACAGGATATAAAGATATATTTTTTATAAAGACTGAGGTTAATAGTACTATATATGGGATTGGTAATAGATATTTAAAAATAGCTAAGAGGATTAATTTTAAATATGGTTTTACAGTTATTGTATCTAGTAATAATTTAAAGTTGGAGGATGATTTTAATAATTTGAGAGATTATTTGAAAGATAAAAAAATATATTTTATGGGGGTTTCTAATGGAGCTACTCAGGCAATACAAAATATAGAAATAGGTTCAAAGATAGATAGGATGTTGCTTGTTAATTTACCTTTGATGATTAATTTACATAAAACTAAAGAGGGAATTATAAATTATAAAGGTAAACTTATATGTATTTTTGGTAGTAGGGATTCTTCATTTAATTATTTACCATTAATTCAAGATTTTAGGAATGTTAATATTGTAGTTATTTCTAATCAAGATCATAATTTTACTTTTGGAGATGAGTTTTTATATTTGCCGGATAAGTATTTGTTTGGTGATGCAAAATGAAAGTGATTTCGATAAAACAGCCTTATGCATCTTTAATTGCTTATGGGATAAAAAAATATGAATTTCGAACTTGGAAGACAAATTACCGCGGTGAGGTATTAATTCATGCGAGTAAGAGTTTGGATAAAAAAGCGGTGGAGGAGTTTAATGTTTATGATTTAGATATGCCTTTTGGATTTATAATTGCAAAAGCTACTATTAGTGATGTGATTTTGGTAGATGATGAGTTTAAAGAAGTTTTAAGATTAGAAAATAGTTTAATTTATAATCATATTATTAATGATAAGAATTTTAAAGGTTATGCTTTTAAATTAGATAATGTTCAGTTGGTGCAAAGGGTGTTTGTTAAAGGAAAATTAGGACTTTGGAATTATGAGTGATTTATTTCACTTTTTTTGCATATATTTAATTTGACTTTCATTTGTATTAGTGATATTATTGGAATTCAAATTAAAGGAGCTGATTAGGTGAAATTTATAGATGCGAATTTATTTGATGATGAGCAGCTAAAGGAGATTAAAAAGGGAAGAAAGCATGGACTTTCTAAAAAAGAGGTTTTGTTATATGCGGATAGTAAATTTAGTAGTTTTCAAATGAAGCTTATTCGAAAATTACTTGAAAATGGTGCTTGTTATAACACGGTTAAAGAAATAGTAAGTTATGATTTGGATTTTTATCAATTATTAGAAGTTATTAATGGATTATTTAAGGGTGTTTCTTTCCAAAAAATGAGGCCATATTTGAATGGTGATTTTGACTATAATCAATTAAGGGAAATTTTTAAAGGTTTTGAGAATGGTCTTTCTTTGGAAGATGTTCAAAAATATGCGAAAAGGGAATTTTTCTTTTTTGAAATGAGGTTAATGAGGCTTGGCTATGAGAACGGCTTTGATGAGGATAAGATAAAGCTTTATAGTGACAGAAGATTTTCTCAGGAGCAAATGTATCAGATTTATAAAGGTGTGAAGCATGGCCTTGATTCTAAACAGCTTAATGTTTATGCGAAAGAGAAGTATAATAGAGATCAGATGTATTTAATTAGAATGTGTTTGGAAAATGGATATGGTGCGAATAGTATTGATTTTGAGAAGATAGATAAGATTGGTGATTCTGGGGAGTTTATTAAGAGTTTTGTTTTGAAAAAATAGGTATTTTAAAAGAGAGTTTTTCTCTCTTATTTTGTTTTAGAATGGATTTTAGTAAAAAGTTTAAGAATTGTGTTTAGTATATTTGTACTGCTTTATTGGTTTACTTTTTATTAAATTTTTATTTTTAATAAATTTAATTAAAGGGTCTTTTTCAAGTAGTTTTTTGGCAGCTAAAATTTTATTTTTATCATTAGATCGTTTAATAATATCATAAAGTTTGATTTTTGTTTTTACAGTGATGACTTTTTTATAAATGGGTATGTCTGTTTCAATTAGATTATCAAGTGTTTGGAGTAGTAAGAAGAATTCTTTTTTAGTGCCATATTTTAAGAATGTGTGATAGACTTTGAAAATGTTATTATGAAAATAAGCATATTCCATATCTTTAGGGTTATCAAAGAAAAGTTCAAGTATTTTGATAATTTCGATATTATAGGTGTATGAAATTTTTTTAGTGTTGAAGATTCTTTGATTTAAAAGTTCGGTATAGCCTTCATCTAGGCCATTTCCTATCCAACAGCTATCTAATTTAGTGTAGAAACCAGATGTTTGGTTTTTAAGTGTTGAAGCCATGTGTAAAAATTCATGAGATAGAACACTATTTTTATCAAATATTTTATAAATATCAATAGTGTTTTCTTTTGGAAGATATATTCCATCATTTAAATAATTTTGGAGGTATTTTTTAATATCATGAATTAAGTCAAAATGATTGATTTTTAAATCTGTTAATCTATTTATGCATACTTGGAAGTTGATAGGATCAATATAATTTTTAAAGGTTATGATAATTTCTTTTAATTCATTTGGATAGGATAAATTTTGTAAGATATTTTCTAAGTCATCTATAGTTTGATTTTGAGTTACTTCTGTGTTTGGAAATTTGTCAATGATGTTATAAGCTTCCATATTTCTTTGTTTGTTTAGTTTTAAGGTTTTTAAATTTTTGGGGGTTTCAAAAAGATTATCTATGAGTGTTGTTATCATATATAAGCTAGATAGAGCGGTGATGATGTCGATGATATTTGTCATGTTAATTTACCAGTCTATATAGAGTATATGATGGGGTGTTGAATAGTCTAAAATTATAATCAGAAGCTCCTAAGCCGTTTGAAATATATAAATTGGTATTTTCTATTTTATAGTAGTTATTATGATATTTGATGGCGCCTTTTTTATAGATTAAGGGGCCAATTATTGGGAGTCTTACTTGACCTCCGTGAGAATGTCCAGCTAATATAAGATTAAATGGGTTAACTGTTAGTTCATCTATGGTATCTGGTTCATGGAGGAGTAGTATTTTATAGATTGGGCCATTTTTTTCAAAGGAATTTAGATAATCAATAGATGTTTTTAATTTATCGTTGATGCTTAGTTTGTCCTCTTTGGTACTAGCTCCAGCAATAAAAATACTTTGGTAACCATCTTTATAAATTGTATCATAAGTATTATTTAGGTCTTTAAAGCCAGCATTTGTGATGATGGTCATCCATTCGTCAAAGTTTAAATCATTTTCACCATTAATGGCATATTTACCGGCTGATGCATTTATTTTATTTAAAAGATTAGCTATTTTATTTACACTTTTTTGATTGAGGTAAGCATTTTTATCTAATAAATCACCAGTTAAAACAACAATATCAGGTTTTTGTTCATTGATACTATCAACTAATTTTTGTAGTTGTTTTTGATCAAATCCTTTACCATAATGGATGTCTGATATGTGAACTATTTTAAAGCCATTAAAGTTATCTGGGAGGTTATTTATTATTATTTTTTGCTCTTTAACAGTAATTAGTTTTGGTTCGATGAAAAAGCCATAAGCTATGATGGCTGATATTAGTAAAATTAAAAATACTACTGTTTTTAATATAGGATGTTTTTTTTCTTTCATGTTTTCACCTACAATAATTTTAGCACATTTAAAAAAAAGACAAAAGTCTTTATGAGAATATGAATAAAAAAGTTTGTAAAGCTAATATTAATCCGTTATGCATAAAGTGGAAGAATATACTGACTAATATATTATTGGTTTTTTTAAGCATGTAGGCAAAAGCAATACCACAAGATGCATAAGAAAGTAAATATAGAGGAAACAATTCATTTAAAGGATTGGTTATTAGGTGTAGGCCTCCAAATATTAAACTAGATACAGTTATAAAGGCAAAATCACTTTTAAATATAGCTCTAAAGCTTAGTCTAAAAACGCTTTCTTCTAATAGGGGCGCTAATAAGGCGGCGGATATAAAAGTGTAGATTGGAAAAACTGTGAATTCATTTCTGATAGCAGTTTCGTTATTGGAAAGTCCACCACCTAATATGTTTATAAAAATATTTGAAGTCATCATAACTATTAGTCCAATAATATAATATTTTAAGTTATTTTGGAAATATTTTAAATGATTTTTCTTTATGTCATGAAAGGCTTTAGTGAATTCTTTTTCAAATATGTAGAAAATTAGCGAAATCATTAATAGTTCAACCGATAGTGTATATATTATTTTAATAATGTCTGGGAGATTTTGAACATTAATATGTAATAATATGAAAGGAATATCTTGAAAAAAGCTAAATAAAAAGTATATGAGTATTACACTAGCGCCTTTTATAATATATTTCCATTCGTTTTGATCAGTTTTTGTTATCATTTTTTAATCACCTATAACATTATAGCACGTATTTGGAGAAAAAAGGTAGATATTGTATATAGATTTATTTAAAAAAAGTGTTAAAAAAGGAAAAAATATGATATAATGGTTGCAGACGTGCAGAAAAGAGTGGGAACCCCCACTCTTTAGTGTAGTTAGGAGGAGTATATTGGAAGAAAAAATTAGGAGTTTGCTTGGAAAGGCAATTGAGGATGCTGGATATATTTTAGATGAAGTATTTTATGGCAAGGAAGATAATGTAAATACTTTAAGACTTGTAATCGATAAAAAAGGTTATGTGAATGTGGGTGACTGTGTTAAGATAGGGGAAATTGTAAATCCTATTTTAGATGAGGCAGATCCAATAAGTGAAAGTTATGTTTTAGATATTTGTTCTAAAGAGAAAGGAAGTGGTATAGATGGACAGTAAAAAGTTTAAGTTAGCTTTAGAAAATTTGTCAAAAGAAAAAGGAATTGATAAAGATGTTATTTATGATGCGATGGAACTTGCTTTAACTAGTGCTTATAAGAAAAATTATCATTCACTTTCAAATGTGAGAGTTGATATTAATAGAGAAACAGGTGAAATTAAGATTTTTTCTTATAAAACGGTTGTTTTTAGTGAGGAATTTGAAAAAGAAGATGGAGTTTTAGAAAAAGAAATTATTACTGATGAAGATGGTAATGAAAAGGAGATAGAAAAAGAATTTCACTTTGATGATAGAATTCATATTACTTTAGAGAATGCAAGAAAACAGGTTCCTGGAATTGAGATAGGGGAAACTATTGAAAAAGAGGTTACACCTAAGGATTTTGGTAGAGTGGCTGCTTCAACAGCAAAACAAGTTGTGGTTCAAAAAATTAGAGAAGCTGAAAGAGAAATTATCAATAATGAATTTTCTGATAAGCAAGATGAGATGATGAGTGGAATAGTTGCGATGGAAGATGTTCGTAATTATTATATTGATTTAGGTAGAACACAAGGAATTTTACCTAAAAGTGAGATTATTCCTGGTGAAGTTATTAAAATGGGTTCTAGTTTAAAAGTGTATGTTACTAAAGTTGAAAATAATTCAAAAGGTCCTTTAATTTTACTTTCTAGAAAACATTATGGTTTTGTAAAAAGATTATTTGAGCTTGAAATTCCAGAAATTAATGAAGGAATCATTTTAGTTTATAGTGTAGCTAGGGATGCTGGTAATAGAACAAAAATTGCTGTTTATTCAGAAAATTTAAATGTTGATCCAGTTGGGGCATGTATTGGTGAGCATGGATCACGTATTGGCCGTATTATATCTGAGCTTAATGGTGAAAAAATTGATGTTGTTAAATACGAGGCTTCAAATTCAAGGTTTATTGAAAATGCTTTAAGTCCAGCCCGTAACTTGCACGTTTTTGTAACAGATGAGAAGAAAAAGGAAGCTTTAGTAGTTGTGGATAATGAAAATTTGTCTTTAGCTATTGGTAAAAAGGGAATGAATGTTAGACTTGCTTCTAGACTTACACATTTTAAAATTGATGTGCTTACGGTAGAGCAAGCAAAGGAAAAAGGAATTAGTATTTATGAAGATTAGAAAAATTCCAATGAGAATGTGCGTAGTTACTAAAGAGAAATTTCCTAAAAATGAGCTTATTAGAGTAGTTAAAACGCCTGAGGGCAAAGTAATTATTGATGAAAGTGGTAAGGCCAATGGTAGGGGAGCTTATTTAAAAAAAGAAAAGGAAGTATTTTTAAAAGCAAAAAAAAGTAAGATTTTAAATAGACAATTAGAAATAGAGGTGCCATCAGAAATTTACGATGAACTCAATAATTTATTAGATTAATGGAAAAGAGGTGCATAAAATGATGAGTGTGAAAGAATATGCAGAAGATATTAATCAAGAAGTTTCTTTAGTATTAGAAAAGTGTTTAGAATTTGATATTGATGTGAAAAATGAAGATGATTTACTTGATGAAGAAGCTATTGTGATGCTTGATAATTGTTTTGATAAGATTAGTGAAGAGATGGAAGATGAGGAAATAGCTGAAGAAGTTGCTTTGGAAGAAAGTGGAATGAAAGGAGTTAAACAAAATAAGAAAAAAAACGTGAATAATTTTAGAAAAAATGACAGCAAGAAAAGTTTAGCTCAAAAGAAAAAAGCAATGTATAAGAGTAAAGAAAAACTTCAAAGTAATGTGATTAAAATAGATGAAAATGTCATACTTTATAAAGAAAATATGACGATTGCGGAACTTGCAAAAGCACTTGGAGTGGCTTCAAGTGAAATTATTAAGAAATTATTTTCTTTGGGATTAATGGTTAATATTAATAGCAGTATTTCATTTGAAAATGCGGAGATTATTGTGCTTGATTATGATAAAGAATTAAAAAAGGAGCAAAGTACTAATGTAGCTAATTTTGAAGAGTTTGAGGTTAATGATAAGGAAGAGGATTTAGTTCCTAGACCACCAGTTGTAACAATTATGGGTCATGTTGATCATGGTAAAACAACTTTACTTGATGCTATTCGTAAAACTAATGTAGCTTTAGGGGAAGCAGGAGGAATTACTCAAGCTATTTCGGCTTATCAAGTTAAGTATAATGATAAGTTAATTACTTTTATTGATACGCCTGGTCATGCGGCTTTTACAGAAATGAGAGCTAGAGGAGCTAGTATAACAGATATTGTTATTATTATTGTAGCGGCTGATGATGGTGTGATGCCACAGACTAGGGAAGCTATCGATCATGCGAAAGCGGCTAATGTTCCAATTATTGTGGCTATTAATAAAATGGATAAGCCGGGTGCTAATCCTGATAAAGTTATGACAGAGATGGCTGATGCTGGTTTAATGCCAGAACAGTGGGGTGGAGATATTATCTTTACGGAGATTTCCGCTGTAACTGGTGAGGGAATTAGCGAGTTACTTGAAAATATTTTACTTATTGCGGATGTGAATAATTATAAAGCTAATCCTAATCGTTATGCGATGGGAACGGTTGTAGAGTCTAGGTTAAACAAGCATGTTGGTCCGGTTGTTACGGTACTTGTTCAAAATGGTACTTTACGTTTGGGAGATCCAATTGTTGTGGGTACGGCATTTGGTAAGATTAGGACTTTACGAAATGATAAAGGTGAAGAAATTACTAGTGCTTTACCATCACAGCCAGTGGAGATTACTGGATTAAATGAGGTTCCTTCAGCTGGAGATAGATTTATGACGTTTGCGAGTGAGAAAGAAGCTAAAAATATTGCTTCTGAGCGTAAAGAACAAGCAAGAATTCGTGATAATAAGGCAAAAACAGCAGTTTCTTTGGATGATTTATTTGCAAAAATTGGTGAAGGTTTAAAAGAAATTAATGTTATTATTAAAGCTGATGTGAATGGTAGTAGTGAGGCTGTTAAAAATAGTTTACAAAAGATTCAAGTTGAAGGTGTTAAAATAAATGTTATTAGGAGTTCTGTTGGGGGAATTACTGAGAGCGATATTGTTTTAGCTAAGGCTTCGTCAGCTATTATTATTGGTTTTAATGTAAGGCCTTCTAAAGCTATTTCTGATAAAGCTAAAGAAGATGGTGTAGAAATAAGATTTTATAATATTATTTATAAGGCTGTTGAGGAAATGGAAGCAGCAATGAGAGGAATGCTTGATCCTGAGTTTGAGGAAAAAATTTTAGGTGAGGCTGATATTAGACAAATATTTAAGTTTTCTAAGATAGGAAATATTGCTGGGTCTTCAGTTACTGATGGAGTTATTAAAAGAGATGCGAAAGCAAGAGTTATTCGTGATGGTGTGGTAATTTATGATGGTAAGATAGGATCACTACAAAGAGAAAAAGATAGTGTTAAAGAAGTTAAAAAAGGTTATGAATGTGGTATTACAATTGATGGATTCAATGATATTAAAGTTGGTGATATTATAGAGGCTTATGAAATGGTAGAGGTTAAAAAATAAAATATTGTGTTTTAATTATTATATTGAATAATTAAAGAAAAAGAAGAGTTAGTGAAGTTATTTACTAGCTTTTTGTATTTTTTAAAATATGATATAATATTAGGGAAGTATTAAGGAAAGGTGATACTATGAGTAATATTAAAACTGAAAGAATTTCTGACGCATTAATTGAGCAAATTAGTTATATTGTTGCAAATGAAGTTAAGAATGGTAATATTAAGTTTGTAACAATTACTGATGTAAAGGTTAGTTCTGATTTAAGTTATGCGAAAGTTTATTTTACTGTTTTAGATGAAAGTAAAATTGATTTGACGACAAAGGCTTTAAAGGAAGCTAGTGGATTTATTCGTCATGAACTTAGAGATAGGGTTGATATTAGACAAATACCTGAACTTGAGTTTGTGTATGATGAGTCTATTAAGAATGCTAAAAAAATTGAAGATATTATTGATAAATTACATGAGGATGAAGAAATGTGAGAAAAATCTTACATTTTTTTTGTTTTAGAAAAAGGATATTTAATAAAAATATCGTATGTTAATATATGTAGGAGTAAACAAAGGAGGAAAATATGACTAATTTATTAGAAAAACCAATTATAGATGAAAATAAGTATATGAACAGTATGTATGACCGAATATTTAAATCCATTGTTCAAAATCCGAATTTTAGAAAATTACTTTCACTTATAATAAGTGAGGTAACTGATTTTTCTGCAAGTTTTATTTATGAAAATTTAGTTTTTGTAAATACGGAGCTACCTATAGGAAATAAGGGGGATAGGGGAATGATAACGGATATACTAGCTTATGTAGATGGGTCTATTATAAATATAGAAGCTAATAAGTTTTTTAAACTTAGTTCTATTGGTAAGAATAATTTATATCATCATAAAATAGCTTATGAGCAATATAAAAGAGGTAAAGATGTAGATGACACAGTCACTTTACAGATTAATTTCAATATGATAAGGACGTTTGGAAACAAATTGTTTGAAGTATTTAGTATGAAAAGTGAAGATGGTACTTACAGGGATGAGGAAAATTTTAAAAGAGTGCATATAAATATGGCAAATCCTTTGAAAAAGTATTATACTATTGGTAAGGAACTTTCAAAGATTGAAAAAGTATTAGTGATGTTTCAAATTACTAATAAAGATGAGGTTTGGAAGTTAGCTAAAGGAGATGAGGATTTAGAGGCTATGGCGAAGATAATTGATGATATAAACAAAGATGAAGAAATTATAGGTGCATATTACAAAGATGAAATGGATGAATGGATGAAAAAGATTGATATTAATGAAGCTAAGAAAGATGGTCAAATTGAAGGTCATATAGAAGGTTCAAAAGAAAAAGCTTTAGAGATAGCTCAAAATTTATTACATTTGGGCATAGATATTCAAACTATTTGTGAAGCAACTGGTTTATCAGATGAAGAAATTAATTCATTTAAAAGTTAATTTCTTTTTTTGAGGTATAGAAAATGCTTGACAAACATACTATTTATATGTATAATCATTTGTGTAATTTGAAAAAGGAAAGAAGAAGTGTCCACTTCTCACCCGACTGGCCGATAGGTAGTGGGTATAATGCCGAAAAGTTATTACTTTATTTTACGTGCATTTTAGTGGATACTTTGTATTCACTTTTTTATTGGAGGTGTCTAGTATCGCAAGAGATAAAGATTTGTATATCAATAATCAAATACGTGCAAAAGAGGTTATGGTAATTGGACCTAATGGTGAGCAATTAGGTGTTAAGCCTATTAAAGATGCACTTACTTTGGCTGATTATGCTGGTTTTGATTTAGTACTTATGAATCCAGGTGGAAAACCACCGGTTTGTAAGATTATGGATTATAATAGGTATAAATATGAAAATAAAAAGAAGCAAAAAGAGAACATGAAAAAACAAAGGGAAGCTAATTTAGATATGAAAGAGTATAAGCTTTCTGTTAATATTGATGTTCATGATTTTAATACTAAGTTAAATAATGCAATTAAATATTTGAAAAAAGGTCATAAGGTTAAGGTAAGCATTAGGTTTAAGGGACGTGAAATTACACATAGCTATTTAGGTAAAGATGTTTTAATGCGTTTTGCAGATGCGACTAGCGATATTGCAAGTATTGAACAGATGCCTAAAATTGATGGCCGTATTATGGCAATGATACTTGCGCCAATTAAGGAAAAATAGGAGGGAAGTTTATGGCTAAAATTAAAGCAAAATCTCACAAGGGATTAAGTAAGGTTTTAAAGGTTAGAAAAAGTGGTTCAATTAAATTTCAACCTGCTATGAAAAACCATAAGTTAACTCATAAGAGTAATCAGTCAAGAAGAAGAAGACATCATGAGTCAGAGATGAGTTCATCTGATATTAAAAGATTAAAAGATTTAATTAATAAATAGGAGGGATTTTAAATGAGAGTTAAAGGTGGAACTATTCATCGTGCACGCCGAAAGAAAGCTTTAAAACAAGCTAAAGGTTATTTC
>CALVIE010000029.1 GCA_944329385.1 uncultured Bacilli bacterium | reverse complement strand
AATAACATATACAAGAACCGTAGGAACTATGGGGATAGCTCGGAGATACTGTATTCGTTAGAATACTTGACCGAGAATTCTGCGACTTTAGTCGTGGGAGGTTCAGAAGATGATGGCTGGTCAATGGTATAATGCAATGGATTATTCTATGTTGAAAATGCGTCAAGAAAATAATAAAAAGACAGAAGCATATAGCAGAATAACTATAAATACTTTATCTTATAAAGATAGAATGGCAAAGGCTATTGTTAAAGAATTTGGTGAAAATGCTAATATTATACCACCATTTACTTGTGATTATGGCTGTAATGTAAAAGTAGGAGATAATACTGTTATCAATCACAGTGGTGTATTTTTGGATACGAATGAAATCAATATTGGCAAACATGCTTTAATTGGACCAAAATCTGGGCTTTATGGAGCTATACATCCTTTTGATGTAGAAGCTAGAAATGAAGGCATTGAAAAAGCAAAGACAATTAACATCGGTGATGGTGCTTGGCTTGGTGGTAAAGTAACAGTAGTGCCAGGTGTAAGCATTGGCAAACATTCAGTGATTGGTGCAGGTTCAGTAGTAACAAAAGATATACCAGATGATGTAGTAGCAGTAGGTAATCCTTGTAGAGTAATTAGAAAAATTACAGAAGATGACAAAATAAATCCAATCCGCAAAAAATAAATAGATAATGAAAAAGCCTTAAGAATTTTTTTCTTAAGGCTTTTAATTGTTTCACGTGAAACATTTGATGATTTTTTGACTATGAGTTGTTATATATACTCCTAAAAAAATAAATAAGGCGCCAGATAATTGAATATAACCAATCTCTTCTTTAAGAAAAATAGCACCACAAATCATGCCAAAAATAGGAGTTAAGTTAGAAAAAATAGCTGCTATACTAGGACCAGCATTTTTTACACCGATGTTCCAAAATAACATTGAGCCAACACCGCCACATATTACAACAAAAGCAAAGGACATATATCCTAAACTATCTAGTGGTGTATAATATAACTGTCCAGAGAAATAAGCATAGATTGCTACTTCAATAGCACCGATCAATCCCGACCAAGCGGTTACAGCAATAGCAGATAGATAGTTCATGATTTTTAGACCTAAAATGGAATATAATGCCCAAACGATTTGACAAATAAAAAATAATGTATCACCAGGATTAAAATTAAAATTTAATAATACATCTATAGAGCCTTTTGTAATTAAGAAAATGACACCAATAAAAGAAATAAAAATACCAATCCATTGGATGAAATTTAATCGTTCATGAATGAATATTGTGGCAATTAATGCTGTAATAGCAGGACCGGTAGCGGCGATTAATGTACAATTAGTGATACTAGAATATTGAAGCCCTGTAAACTGAGCTACATTATTGATGCCTATACCTGTCAGTCCCATGAGGATTAGAGGAACGATACAATGTTTAGGTGGGATAAATTTTTGTTCTTTTTTTAAATAGATAATTATGAATAAAATCGTACTTATTAATAAATATCTAAAAGTAGTTAAAGCAGGGGGCGTCCAATTTTGTACAAGAATTTTAATACATAATGGTTGGATGCCCCAAAAGATGGTGGCAAGCGATAATAATAAATATGTTTGTTTTAACATGGAATATATACCTTAGTACTTAATCATACTAAACCAAATAACATATAAGCGATTAAACATATGAAAGCTACTGAGAATTTTAATAATGTAAGTACAAAAATATCATAATAAGATTCTTTATGAGTGAGACCACAAACTGCCATTAGAGTTACAAGTGCCCCAGCATGAGGTACAGTATCAAATCCTTCAGAAGCAATGCAGATAATACGATGTAAAACTTCTGGGGACATACCAATTTGCTGTGCCCAAGTCAGCCATTCTTGACCAAATGTTCCTACTGTAATCATTAAACCAGCAGAAGAGGAACCTGTAATACCAACCATGATATTAGTAGTAATAATAGAGGAGAACAAAGGACCATCACCAAAAGAAAGTCCTAAAAGGGCAGATTTTATCATAGCAAAAGCAGGAAGTGCAGCGATAACACAACCAAAAGCATAACCAGAAGCTACATTTAAAACAGCAGAGGTAGAGCCAATAGCACCTGTATTTATTGGATGAATAACGCCTCCTAAACGGCGTAATTTTTTACGACCAATATAAGCAGCGACAATGCTACTGATTAATAAAGCAACATTGATAGACCATATAGCTTGAACTTTAGCAACACTTGAAGCAATCAAAGAGAGCTTTAAAGGTGCAAATGCTAATAAACTATTTTGATCCCAATGAAAAGCCCAAGACCAATTAAATGGATTGCTAACATATAGATTAATAATAATAACCATTAAAAGAGGAATAGAGGATAATCGCCAATCAGGTAGTTCATCATTATTGTTTTCAGGTTCATTTAAAGTATGTTTTCCATAACCTTCACCTTTAGCTTTAAGCGATTTACTACGGTAAGAAATCCAAACATAAGCTATAATAAAAAATAGAATAGAAGCGAGTAGCCCTTGACCTATACCTGCCCAAGTAGTTGTACCAAATACAGCAGCTGGGATAATATTTTGTATTTGAGGTGTACCTGGTAAAGATACCATACTATAAGTAAAAATACCCATCCACAAAATTGCTGGTAAAAGACGTTTAGGAATATCAGCTTGTTTAAAAAGTATAGCAGCAAATGGATACATAACAAAAGCTACTACAAACACACTTAATCCACCATAAGTGAGAACACCGCAACCAAGTAATACAGCAAGGATGGCACGTTCTTTTCCTAGAACAGATACAATTTTAGCAGCAACTGAAGCAGCTAGACCGCCTTCTTCCATGATTTTGGCAAAGACAGCACCAAGTAAAAATACAGGATAATAACTTTTAATATATTCAGCAGCTTTAGTCATATACAATTCACTATACACAGGCATGGAAGTATAGTCACTAGTAATAGCTGCTAAAACAGCAAATATTGGAGCAATAAAGATTAATGAAAAACCTCGATAGGCAAAAAACATTAATAATAATAAACTAATAAAAATAATAGCTAAATCCATAAATAATACCTCCAAGTATAAATAAAAGCCTTCCTGAATAAGGAAGGCTTTTATGATGCTTTAAATTATAAACCAGAAACTTCGTGGATATATTTTCTAGCTTTTTGAGCATATTCAAGAGGGTTAGCAATTGCAGGGTCTTGTTCTGCTTCAACCATTGTCCAACCTTCGTAATTATTTTCTTTTAAAATATCATAAACAGGTTTGAAATCAATGCAACCATCACCAGGAACAGTGAACATGCCCATTCTTACGCCATCTAAGAAACTCATATTTTCGTTTTTTACTTTTTCAACAAGTTCTTTACGAACATCTTTTAAATGAACATGTTTAATACGATTAACATATTTTTTGAGAATACCAATGTAATCTTCACCAGAACATACGAGATGACCAGTATCATATAAAAGGAATACAAGATTAGGATCTGTCATTTCCATAAGTTTATCAATTTCTGCCTCAGTTTGTACACCTGTTCCCATATGATGGTGATAAACAAGTTTCATATCTTTTTCAGCAGCTAAAGCCCCTAATTTGTTAAGTCCTTCAGCAACTAGTTTCCATTCTTCATCAGTATTATGAGGTTTGTTAGCGAATAAAGGTGTAGAAAGTTGACCTTGAATACTATTACCTTGTTCGGATACTACAACTACTTTTGCTCCCATAGCATGTAAAAAATCACGGTGAGCTTTAAATGCTTCAGCAGTTTCTTCATAAGGTTTTGTTGTTAAAAAAGAACTAAACCATGCACTAGCAACAGAAAGACCACGTAGAGCAAGAGCTTTTTTTAATACATCTACATCTTTTGGAAATTTACCACCCATTTCACAGCCAGTGAAACCTGCTAAAGCCATTTCACTTACACATTGTTGAAATGTGTTTTCCTTGCCGAGGTCTGGCATATCATCGTTTGTCCAACCAATTGGGCAGATACCTAATTTAATATTTGTCATGAGAAATTCCTCCAAATTATAATTTATATTTATGGTTTAAATAACCTTGTTTGCAAAATAGATAAGTATGCTTACTAAACATACTTATCAAAATAAGAAATAAAAGGAAGACTTATTTATATAGTGATAATATATAAATTTATGCTGAATTAGTGTAAGAGGAGAAATTTTCTCCTCTTAGAAAATACATAGCATAATAAAAAAGGGGGCAATTTTATATCATAAATTGACAGTTTTAAGAAGTTAATTTATGATTATATAAAGAGTATATTAGTTAAATAATTGAAAATATTTATCTATATTGTGAATATATTATGAATATATTATGAGTAACTTATGTAAGTATATAGTACATCTTTTTGGTGATTTTGTCTATAGTTTTTATGGAAATTTTTATTATTTTTAGTAAGTTTAATTTTAATAATTTTGAAGGGAGTATTTATATGTTACAGTATTTTATGCCACATAAATATAAACATATTTTGAATAGAGATTGTACGCCTAAATTAGAATATTTTTGTAAAGTAGATGAAGTTTCATCTGTTATGCCTAGAGCTATGCATGTACATGAAAACTTAGTTGAAGTTTTATTAGTTTATGAAGGTAGCGGTATTTATACAATTGATAATAATAAATATATAGCTAAGAAAGGTGATTTGATTTTTTATAATTCTGGAGTAGTACATGATGAATTTGGTGGTAATGGAAGTAATTTGGGAACATATTGTTTAGGTATATCTAATTTAAAAATAGTTAAATTAGGAAATAATAAAATCATTGAAGATAATTATTGTCCAATAATAAATTGTAATGAGTATTTTGATGATATTTTGAGTATGTTTGATATAATAAGAAAAAGTATAGATGTTGATGGAATACATGTAGCCGAGTTTAGTAATTTTTTAGTACAAGCATTAGTGGTTAAGTTTCGTATAATTATTGAAAAAAATGGAGATGTAAAACAAATAAAAGAACCATCATTAGCAACGAAAATAAAGATATATATTGATAAAAATTACAATGAAAATATATCTTTAAAAAGTATTGCAGAAGCTGTAAATGCCAATCAATATTATTTATCACATATTTTTAAAGAAGAAACAGGATTTTCTCCAATGCAATATGTTACTCGAAGAAGAATTGGAGAAGCACAAAATTTGCTGATTAATACACAACTTAGTATTACAGAAATAGCAGCAAATGTAGGATATAATAATTCAAATTATTTTCAAAATGTTTTTAAAAAAATAGTTGGATACACTCCAGGTTCATATCGTAAGCGTTGGCAGGTATAAATAAAATAAGCTAAGACATATTTTGTGTCTTAGCTTATTTTAGAATTACTTTTTAATGATACTATATAATTGAATGATTTCAATTACCATATCTTTAAGTATATAGGTGGTCATTAGATAATCTTGAGCATGTGATATTAAAACATTAAAAGAAAGTTTTTCACCATTGGCTTCACGTGTAAGTAATTCTTGTGTTTGTAATTCATGAGCTTTTTGTAATTGTGGTGTAGCTTTATCAATTTGAGCTTGTGCTTCAGTAAACTTTCCTTGATGAGCTAATTTTAATGCAGCTTGTAATTCAGCTTTAGCATCTCCAGCCAAGGAGATAATATCAAATGCAATTTTTTCTGTATTCATGTTAACAACACCTTTCAAAAATTTTTATTATTTATAATCATGACGGAATTTACGTTCAATATCTTCTATAGATAAACCTTTAGTTTCTGGCATAATAAATTTAGTAAAGAGTAGAGATAAAATACCAATAGAACTAAAAATATAAAAAGTATTAGATAAGCCAAATGTATTCATAAGTATTGGAAATAGTAATTGAATACAAAAGTTGGATCCCCATAGAAAGAAAACGGCAATACCAAGAGCTGTACCACGCATTCTAAGTGGAAATATTTCAGACATATATACCCAAGTTACAGGAGATACAAATGTTTGTTGAAAAAAGAGAAATGTTATTGTAAGAGATAATACAAAATATGGTAAATTTGGAGAGCCAGCCATAATATTAGAAATAGTGCCAATACAAGTATTAGCAAATAGAATACCTATAAGCCCAATAGTAAGCATTTTGCGGCGAGTTAATCGTCTCACTAATGTAAAACCAAACAAGGTACCAATAACTGAGATAATACCATTACCAATATTACCAATTAGTGCAGCATCAGTAGAAAATCCAGATTTTGTAAGTATTTGAGAGCCATAGAACATAATAGTATTAACACCTGTTGTTTGCTGTAAAATAGCTACTCCAATACCAATTAATAGAACTTTCTTCATCCATGGTTCAGTAAAATCTTTAAAAGATAAATTTTGTTGAATAGACTGCTCTGCTAATAAATCTTGGATATCATTTAATTCAGCAATAGCTTTAGCTTCACTTTCATGGGTTAATCTCAGAACATCTAAAGCTTCAGAAGTTTTTCCTTTAGCAACAAGCCAACGAGGAGATTCTTTGTTTATTAACATACCAAAAAATAATAGAATAGCAGGAATAGCTGCTATTGCTAAAATATAACGCCAAACATGAGGATCGTGTCCAAGCGTAATAGCAATAATAGCATTTACTATATATGCTAATAATTGACCAGATACAATAACTAGTTCCATTAGAACAACTAAACTACCACGTAAATTACCAGTGGCAATTTCTGCTAAATATGCAGGAACAATAGTAGAAGCACTACCAACAGCTAATCCTAATGTAAATCTAAATATTATAATCATAGTTGCATTAATGGATAGAGCACAACCAAGAGTAGATATAAAAAATAGTATTGACAAATAAGTAAGTGCTGGTTTACGACCCAAAATATCAGAAATACGACCTCCAAGAGCAGAACCAAAAGCAGCGCCAATACAAATGGCACTTACTACAAGACCTTCTAATGCAGGTGTTAAATTTAGTTGGTCAGGTTCAGCCATATATGGAAGTGCTCCATTTATAACTCCTGTATCATAACCAAAAGCTAAAGAAGCAAATGTAGCAGTAATAGCCATAATCATTACAGTTCTTGAGGCTTTTGTATTTATTTGTTCACTAGACATATAATTCCCTCACTTTTACTTTTTGATAAAAATTAAAAATAATTTTAAAATTTAAAATAAAATGAAAAATAATTTTAGTAAATATAGTAGCTAGGTTATTTCTAGCTACTATATTTATTTGTTTATTTACCTAATAATTCACGTTCAATACGTTCACGAGCTTCTGGTGCTTGGATATTCATTTTTTCAGGGAAGCCAAAATAAGATACGCAAGCAATATTATCTCCACCTACTTTTGGAGCATCTTTCTTTAATTGTTTATTTGCAAAATCCATTCCGCGTAGTGTTTCAAATATTCCATCGAAATCAACATCGCCTTCTCCCATTGCTAAATGTTGATGGATAGTTACATCTGCTCTACCTCTTGCATTTAAAGATGGTGGATTTACTATATATCTACAATCTAATGTTTGATTAAATGTATCAGCAAATAATACATGTGTTAATTCGTCTCCTGCGTATTTTAACATAGAACGAACGTCACCTTTTCCTTGGTCATAGAAGAATGTATGAGCTGCTGAATATACTACACCTAAGTTTTTAGAACGGAATGATTTTACTAAATCACAAGTTTCATTATTTAATTCACAAAAATCATAAGGATGAGACTGTATTTCTACACGTAACCCTTCACGTTCGATAATTGGAAGCAATTCTTCCATAGATTTAAACCACATACCGTTGCAAATTTCTTGTTGATTTGGATCTCCAGAAAATTCAGTATTGATGACAGGAACACCCATATCTACAGCTATTTCAATCATGCGTTTCCAATTACGTACAGCGAATTGACGTTCTTCTTCAGTAGGACCAGACCAACGATATACAACAATAAATGAAGAAATTTCTACACCAGTTTCTTTAAGAGCTTTTCTATATTCGCGTTCACAATCTTCAGAGAAAAGTGGATGTTTATAAAATGGATTAATGCGAGGATGTGGGGATTGTTCAATATATTTATAACCCCAATCAGCTACTTGGTGAACCATAGTGTTAATATCCATTTGTTTAGCGAGCACATCAACATCAAATGCTATTTTCATAATAAAACCTCCATGAATTTATAAGTAAAAGATATAGTATATTTTAAGTAAATTAATAACTAAAATTTTAGTATGTATAAAAGACGGCTTATCTATAGACAGCCGTCTTTTGTTATATTTTAACCAAAATATTTATTTACAAATGCTTTAGTTACTTCGGCTGCTTTTTTAATATTTTCTTCATGACTCATAGCATAATATTCTGGACGAAATTCTTCGATAGTGCAAACTCCATCAAAGCCAATTTCTTTTAATGCTGTAGCAATACCTTCGTGATCTACAACACCTTCTCCTGGCCATAAACGTTTATCATCACCGCAAGAGCCAAGTGGTAAATCTTCGCAATCATTTAAATGATAAGCAAAAATTTTATTACCATCTGCTTTTTTGAGGTCTTCAAGTTTAGAACACATTTCATGGAAATGGAATGTATCTACAGTGATGCCAACATTTGGACGATCAACAGCTTTTACAACATCATAAGCTGTACCAAATTGATTGATGGAGCAATTTGGAGCACCGCAGAATTCAAGAGAGATTTTCATATCTTCTCCAACTTTATCAGATAAATAACGTAGACGAGCGACAGCTTCTTCTTTAATTTCAGAGATAGTTTTATCTTTTATATCAAAAGATGGTACAGTAATAAGCATTTTCATACCGATGGCTTTAGAAACTTTTAAAATGAAATCTACTTCATCATCGATTTCTTTTTCTCCAGCTTCATCTCTTTGGTTGAAGAAAATTAAAGTATTGTAAGCCCAAGGTTTTAAATGATGATTTTTAAACCAAGTAGCGAGTTCATCTAAAGTATGTTCTTTTAAATAGTCTTTTACGCAGTCAAAACGAATTTCAATATAATCGAAACCGTATTTTTCACACATTTCGAGGTCTGCCATTAAAGACTGACCTTTACATTCTAAAGCTGTAGCTTCATTAAATCCGATTTTCATGTTTATATTCCTCCAATTTGTACACGTGAACGCAATGGGCAAAATTATTTATTGTAGAAATCAGGTTTTTCTACAGCTGCGTTAATTTTTTCAATAGCACCAGTTTGTTGAGCTTTTACAAGAGCGTCAGCAGTGATAGCAGCAAGATAGCCATCCCAAGCATTTGGACCATTGATTTCGCCTTTAGCAGCATCATCAACCCAAGCTTGAACTTCAGCATCATAAGCGTCTTTAAAACGAACGAAGCAATCAGTATCAATTGTTGTGGATACACTAGCATTTTTACGAATTGTTGGATAAACAGTAGCCATAGGCATTTTGATAGCACCATCTTCACAAACTACTTCGCAATTGATATCGTAACCAAATTTGCAGTTAACAAATACTTCTACATCAATGCAGACACCTTTTTTTGTACGGAGTAACATGATTTGAGGATCTTTTAATTCGCTATGAGAATATTTAGTAACTCTTGGCATGATTACTTGTGCGGATTCATATTCATCATCAACAAGCCAATGTAATACGTCAATTTCATGAATTGCAGTATCATGAACAGCCATTGGAGTATTATAATTAGTACCTACTTCTGGGTTTCTATGTGTGCAGTGAAGCATTAATGGTTCACCATATTCACCAGATAAGAGAGCTTCTTTTACTTTAGCATAACCAACATCATAACGACGCATAAAGCCTAATTGAATTAAATGTTTGCCAGAAGCAACTTCAGCTTGTACAACTTTTAAGCAATCCTCAGCTGTTGTGCAAAGTGGTTTTTCGCAGAAAATACGTTTGCCAGCCTGGATAGCTTCTAAAAGAGCTTCAACATGAGCAAAACCAGGGCTTACGATGAATACAGCATCAACATCTGGATCATTAATTAAAAGTTTTTCATCAGTATAAACTTTAGCGTTACAAATACTAGCAGCTTTTTTTGCGCTTTCTTCAAATACATCACAAACAGCAACAACTTGAGCACCTTGAATTTTATTTGTCAATCTGGAGATATGGTCTCTACCCATTCCGCCACAGCCAATAACACCTACATTTAACATTATATATTCCTCCAATTATAAATTTATGATTATTTATTAGTTGTTTATAATTTCTTTCGTTGAATTTATTATATAATAATGTTCACGTGAACGCAAGATATTTTTGCAAATAAAATAAACTTTTTTTTATTATAAATTTTCTGATGATTAAATAAAAATAGAAGGGAAATATCTTGATAATAATAATAAAGATACATTCCCTTTCTGTTAGATGTTGAAGCGATTTTTAATCACAATATCAGTATAAGCAAATTTACTGTCAGGATTTTTATTATCAAATAATTTATGAAATAATAACATAATAGATTGATATCCTTGAGTATAAGCATCTTGTCCAATTAAAAAATTGATTGTACCATTTGACAGTAATTGAATATTATCATTAATAAAATCATTAGCAATAATTTTAATATCTTTGATTTTATTTGCTTTTTGTAGTGATTTACAAACCCCCAAAACACCAGATCCTGTAATATATATGCCTTTTAAATTAGGATACTTATCTAAGATTTCATCGGTAATTTTTTCTGCAACCCAGTCATCATCATAAGCATATCGAATACCAAGATTATTGATTTGAGGATAAGAAATAGAAATTTCTCTGTTAAAGCCATCGGCACGCTGTTGTAGAGAGGGATTTTCTTCATGTCCAGAGATAATAATAATTTGACCTTGTCCGTTGGTGATTTCTCCCATCAAACCAGCAGCTGTTTGACCACTTTTTACAGCGTTTTGTCCAATAAAACAAAGACGAGCTGTATTTTCTAAATCAGAATTAAAAGTAATAATAGGGATATTATATTCTTGTGAAAATTTATCTATTAGCTTTATTAACAAATTATCTTGAGATGGAGAAAGAGCGATACCATTAAATTTTTCAGATTTCATTTTTTCCATTATTTGAATGACCTCTGTTGGATTTACTCCATTAATTTTATGGATTTTTACACTAGCTCCAAAACTTTCAGCTTCTAATTTTGCAGCTTTTAAACCTATTAAAACATCTTTCATAAATGGAGTTTGAGCTAATTGTAAAATAACTCCAATTTTAATATTTTTTTTAGCCATAGCAAGAGCTCTACCAGCTCTACTAGGTTTATAACCTACATCTTTAGCTATTTTTTTAATACGTTGTTCTACTTCGGGTTTTATACGACCACGATTATTAAGAGCTCTATCTACTGTTCCACGTGAAACACCAGCCAAATCTGCAATTTGTTGTAGAGTAATAGCCATTTACATTCATCCTTTAAAATATCTTAATGATAATTCATTATAATATTTATATTTTTGGATATCAATAATACATTTAATTAAAAAAGAGATAAAGTAAAAACTTTATCTCTTAAATCTTATATTATTTTTGTTGAAGTTTAATGTATTCAATGATTAAGTCAGCAGCTTTTTCTAAAGGAATGTTACTAACATTTATCATTAAATCATAGTTTTGTGCTTCTCCCCAAGTTTGACCAGTATAGTAAGCATAATATCTTTTACGATTTTTGTCTTCTTTATCTAATTGTTCTAATGTATTATTTCCATAATGATCTTTAGCTCTATTTTGTCTAAAATCATCATCAGCATAGATAAAGAAGGAAAAAGTATTTGGATAATCTTTTAAAATATAATCAGAACATCTACCTAAGAATACAGCACTTCCTTTTTGTGCTAATTTTAAAATGGCAATAGATTGCTCTTTAAACATTTTGTTGTAAAAGGGAATACTTTCAAAAGAATAATCTCCTAAAGAACCAGGCATTGAATAGGAAGTAGTAATTAAGTCTTCCATAACTTCATTTGATATAGGTTCTGTGGAATTATGGAATCTTTCAGCAGCTAAATGTACGATTTTACGATCATAACAGTTAATACCTAATTTTTTAGCTACAATATTAGCTACTTCTTTGCCACCACTACCATATTGTCTAGTTATTGTAATATACGTATTATCTTTTAGCATTGTAAAATCAATCCTTTCAAATGAATGATTATAATTTGCCTTCAGCTTCGCGTTTAGCTAAATCTTTCATAATTTGAGGATATATTTTATCTAAGTTGTAAGCTAATAAAACAATTATAAGAACAATCCATACTAAGATTGGTCCATACATATAAAGACTAACAATCATATCAATAGCACTTTGAGGTTGAGTGATGAGGCCACTAGCAGAAGAAACATATCCAGCATAAGATAATAAGCCAGTTAAAGCTGCACTAGTAACACCAGAACCGATTTTTGTACCTACAGAGCCACCAGAGAAAATAAGACCTTCTTGGCGAACATGGAATTTCCATTGACTATATTCAATACAATCACCAAAGAAACCAAAAATAACAGAGCAAAGTGGAGCAAAGAAAATACCACGAATGACACAACTAGCTACTACCCAGTTGAAATCCATTGGATTGATTAGATATATTAAATGACCAATTAAGGCTAAAATGATACCCACTAAAGACATATTGCGTTTGCCATATTTTCTTAGTAATGTAGGACAAACTAAGAGAATGACAGCAATCATAACAATAGTTTCTACTAAATAGAGTAAGCCATATAAGGAATCATCAAAAAAGATATATTTACAATAATAAGGTAAAATGATACCAGTGATACAAGCAATAACATTTTGCATTGTCCAAATAGTCATTGCAATCCAGAAATATTTATTTAGAGCTAAGAAGCGTAATGCTTGTCTAGCTGGAATTTTTTCAGTTTTTTGTGTTTTTTCAAGAACAACTGTTTCTTTACATTTATAGAAGCAAATAAGTAATAATAAAAGAGCTAAAACAGCCCAGATAGACATAACTTTTACCCAAGCAAGCTGGTTATCACCGAATACTTTAATAAGTGGTAAAGTAGCAGATACTGCTAAAATTTTACCAAGAGGAGATAAAGCCATTCTAAAGATACTGAGCATATCACGTTCTTTAGAGATACGAGTCATCATTGCAGATAAACTACCATAAGGTAAATTTAAAGCTGTATAACAAACTGTAGTACATAAATTATATGTTACAAAAATATATGCAAATTGAAGTGCAGATGTAGTTTGAGGTACTGTATAAATTAATACAATGGAGATTGCAAATGGTAAGCTAGTCCATAAAATCCAAGGTCTAGATTTACCCCATTTGGAATTAGTTTTTTCTACTAAAAAACCCATGATAACATCAGATACACCATCAAAACATCTGGATAGAAGCATTACTAATCCAACAACGCTAGCATCAATACCAGCATAGTCAGTATAGAAAAAAGTGAGGATACTCATTGCACCCCAAACGACGTTTTGAGCTGTATCACCTAAACCATATGCTACACGGGTTGTCCAAGATAATTTTCCACTAGAAGCCTGTGCATTATTCATAAATATACTCCTCTCAATAAAATAAGAAAATTGCTAAAAATTAAAATATAAAATAAATTCTATATAATAATGTTTACTATAAGCATATATAATTAGCAAGGATAAATTTATCCTTGCTAATTATTTTATATTAAAGACTTATAGATTATATTCATCAGCAATTTCTTTAATAGTTACAGGACGACCTTCTTGTACAGATTTTTTAGCAGCAAGACCAATTAAAACTGGTTGTAAACCATCATTAGCATTAACTTCTGTTTCAGTGTCATTTTCAATAGCATCAACAAAAGATTTAACTTCATGAGCATATGCCATCATATAACGTTCTAAGAAGAAATACATAGGTTTTTCAGCTACAACACCTTCTTCGCCACTAAATACTGCATTAGAATTAGAGTCGTTGGAGATTGCAATAGCACCTTTAGTTCCAAAAACTTCAGCACGTTGGTCATAACCATAAACTGCTTTACGACAATTATCAATAACAGCAGTAGCACCATTTGCTAGTTTTAAAGTGATAACAGCAGTATCAATATCACCAGCTTCGCCAATTGCAGGATCAACTGTAACAGAACCTACAGCAAATACTTCAGTAACTTCACTTCCGGAAAGATAACGAACCATATCAAAATCATGAATAGTCATATCGAGGAAAATACCACCAGAAACCTTAACGTATTCAATAGGTGGAGCTTCTGGGTCACGAGATGTTACTTTTATAATTTGTTGTTTACCAATTTTGCCAGAAGCTACAGCTTCTTTAATTGCACGGAAATTATGGTCAAAACGACGATTGAAACCAACTTGATATTTAAGACCAGATGCATTAACAACATCAAGAACTTCTTTGATTTTATTAACATCATGGTCAATAGGTTTTTCACAGAAAACATGTTTACCAGCTTGAATAGCTTCTATAGAAAGAGGAGAATGCATATCAGTAGAAGCACAAATGAGAACAGCTTGAATATCTTTATCAGCCAATATCTTTTTATAATCTGTATAAGTTTCAGTAATGCCAAGAGCGTTTGCCCACGCTATAGTGTTATCATTTAAAAATGGGTCAGCTATTGCTTTTACTTTTGCGTTAGGAACAAATTTAGAAATACTTTCACCATGAACACGACCGATACGTCCAGCACCAATAATACCAATATTAATCATTAAAAAAACCACCTTTGAATAATTTATGTTTAACTTTTGAGTTATTTATGTGTATCTTATGTATATAATTTTAACTGTTTTTATAAAAAAATATCTATAATATATTGTTTTTTATAATATTAGCAATATATTATAGATACTTAATTATTAATATATATGCGATTGTTATATAAAAAATGAATTTAAAAACTATAAAATCTTGCTTTTATCAGAAAACTTAAAACTTTAATATCATTTAGATAAAATAAAAATGCAAATAAAAATATATTTATTTTGTATATAAATATAATCAATCTAATCAAAAAATAATCAAAAAATAATCATATAGATTTTAATTATTTTATTAATCAATAACTGGTATCCAATTTTTATCTTTATAAGCAGCAAAACAAAGTTCAATTTGTTCTTTTGTATTTTTGCCTAGAGATAGATTAGGAA
>CALVIE010000028.1 GCA_944329385.1 uncultured Bacilli bacterium | reverse complement strand
GGAAATTGGAATAAAGAGCAAAAAAACTATCAAAAGTTTGATAATTTTTACTAACATTTTCAAAAATTATTGACATAAAATTATATGATTTTAAGATAATAAATATTGTGACAAAGTAAAATATTTACTAATTTTATACACTTTATCTAATAAAAATATCACGTATTTACAAAATATTTATGATTTATGAAAAATATTACCTTTCAATCAATAAAGTACATCTTTTAAATATAAACCTTCGGGATTAGCCGTCTTACCGGCTTTTCTTCTATCTTGAGCATTCAAAATATCAATAATATCCTCACTTTTACGCTTACCTTCACCAATTTCAATCAAAGTTCCTATCATATTTCTTACTTGATAGCGCATAAAACCAGTACCTAAAAAACTAAGTGTGATTTTATTCACATTTTTAAGCTCTCTAGTTAACCTAGTTTGAACTATAGTTCTTATATAATCATCTCTTTCATCATCACTTTTTGTAAATGACTTAAAATTATGTGTACCTTCTAAATATTTAAGAGCTCTTTCCATCTCAACTACATCTAATTTCTTATTATATTGATATATATAATCTTTCTCAATTGGATTATATTCTCCCATATTAATAATATAAATATATTCCTTTGCTTTCGCATTATACCTTGCATGAAAATCATCTGCCACAACTTCCGCATTTTTAATATAAATATCATCAGGAAGCAAACTATTAAGCCCATCTTTTAATTTTTCAGGTGTAATATGTCTAATATCCAAATCAAAATGTGCTTTTTGATTATAAGCATGTACACCAGCGTCAGTTCTGCCAGAAGCCACTATACTTACTTCCTTATGTCCATTAATAGTCTTTACTGCTTTTTCAAGTTCTCCTTGGACTGTTTTCACATCAGGTTGTTTCTGATACCCTTTGTACTTAGAGCCATCGTAAGCAAATGTAATCAAATATCTCATAATACTTCCTCCTCATGCACTTATTTAGTATAACACAAATCTAAACTAAAAGCACACTCACTTCACAAATCTATAAATATCTTTCATTAAATCACTAACATCATCCCGGTATCCCATATCTATACCTTTATTTTCCTTTACTAAATTAGTAAATTCTATAAGCTTAGGTAAAGTTAAATCACTTTTTTTAAAAAGTTCTGTATTTGTAAACAAATCAAACTTATTTCCTTTAAAAAAAAGTTTCCCTTCTTTTAAACAAATCACCTCATCAGCTTCTCTCAAAGCTATATCTGCATCATTAGACGCAATTATAATAGTTTTTCCATACTTAAATTTCATCATACTAAATAATTTAAGTAAATTTTCAGTGCTCGCATAATCTAAATTACGAAACGGTTCATCTAAAAGATAAATACTATAGTTAAGTGATAATAAACACGCTAAAGCTATTTTTTTCTGCTGACTTTTACTAATTTCAAAAAAAGATCTATCTAAAATATTGTTCTTCAAACCAACAATTTTAAGTGATTCTAAAATTTTTTTATCACAATTTTTAATACCATTTTTTCTTAACACAAAAAACATATCTTGATAAATTGTATTACAAAAAAAACTATCTTCAAAATTTTCTCTTAAAAACCCACACTTTTTAAAATTAACAATATTACCTTTTTCTAAAGATAAATCTCCATTAATCAAGGAAAGTAAAGTACTCTTACCACTGCCACTTTTTCCAACAATAAAAGTTATCCTACCTTCATTTATTTTTAAAGATAAATTATCTATTATATTATAACTTACATCATCCAAAACTATTCCCATAAATCATCCACCAATTTTTTCTCATCAAAATATGTCTTATCAATTAATTCATAAAACTTTAATTTATCAGACAAATTCACAATAAAAGGTACCCCTATATCATTTTTTTCCAAAAATTCTACATTTTCAAAAACTCTTCTTTTAGAACCTTTAAGCAAAACCTTACCACTTCCAATAACAACCACAAAATCCGCAAACAAAGCTTCCTCAGCATCATTAGAAAAATTAATAATTGTAATAGATTTTTTTTTCAATTTTTTCAGTATTCTTTTCCTAAGATTTTTATCCATACCCTCAAACAAATTATCAATAACAAGTATCTTAGGGTTCAAAATAAGTGCTCTGCCTAAAATCACTAATTTCTTTTTTTCTAAACAAAGATTATTAAAAACATCATTTAAAACATCATCAAATTCTAATTCAACAGCAACATCTTTAAAACCATGCACCAAATCTAAAACTGTATCATTAGTTTCATACTCATCCATATCATCACAAATAGTCACTAATCCGCCAAAATACTTCTTTCCAAAAAACAAAATATCTCCACTACACTTTAATTTTCCATCTAAAATATTTACAAGTGTTGTTTTTCCAGAACCATTCTTACCCAATATAGAAACAAATTTCCCAGCAGGAATATTCAAATTAAACTTTTCAAACACATCTATATCCATATAACTAAAATTCATATTTTTAATTTCTATTGCCTGCATTCCACTCACCATAGAAATTATTATAATATAAAATTTCTGATTTTACAACGAAAAATATTATTGATTATATATTTCCAACATCTTAGGCAAAGTTTCAATAATAGCCTGACTATTAACCTTAATTATTTTACTATAAACATATTTAAAATTATCATCTCCACCAATATCAAAGTCCATAAACTGACCAAGTGGTGTTGCCCTAATAGAACCTAATTCTATAAGTAAAGTCACCGGAAATAAACTTTTTAACTTAGAATCCATAGTCGTATAAATTTCCATTCCATCCAACTTGTATCCCGTCACACTCGCATATTTTAAAGCAATATTATAATTATTATTTTTCATTTTTTCATCAAAATTAATCCAAGGATTATTTTTTAAAGCATCTCCTAAATAATATACAATATCTCCACAACTATGATAAATAAAAGAACCAATATAATTATAATCATTCTTTATTTGATTATAAAAATTAATTAATGCTTCGTTTTCCTTTTCAATTTCTCCTTTTCTAAAAAAAGGACATCCTAAAGGACCTAATTTATTTCTTTTAATATTATTTAAATGTAACTTAGCCCTTATCTGTTCACCATTACTAACTCTTTTAATAAAATCACTATCTTCTATATTACTATTTAAATCCACACCTCTACCATTACTAGACCAATTTATCATACAACCTATTGGTAAATCATTTTTAACAAATAAATTTTTCAAATAATCTCTCATATTCTCATTATCTATATCATCCAAAGAAGCATGCCGAAACATAAACTGCTGTAATTTCATACCATTATCACCATATTTATTCGCATATTCACCCTCAATATAACTATTTCTATAGTAAGTTAAACAATATGTTTCCTCTTCTTCTTCACTAATATTTCTAGGTATTAAACTTCTAATTGCATTAGTAACAATAATCGTACCCTCAGGATTAACAATTGGAATAAAATGAAGCGTATATAAATCTTCATCTATCTCAAGTTTCTTATTTGAAAGCATTTCCATAAACCTTATCACAAAAACATTACTAATTAACTCCGCACTATGTGTACCAGCAGTAAAAATAACATGATATTTCCCATGACCATACACATAATGATTAATCGGATAACCAAAATAAGTATAACCAATCGGTTTTTCTTTTTTAAAATTTTTTAATTTATCTAATATATTATTCATCTCTTCATAATCTAATATTTTTCCCATATAAATCCCCCTTAATTATAACATACGCAAAAGAAAAAGTTAAATCACTATAGATTAACTTCGTTTTCCATTTTGTATTTTATAACTAATTTTTAATAGTAATTTCCTAGGCAAAAATCTTATAAAAAATATCCCAAGTTTCATCTTTAAACCAGGTATAATAATTAATTTCTCATTAAACATTTCCTTAACCGCATGTTTAGCCACATCTTCACTATTCTCACCTTTAATAGAAAAATGTACCCTAGCTACCTTATTAAACTCTGTATCAACCGGTCCAGGACATAAAACACTTATTGAAACATTACTATCATCTTTTCTTAATTCTTCATATATTCCTAAACTCAAACTAACAACATAATTTTTACTTGCATAATAACTTGCCATTAAAGGCCCAGCCATAAATCCTGCAGAAGATGCCACATTTAAAATATAACCTCGATCTTTTTTCTTAAAATCTTTTAAAAAAAGCTTAGTCAAAACATGTAATGATTTAATATTCAAATCAATCATATCAAGTTCTTTCTCTAAATTAGTATTCCCAAATTCCCCAAAAACACCAAAACCTGCATTATTAATCAAAATATCAATATTTTCCTTTTTAACCTCGTTATAAAGTTCCATACAATTATAAGTACTAGATATATCTTTTACAATATAACTAGCCTTATCACCAAGCTCTTTAACTAATTTTTCAAGTCTAGTTTTTCTTCGTGCGACAAGTATTACTTCATACCCTTCTCCAACTAATACTCTAGCCATATCTGCTCCAATTCCTGAAGAAGCTCCTGTAATTAATGCTTTCATATAAACCACCAAAAACATTATATAATAAGCTAAACCCTTTGTAAAGAAACAAATGTTGACATATAAAATAAAATAGCTTAATATAGTCCTAAAGAAAGGAAGATATTATGAAACAAAATCCATTACCACACGGCGAAAATCTTTTCAAAGCTATATTAAATAACCCTGAAATTTTAACTAAATTAAATGTCACCTACAAATATGATAAAGACTTTTTAGAATTATACTATATCATCTTAGGAGATGAAATTGCTCCATACATTCCGGCAGAAATATTAAAAGCTTTTAAAAATAATAAAACTTCTGTAGAATCACTTCCATTAAAACTAAATATTACATTAGAAAATGAAGAACAAATATTACATAAATTATTAACCGACATCACATATATTAATAAAATTCCAACAAATATTAAATACCAAAATTCTTTTTTAGAACTTTTCTATATTATTTGGGGTGATGAAATTCAAAACTATATTCCAGATGAAATGTATGAACAGCTCAAAAACGAAATACTTATGCACGAGTATCATAACGAACATATAAAAAAATATGAAAAATGGCCAAAAATATTAAAAAAATAAAATTGCTATTTCAGCTTACAATTTAATAAGTTAAAATAACAATTTTTTTATTTATGCTTTCTATTTTTATCTAACTCTAAATCACTAACAAACTCTTTCCTTTGACTAGCACTCATTTTAACAAAACTTTCATACATATCCCCAATTTTCTTATCCATTTTTAAATCAGAAATAAATCTTTGAACTTTAAATAACTCATCTAATCCTAGGTCCTCTAAATCATCTATAAGATTGCTCTTAACAATAGCCGTATGATAATTTTCTCGTTTTAATTTAAAGCTCCTCATAGGAACATTCTTACCACTAATAACATTATTTTCAAAATTAGAATGAACCGACGTCTGATTCGCCATACTTTCACTAATAATAGGTAATTCATTATTAGAATAAGTAACATCAGACTCACCATCAATATTTGGCTCTTCTCTATTCAAAATAGCCATAATTTCATCCAATATACCTTGACTATCTTCTAATAACCTTGTCTTTTTATCAGAAATATCCATAAGCCCTTTTAACATATCCACCTGCTCTTTTATTTTACTTACCCTAAACCTTAAATTAGATGCAAGCTTCTTATCTTCATTTGCTTTTTTAATTGAAAGGCCAAATACACAAAGCACATTTCCTTTCAACTTAGTTGCAAACACTCTTACCTGAAACACTTTATATTCAAAAACTTTTATTCCTAAATTACTATTCGTATAAAATTTAAATTTTGTCTGATCACCTTGAGATACACCATTAACAATATAACTAAGTGCTTTTTTTACATCATCATAATTTTCCCTAGGCACCTTATCTAAATCCACTCTAAAATATGCCTTACCAGTTGGAGTTTTAGCAAAAACAATCCTATGAACATCCTCATTTTTTTTAGATAACTCATCACCCTTTAAATATCTAATACAAAAATCATATTTCTTTAACAACAAATCGATCTCCTCATCAAGTAAATGATAATCATTTTCATCATTTAACTCCTTAAGCAAATTAATATTTTCATACAAAATATTATTAATCCTATTCATTGCTTCATCAAAATTAACAATTTTCCTATTAGGTAAAACCTTTTCAATATCTTCTAAAGAACTATTTTCAATATTAAAAACATAAGCTAAAACTTCTTCATCTGTCATAAAATCACCGTCCAAAACAGTTTACTATATTTATATCATGAAACAAACGTAAACACAAGCTAAAAAAAACAATTAATAATTTTGCTATATTTAAATATTAAACAAAGTTTTAATTTAAAAGTTCATAGGTAATATTTTTTAAAAATCGTAAATAAAAAGAAATTTACAAAAAAAGACACTTACTCAGCATCTTTCTCCACTAAAGACAAAACAACCATTAAAGCGTCGTCGCCTCTTCGCTCATCAATTTTAGAAATTCTAGTATATCCACCATTTCTTTTAGCATAGCGAACAGCTAAATCATCAAATACCTTTTTAACAGTATTTTTATCATTGTGTAAGAAAGCTAACGCTTTTCTTCTAGCCACCAAAGAACCATCTTTACCATAAGTAATCATCTTATCGACAAACTTACGAACTTCTTTGGCTCTAGTTTCAGTAGTAACAACTCGCTCATTATTAATAACATCTTTAGTTAAATTAGCTAGCATACTTCTTCTATGTTTGTTGTCGCGTCCTAATTTTCTATAAGCCATTATTATCCTCCTAACTAATCCTCATCACGGAATTTAAGTCCCATATCTTTAATTTTATCCATAACTTCTTTTAAAGACTTTTTACCTAAATTACGTATTTTCATCATTTCTAACTCTGATTTTTCAGTTAAATCACCTAATGTATTAATATTTGCTCTTTTTAAACAGTTATAAGCTCTAACAGAGAAGTCTAAATCATCAATAGAAGTTTCTAATTTTTTCTGCTTACTATCTTCTTGTTTCGCATTCATAATACCAGTAATATCTGCAATTTCACTTAAATTAGTAATAATATTTAAGTGCTCAATTAAAATTTTAGCAGCTAATGCCATAGCTTCCTCTGGTCTAAGTGAACCATTAGTTTCTACTTCCATAATTAACTTATCATAAGAAGCATCTTGACCAACACGGGCATTATCAACTTCAAAATTAACTCTCTCAATTGGTGAATATAAAGCATCAATTGGAATATAACCTAAAGTCGCATCTGCAATATATTTCTTGTTAACAGAAGATAAATCTGCACCTCTACCATTCGCAATAATAAATTCCATATCAAGTTTTCCACCTTTAGCTAAAGTGGCAATAACTTGATCTTTATTAATTATCTCAATATCACTATCACAAACAATATCACCAGCCGTAACTGTACGTTCCTCATGAACTGATAAACGAGCTGTTTTAACTTCATCAGAATGATTTCTAATAGCTATACCTTTTAAATTTAAAATAATAGCTGTAACATCTTCAATAACACCTTCCATAGTTTGAAACTCATGTTGAACTCCATCAATTTTAACAGCTACAATAGCTGAACCTGGCATTGATGATAGCATAACTCTACGAAGCGCATTACCAATAGTCATACCAAAGCCTCTTTCCAAAGGCTCTAGTTCGAATTTTCCATAATTATTACTTTCTACATAATCAGTTATTTTATAATCTGGTTTCTCAAAATTCATAAAAGTCTCCTTTCTTATCCACGTGGTCGTTTTGGTGGACGACATCCGTTATGTGGCATAGGTGTGACATCTGAAATTGAAGTAATTTCTAAACCAGCTGTTTGTAATGAACGAATTGCTGTTTCTCTTCCAGAACCTAAACCTTTTGCATATACCTCAACTTTTTTCATACCCATTTCAGCTGCTGCCTTACCAGCTGCCTCTGCAGCCATACCAGCCGCAAATGGAGTAGACTTCTTACTACCTTTAAAACCTAAAGTACCAGCTGAAGCCCAACTAATCGCATTTCCCTCTTTATCTGTAAGGGTAACAATAGTATTATTAAAAGTTGAATGAATAAAAGCTTTACCTTCTGGGACATTCTTTTTAACCTTACGTTTTCTTGCTTTATAAGCCATAATATCCTCCTTTTAAAGTTATTTCTTTTTATTTGCTATAGTTTTAGGTTTACCTTTACGAGTTCTAGCATTACTTCTAGTTCTTTGTCCTCTTACTGGTAAGCCTTTTTTATGACGAGTACCTTCATAAGAATTGATTTCCATCTTAGTCTTAATATTCATGTTTACTTCTCTTCGTAAATCACCTTCAGTTAAATACTTATTAACTTCATCACGAATACGAGAAAGCTCATCATTATCTAAGTTTCCTGCTTTTTTATTAATATCCACATTTGCATCAGCTAAGATTTTATTAGATAAACTTCTTCCAATACCATAAATATAAGTAAGAGCGATTTCAATTCTTTTGTTATTTGGTATATCTACACCTTTAATACGTGCCATAAAAACACCTCCTATTTACCTTGTCTTTGTTTGTGTTTTGGATTTTCACAAATTACCATTACTTTTCCATTACGTCTGATAATCTTACACTTATCACACATTTTTTTAACTGATGGTCTTACTTTCATATTCATTCCTCCTATTTCGTTACTCTATAGGTTATTCGCCCACATGTTAAATCATAAGGTGATAATTCCACTTTCACTTTGTCACCTAGTAAAATACGAATGCGGTGCAGACGCATTTTACCAGAAATGTGGGCCTTAATAACGTGATTGTTTTCTAATTTGACTTTAAAGCCACCTCCAGGTAAAATTTCTTCAATAATACCTTCAACTTCAATGACATCTTCTTTTGCCATATTATCACCTCCTGGTTAAAATTTCATACCCATCTTTTGTAACTAATACTGTATGTTCAAAGTGTGCCGATGGTTTATCATCTGCTGTAATAATTGTCCAATCATCATCCAAAATATAAATTTTTCTTGTCCCCAAATTAAGCATCGGCTCTACAGCAATAACCATTCCTTCTCTAAGTACTGGACCTGTATGTCTAGCTCCATAATTTGGAACATCTGGATCTTCATGAACATCGTTACCAACACCATGACCAACAAGCTCACGAACAACAGCGAGGTTATGTTCCGAAGCATATTTACTTACTGCATATCCAATATCACCAACATGACATCCATCATGTATAGCCTCTAACCCTTTATATAAAGATTTCTCAGTGTGCTCAAGTAAATATTTCTTCTTATCATCTATTTTTCCAACAGGATATGTCCAAGCAGAATCACCATGATACCCTTTATAACAAGCACCTATATCAAGAGAAATAATATCTCCCTCTTTTAACTTTCTATCACTTGGAATACCATGCACAACTTCATTATTAACAGAAGTACAAATACTAGCTGGAAAACCATCATAACCCTTAAATGATGGGGTTGCACCTCTACTTAAAATATATTCCTCGGCTAAATCATTCAATTTTTTAGTCGTTATTCCAGGTTTAATAAAAGGTTTCAAATAATTATGCGTGCTACCTGTAATCTCACCTGCTATCCTAAGGAGCTCTATCTCCCTTGGTGACTTAATACTAATCATTATAGCCTCCTATTATTTTTTCTATCTTCTTAAATGTTTCTTCACCTGACTTAGAACCATCAACATGATAAACATTTACCTTAGACTCAAAATAATCAATAACTGGTTTTGTTTCCTTTAAATAAGTATCATACCTTTTTTCATAAGTTTCCAAATTATCATCTGGCCTTTGAACAAGTTCATTTCCACAGTGATCACAAACACCACTAACCTTAGGCTTATCAAAATACTCATTAAAAACATAACCACATTTTAAACATACCCTTCTGCCAGTTACACGCTTTTCACCAACACTTCTTGGTATATCTAAAACAATAATAATATTTTCCTTATCATTTACATGAAGACAAACATCTTCATAAATTGAAATCTGTGACATATTTCTAGGAAATCCATCTATAATAAATCCTTCATTACAATCATCAGATGAAAGTCTATCACGAAGCAATAAAGCAATCAAATTATTATCAACAAACTCCCCATTTTGAAGTTGTTTTTTCACCTTCTCATCATCAACACTCCTAAGTAAATCACCAATCGAAATATGTGGAAAACCATATTTCTCATTAAGCATTGATGATATTAAGCCTTTACCGGCAGCCGGAGCCGAAATAAATGTAATATTCATTATAATACTCTCCGGCGCTTGTAACTACGGCTAATTAAACTACTTTCTAATTGTTTATAAAGCTCTAAAATAACACCAATAACAATTAAAAGTCCAGTACCACCAATAGATACAGTTGATGGTAAATCAGAAATCATTCCAAATATGTAAGGAAGACCTGCAATAAAAGCTAAAAATACTGAACCCACAACTGTTAATCTAATTAAAACCTTACTGACAAATTTAATTGTTTCATCACCTGGTCTTATACCTGGAATATAACCACCAGATTTTTGTAAATTTTCAGCCATTTCCTTTGGTTTAATAACAATAAATGTATAAAAGAAAGAAAATGCAACAATAAATACAATAAATAATATAAAACCAGTAACTGATGTTAAACTAAGCCATTCATTGACAAATTTCATAAATTCTTCATTTTTAGTAAATTGAGCTATCAAAGCTGGCGCTGAAATCAAAGCCGAAGCAAAGATAACAGGTACCACACCAGCAGAATTTAATCTAAATGGAATATAAGTTTGCTTATTTGAAAATACATTATTAGTCTTATTTGCATATTGAATTGGAATTCTTCTCTCAGCAAGTTGAACATATAAAACTCCAAGTATAATAGCTAAATAAAGAATAATGAATAGTGCAAACTTAACTGCTCCCATCACTCCAGCATCTACAGTAACTAAACCATCATAAGCTTGTGTAAACATATAAGGAACACTAGCTAAAATACCAGCCATAATAATCATAGATGTACCATTACCCAAGCCTTTTTTAGTAATCTCATCACCAATCCAAAGAAGTAATGATGTACCGGCAGTAAGTACTAATGATGCCTCTATATAATCAGTTACTGTTCCATTTGGAATAAAAGCAAACGAAAACATATAACCTTGAATAAATGCAAGTACTATACCTAAAACACGAGTAATTTGATTAATCTTATTTCTACCAGTCTGTCCTTGTTTTGAAAGCTCTGTAAAATATGGAATAATATCCATCTGGAGTAACTGCATAATAATTGAAGCAGTAATATAAGGCATAACACCTAACGCAAAAATCGAAAAATTCTGCATAGCTCCGCCACCTAATACATTAAGTAGCTCTAAAAATCCAACATTTAAATCTGCCTCAACCCCAGGAACAACAACCGCTGTTCCAAGTTTAAAGACAAAAAGCATTGCAAAAGTAAACCATACTTTTTTTCTTAAATCCTTATTAGCTGGGCTAAAAAATTGTTTTACTTTTTTAAACAATTAGATCACCTCTGCTTTTCCACCTAATTTTTCAATTTGTTCAAAAGCAGATGCAGAGAACTTATTTGCCTTAACAGTCAATTTCTTTTCTAATTTACCATTACCAAGAACTTTAATACCATCTAAAGCATTTTTAACTAATCCCATATCTTTTAAAACTTCTGGAGTAACTAAAGCGCCATCTTCAAATCTATTTAAATCTGATAAATTAATAACAGCATACACTTTTTTAAATTTAGCATTACTAAAACCTCTTTTAGGTAGTCTTCTAAATAATGGAGTTTGTCCACCTTCGAAGCCTACTCTAACGCCTCCACCACTACGAGAGTTTTGACCATTTTCACCACGGCCTGCAGTTTTACCAGTTCCGCTTCCTGGTCCTCTACCAACTCTTTTTTTAGCTTTAGTAGCATATGGATTTGGTTTTACAGTATGTAACTTCATATTATAATTCCTCTACTTTCTTACCACGAAGTTTTGCAACCTCTTCAGCAGTTTTTTGTTGTTTTAAAGCATCTAAAGTTGCATATGCCATATTAATTTTAGTGCTTGAACCAAGTGATTTAGATAAAATATCTTTAACACCAGCAAGTTCTAATACAGAACGAACAGGTCCACCAGCTTTAACTCCAGTACCTTTAGAAGCAGGCTTTAGTAAAACTTTACTAGCTCCTCTTCTTCCAATAGCTTCATGTGGGATAGTATTGCCACCAACAATAGCAACATTAACAACATTCTTAGTAGCGGCTGCTACAGCCTTTTTAATAGCGTTTGGTACTTCGGCTGCTTTACCAGAACCAATACCAACACGACCTTTACGATCTCCAACAACAGCAGTTGCGGCAAAACGAAGTTGACGACCACCTTTAGTTACTTTTGTAACTCTTCCGATGCTGATAACTTCTTCATCAAATTGTTTTGGACGGGGTTCTCTTCTTTGTCTTTCCACTATATTTCCCTCCTTTTAGAATTCTAAACCATTCTCACGTGCAGCTTCTGCTAAAGCTTTAACACGTCCATGATATAAGTATCCACCTCTATCGAATACTACTTTAGTAATTTTTGCTTTTTTAGCTCTTTTCGCAATTAATTCTCCGACTTTGACAGCTGCTTCGATATTTCCACCATTTTCTAGTTTCAAATCTTTATCAATTGAAGAAGCTGAAACCAAAGTAACACCTTTAGTATCATCGATAATTTGTGCAAAAATATTACTATTTGATCTAAACACATTTAATCTTGGTACATCAGTAGTTCCACTAACAGTTTTTCTAACTCTAGTATGTCTAGCTTGACGCACTTCGTTACGATTAACCTTCTTTATCATAATCTCTTCTTCCTTTCTAATTAAGCAGCTTTCTTACCAACTTTTCTGATAATATATTCATCTTGGTAACGGATACCTTTGCCCTTATATGGCTCAGGTTTTCTAACTTTTCTGACATTAGCCGCAAACTCTCCGACTAATTGTTTGTCAGCACCTTTAATAACAAGTTCTGTGTTGCTTGGAGCCTCTGCAGTTAAACCTGCTGGAACTTCCATAACAACTGGGTGTGAATAACCTGCTTGAATAGTTAACTTATTACCAGCTAAATTGAAACGATATCCAACACCAACTATTTCTAATTTCTTTTCAAAACCTTCAGTTACACCTTTAATCATATTAGCAATATTCGCATTTGCAGTTCCATGAAATGCTTTATATGCATCACTTTTTCTAGTAACTACAAGTTCGTTATCTTTTACTTCTATAGCAATATTTTTATTAATTTCAGTAGAAAGTTCACCTTTTGGTCCCTTAACTGTAACAACATTGCCATTAGTAGTTATGGTAACATTTTCAGGTATTGAAAGTACTCTGTTTCCTATACGACTCATATTACTTTCTCCTTTCTACCAAACGTAAGCTAACACTTCGCCACCTAATGTTTTCTTCTTAGCATCTCTACCTGTCATTACACCTTCACTAGTTGAAACAATAGCGATACCTAGTCCATTTAAAACACTTGGTATTTCATCTGCATGAGCATAAACTCTAAGTCCTGGTTTAGAAATTCTTTTTAATCCAGTAATAACTCTTTGTTTTTTAGCTCCGTATTTTAAAGTCAAAACTAATTCATTTTGAACATCTTTTTTCATAACTTTATAATTAACAATATATCCTTCTTCTTTTAAGATTCTAGCAATTTCCTCTTTCATCTTTGAAGATGGCATAGAAACTTCCTTATATCTTAATTGATTTGCATTACGGATTCTCGTAAGCATATCAGCAATTGGATCTGATACTACCATATTTAATCCTCCCTTCTTACCAACTTGATTTTGTAATTCCAGGTATTTGTCCTTTATAAGCTAATTCCCTAAAACAAATACGGCAAATTCCATATTTTTTAAGTACTGAATGTGGTCTACCACAAATTTTACATCTAGTATATTTACGTACTTTAAATTTAGGCTCACGATTAGCTTTTACAATCATACTTTTTTTAGCCATAATTTCCTCCTAATCATTATTTTTTAAAAGGCATACCGAAACCTTTTAATAAGTCTAAAGCTTCCTCATTGGTATGTGCTGTTGTAACAAACACAATATCCATTCCGCGTACTTTAACAACTTTATCATAATCTATTTCTGAGAAAATTAATTGTTCTGTTAAACCTAGAGTGTAGTTTCCTCTACCATCAAATGATTTTGGACTAATCCCTCTAAAGTCACGAACACGTGGTAATGTAATACTAATTAGTTTATCTAAAAAGTTATACATATTATCGCCTCTTAAAGTAACCTTACATCCAATTCCTTGACCTTGACGTACTTTAAAGTTAGCGACAGCTTTTTTAGCTTTAGTAATAATAGGTTGCTGACCTGTAATAGCCTTTAAATCAGCCACTGCTGCATCTAATAATTTACTATTACTAGTTGCATCACCAACACCCATATTAACAACTATTTTTTCTAATTTAGGTATTGCCATTACACTTTTATAATTATACTTTTCTCTTAAACTAGGTACGATTTCTTCATTGTACTTTTTTTGTAGGCGGTTCATAAATACCCTCCTTTCAGGTTTAGTCAAGCTTTTCATTTGACTTTCTTGACACTCTTATTTTCTTTCCTTCTTTATTAGTAGTGTATCCTACTCTAGTACCCTTTTTAGTCTTAGGGTCAATAATCATTACATTTGAAACATGTAATGGTGCTTCGACTTCAGCAATCCTTCCGTCGCCTCCAGCGTTTGGTTTAATATGTTTTTTAACAATATTAACGCCTTCAACAACGACTCTATTTTCATTTCTTAAAGTTTTAATAACTTTACCTTCCTTGCCTTTGTCCTTTCCAGCGATAACAACTACTTTATCTCCTTGTTTAATTTTCATATTATTCCTCCAAACGTTCTATAATACTTCCTTAGCAAGTGAAACAATCTTCATAAATCCTGCATCTCTTATTTCACGAGCAACCGGTCCGAACACACGTGTTCCAACTGGAGTCTTATCATCTTTAATTAAAATGCATGCATTATCATCAAATTTAATGTAAGATCCGTCTTCTCTTCTAACACCACGTTTTGTTCTAACAACAACAGCTTTAACAACTTTACCTTCTGGAACTGTTCCATTAGGTGTTGCTTTTTTAACTGTTCCAACCACTATATCTCCGATATTGCCAGTTTTAACTTTACTTCCACCAAGTACTCTAATAACTAAAAGCTCTCTAGCGCCAGAATTGTCTGCAACTTTTAAACGACTTTCCTGTTGAATCATTTAAATACCCCCTTATAAAATAACTGCTTTCTCTACAATTTCCACTAAACGATAATGTTTAGTTTTTGATATTGGTCTAGTTTCAGCAATTCTAACTTTGTCGCCAACTTTAGCTTCATTTTTCTCATCATGAGCAGCATATTTTTTAGAGTACATAGCTCTTTTACCATATTTTTTATCCATAAT
>CALVIE010000027.1 GCA_944329385.1 uncultured Bacilli bacterium | reverse complement strand
TATTTGATTTGTAACGATAGCGAAGTGGATACACCTGTTCCCATCCCGAACACAGAAGTTAAGCACTTCTACGCCGAAGATAGTGTATGCGAAAATAGGACGTTGCAAATCTTTTTTTGTTTTAAAAAATGTATTAGTTGCTCTAATACATTTTTTCGTAATTATGTTCTGTTTCTTTCTTTTCTTCAATACATAATTTATACATGTCTACTCCCAATATTAATGATAATCTCCAAAGTGTTCCGATTGAAAATGTTTGATGTACATTATTTTCAATATTAGAAATAAATTGTTTTGAATAATTAGCTTTTTCAGCTAGTTTTGCTTGAGTAATTCCTTTGGCTTTACGATATTTTTTAATATTTTTACCTATAAAACCATATACATAATTTTCATCATTTCTGTTAAACTGCATATTATCACCATCTATTTATATTTTCCCATAATTTACCATTTTCATGGTGTCATGGTTCGTAGTACTTTTTTGCAAGTAGCTTATATTATATAATAAAAAAATTATAAAATACTTTCTTAATTTTTTGTTTTTTGATATACTAATAATGGTGATTTTATGGAATATAAGTTAACTTCAAAAAGTGAAATGGATACTGTGGAAATTGCTCAAAATTTAGAATCAGAAAAATTTCCGAATATGATTATTTGTTTGGATGGTGAGCTTGGAAGTGGTAAGACTATTTTCACTAAAGGTTTTGCTCAAGCACTTGGTATTACTGAAACTGTAACTTCTCCTACTTTTAATATAATAAAGGAGTATGATGGAGAACTTCCTTTATATCATATGGATGTATATAGGCTTGATGGTAATACTGATGGCGTAGCTATCGAGGATTATTTTAATAAAGGTGGAGTGGTTATTATTGAGTGGGCAAAAACTATTAAGGAAATTTTACCAGATGAGAGGCTAGATATTAAATTTAAAGTTGCCGGAGAAAATACTAGAATTTTAACAATTATTCCTTACGGCAAAAAATATGAAGAATTATGTGAGGCCGCACTTTGAAATATTTATTTATAGATACAGCGACTACTAATTTGGTGGTCGCTATTATTAATGATGGCAAAATTGCTTATATGTATGATAATAATGATAGTCATGATACATCTAGTAAGATGATGCCTATTTTAGCTCATGCTTTTGATAACACTAAGATTAAACCATGTGATATTAATAAAATATTTGTAGTTAATGGGCCTGGTTCTTTTACAGGTATTAGAGTTGGTCTTACAGTTGCAAAGACGATGGCTTACACTTTGAATATTCCAATTATTACTATTTCCTCTTTAGAAGTTATGGCTAGTGGTATATCTGGAACTGCTTTAATTAATGCAAGAAGAGGATATGTTTTTGCAGGCACTTATGATGATAATTTAAATGTTTTATATAATGATTCTTATGTTAAGATGGATAATAATTTAAAAAAACCATATATAAGTTATGATATGTTTGATTTTGAAACTATAAAACCAAAATTAGATCTTTTAAAAGTAATTTTAAAACATGAGAATGATATATCTGTTAATCCACACAAAGTTAATCCTAATTATTTAAAATTAACTGAAGCTGAGGAAAATTTTAATCATGATAGAAATAATTGACGATATAAATTTGGTTTTGTCTTTTATTAGAAATTTTTTTCCACAGTATAGCGGTAGCGATAATCCTTTTGAAAAAATTATTTGTTATAAGGTAGATGATAAGGTTATTGGCTTTATGTCTTATAGTATTATTTATGAGAATGCGGATATAAATTACATTGCTGTTGATTTAGATTATAGACGTAAGGGAGTTGCTCAAAAGATGTTTGAATATGCACTTTCTGATTTGAAAAATAATATGGTGGAAAAATTCAGTTTAGAGGTTAGAACCGATAATAAGGAGGCTATTAACTTTTATTTAAAGAATGGTTTTAAAATAGTTGCTATTAGAAAAAAATATTATGGTGAGTGTGATGGATATTTAATGGTATTGGAGGTGATTTAAGTGTATATTTTAGCAATTGAGTCAAGCTGTGATGAAACGAGTGTAAGTGTGATTAAAGATGGTCATGAAGAGGTTAGTACAGTTGTTTTATCGCAGATGGATACGCATGCAAATTACGGTGGAGTTGTACCAGAAATTGCTAGTAGGATGCATGTGGAAAATATTACGCTAGTAATAGATGAAGCGCTTAGTAAAGCGAATATGAAAATGAATGATATAGATGCGATTGCTGTTACTTATGGACCTGGTCTTATTGGTTCTTTATTAGTTGGTTTAATGACTGCTAAAACTTTAGCTTATATATATAATAAGCCTTTAATTCCTGTGCATCATATTGCTGGACATATATATGCGAATAATTTAGTTAAAAGATTAGAGTTTCCATTAATTGCTTTAGTGGTTAGTGGTGGGCATACTGAGCTTATATATATGAAGGAAGATTATAGTTTTGAGAAGCTTGGTTCTACTTTAGATGATGCAGTTGGCGAAGCTTATGACAAGGTTGCTAGAGTTATTGGTCTTCCTTATCCTGGAGGCCCATTAGTGGATAAGCTTGCTTTTGAAGGGGCAGATACATATAAATTACCATTACCGTTAGATGATGATAGTTATAATTTTAGTTTTAGTGGTCTTAAAAGTGCGGTAATTAATTTAGTACATAATGAAATGCAACGTGGTAATGAAATTGTTAAAGAAAATATGGCTTGTTCTTTTCAAAATAGAGTGGTTGAAATTTTAACTAAAAAGACTATGAAAGCTTTAAAAGAATATGATGTGAAAAATTTAATTGTTGCTGGTGGGGTGGCAGCCAATAAAGGTCTTAGGGATGCTTTGAGTAAGGCTTGTTTAAAGGAAAACATTAATTTAATTATCCCAAAGATGAAGTATTGTACAGATAATGCAGCTATGATAGGAGCGGCTGGTTATTATGCATATAAAAGAGGAGATAGGGCAGGTCTTGATTTAAATGCGAAAGCAACAATTCCTTTAAAATGACTATTTATATAGTCTTTTTCTTTACTTGAAAAAAATTTTTTAATATAATTAATTATAGGAGGTTGTTAATTATGGAAAGTAGAATTGTTGGACAAACCGTTCCACTTGTTGAATTAAAACTTAGGGCTGGAGAAACTGTATATACACAGTCTGGTGGTCTTATGTATCAAACAGAAGGAATTAAGATGAATACTAATGCGAAAGGCGGCGTAATGCGTAGTTTGGGTAGAATGTTTACTGGCGAATCTATTTTTATGGCACATTATACTGCTGAAAAAGATGGAGCGATAGTGGCTTTTTCTTCGACGGTACCAGGGAGTATTGTGAGTATAAATTTAAATGGGAATAATGAGTTAATTATTCAAAAAGGTTCATTTTTATGTGCAGAAAATAATGTAGAAACTAAAGTTGTTTTTACTAAAAGATTTAGTGCAGGTTTGTTTGGAGGAGAAGGATTTATTTTACAAAAGGCAACTGGTCAAGGGATACTATTTTTAGAAATTGATGGCGATTATATTGAAAAAACTTTAGCGCCTGGAGAAGTTTTGAAAGTAGATTCTGGAAATGTGGTGGCTTTTGAATCGTCTGTTTCTTATGAAATTGAAACAATTAAAGGTTTAGGCAATATTTTCTTAGGTGGAGAAGGACTTTTTTTAACAAAGTTGACCGGTCCTGGCAAAGTTATTTTACAGTCACAGAATTTTCAAGATTTTGCGAATAGGTTAATTCCATTTATGCCTAGTTCAAATAATTAAAAAAGTTAGATTTTAAATTTCTAACTTTTTATATGTCTTTTCTTTTTAAATCAATACTTTGAAAGCGTTCACCTTTTTCATTTTCAAAGTATATTTTGTAACCGCAAACTTCCGCAATTTTTTCAATGGTGTCGAAATTTGCATCTGTGGTTTCTGTTTCATATCTTGATAAAGTATTTTGAGTTAGGTTAATAAGTTTGGCCATTTCTTTTTGGCTGAACTTTTTTTGATTTCTCATGTATCTTAATGCTTTTCCTATCATAATTATTCACCAATTAAATTATCCAACAAATGGATAAAATTGTCTTGACATATCCAAAAATAGGATATATACTTAGTTTGATATAATATCCAATAATTGGATATAAAAAGGAGCGAATTATGATTAATAAAATAAAAGAATTGATAAAAAGTTATTTATGTGGTTTTTTAATAGGTGGAATTTTATTTGGGAGTATTAGTGTGAAAGGAATGAGTGAGTTTTATAGTAATGATGTAAGTTATGATAATAAGAAAAGTGGCCTTAATTCAAATAATGTTCAAGCAGCAATAGATGAACTTTATAATGTGTGTAAATAGAAAGGACATATATATATGGGAAAGATCTTTTATTTGAAAAAGAACCTTATTGGTTTTATTGTAGGTGCGTTTTTATTTGGGATAGGTGGAGTTTTAGCTGTTACTTATTTCTCAAGCAGCAATACTATTTATGATAATAGTGATAGTGGAATGACATCAACAAATGTTCAGGATGCTTTGGATGAACTTTATAGTGTATGTAAGGTAAAAAAAGCAGGAGAACAAATTATAGAAAATGCAGGACTAACACAAGATTCTTATGAATGTAGATATTTTTTTAAAGGGAAAAATGTAAATAATTATATAACATTTAATAATGAAACAGCAGGATGGCGTATAATGTCAGTAGAATGTGATGGAACCATAAAGATAGTAAGAAATAACATTACTACAAAAGGTTTATATGATGATACTGGAGCAAATGATTGGGAAAATACAACATTATATCGAACTTTAAGAAATTATTATACTCAGTTGGAAAATTCTTCTAGGCAGAAAGTAGTTAGTCACGCTTTTCCGATTGGTTGGTCAGGATATATAGGAGTTCCAACCGCCGATGAATATAGACGTACAACTTCTAATGATAATTTATGTGGACTAAACGGTAAATATAATGATAATTACAGAGAATGTAATAATTCAAATTGGATGTACATATTTTCAACTTGGTGGACAATGGATCAAACTAGATCAAATAATACTGCATATTTTGTTAATCATGAAGGTATTTGGGAACTGACATTTTATGATGTTCAGATAGGTGTTCGACCCGCCATGTATTTATCTTCTGAGCTTGAAATTGTTCAAGGAGATGGTAGTAAATCAAATCCTTACGTGCTAGAGTAGAAATATAAAAACACTACAGAATTAATTTTCTTTAGTGTTTTTTGGTTTTTCATAATACATAATTTCATTTAATGAACAATTTAATATAAAACAGATACGGGCTAAAATATCTTTGTCATATCTTTCTATTTTATTGTTATAATATCTGTCAATTATTTGATGATGTAAGCCGGTTCTTTTGGCTAGTTGTGTTTTTGTTATGTTTTTTTCATCCATTACTTTTTTAATATTAAAGCGAATTTCACCATAATCAACGTATATAATTACACTATTCATATTAATCACCCTTTAATTTATTTTATCATGTGTATTCTTTTTGCAAAGCCGCACATCCAATACACTTTAATATTCTGAATATATATTCTTTTTCTAACTTTTATCTTATAAACAGATAATTATTATAATTGGTGTTAGAAAATAATTGATAGTTTTGATGGTGTGAATAGAAGATGCAAAAAAAAGAATTTTCAAAGGAATATTTAATTGGATTTTTTATTATCATAATATTATTTACTGTAGTGAAAGTTTCAGCAATAACATATTTTCTTTCAACTCAAACAACATATAATAATGGGACAACAGGTATGAGTTCAACAAATAGTTATAAGCGACTTTAGTATTGAATCAGTTGTGAATGATAATGCATCTCAAGTAAGCAATGAAAATAGTAAAAAATGCTTTAGTAAGATAGCTTTTCCAACAGTAAGTGAATATATAAGAACAAATAGTAATCAAAGTAACTGTGGAATTTTATAAACATTTAATTATAATTATATTAGTTGTTTTAGTACTGAATGGATGTATTTTAATTGGTGGACATTATCTTCAGTATTTGGTAGTGAAGAGAATGTGTATTATTTAAGGTCAACTGGGCGATTGTTAACTATAAGTGTTGTTTTTATAGGCATTTTTAGTTAGCTACTTCTTTATCTGTCATCAAAACTAGGAGGAAATGATAGTTTTGGTAAGCCATATCATATAAAATAGAATATATTTAAAAAGGCTATTTTTGTAGCCTTTTTTCTATGAAAACAATAAGGTAATATAATAAAGTAGCCATAACTGAAAGTAGGATAATGCCAGTCATTACTAAGTTTAAATTGAAAACTTGTGAACCATACATTATTAAATAACCAACACCAGCTTTTGAAACTAAGAATTCACCCATAATGACACCTATGAAGATAAGGCCTATGTTGACTTTACAAACATTTACTAAATTATTATAATTACTTGGCAAAATTAATTTAAAAAATATTTGATGGTGTTTTGCTTTAAAACTTTTAAGGAGTCTTATTTTATTTTCATCAACATTATTAAAAGCTTGTTTGACATTAATTATTGTAATTATTATTGATATAAATAAGGCCATTATTATGATTGATTTTGCGCTTGCTCCAGCTAGTATAATTATAATAGGTCCTAGGGAAACTTTTGGTAAACTGTTTAATATAGTTAAGTATGGGTCTATTACTTTAGATATGAATTTGAATCGCCAAAGTAGTGTGGCGATTAGAATCCCTCCTAGTGTAGCTATTAAGAAACTTATAATTACTTCATAGAAGGTAATCCAAATATGGTGGAAAAGTGAACCATCATTATATAGAGTTATGATAGTTTTTATTATTTCTTTTGGGCTTGATGAAATAAAGGTATTGATTAAATTATGATTAGCGGCGTATTGCCATAAGAAAATAATTAGAAAAATTATTAATATTTGAGTAAATCTAACTAGGAAATTATTTATTTTGATTTTTTTTAAATATTTTTTATGTTCTTTACTATACATGGTAATCAATATCCTTCCATATTTTATCATAATAGTAGGCGAATTCTTTGGCTTTTCTATTTTGAATAGGTGTACTTCTACCTGTTAATTTTATTTCGTAGATGTTTTTAATTTTTGCTGGTCTTTTAGTTAAGACAATAACTCTATCAGCCATACTAATTGCTTCTGAGATGTCATGAGTAATCATAATAGCACTTTTTTTCTCATTTTTAATTATTTGATAGACATCATCAGAAACGGCTAATCTTGTTTGATAATCTAAAGCGGAAAAAGGTTCATCTAAAAATAAAATATCTGGTTTTGTGGCTAGGGTTCTTATAAGTGATACTCTTTGCCTCATACCACCGGATAAATTATTTGGATAAGCTTTTTTAAAATCTTTTAAACCATATGTGTCTAATAGTTTATTAACATATTTTATATTTTCTTTGGTTAAGTTATTTTCTAGTTCTAGTCCTAATAAGCAATTTTTATAAATGTTGCGCCAATCAAAGAGATTATCACCTTGAAGCATGTAGCCAAATTTTAAGTTTTTATCTATTTCTATTTTTCCACTTGAGGCTTTATCTAGTCCGCATAATATACCTAATATAGTACTTTTACCGCAACCACTAGGTCCAACAATAGCGACAAATTCACCTTGTTTTAAATTTAAAGAAAAATCTTCCACAGCTAATATTTCATTTTTTTTAGTGTGGTAAGTTTTTCTTAAGTTTTTGACTTTTAAAATATCCATTATTGTTTAGAATATGTGTTATCAATTAATTTATTATAAGGTGCTTCTTTGTCTAATTTTCCGGCATTTTTAACTATTTCTTCGATATGTTTAAAGTCTTTTTCACTAATAAACGTGGTATCATACCATGAGTCAATGTCTTTATATCTTTGAATTATTTCTATTAAATCTTTTTCTTTTGTATCTGGGAAGTAATCTTGAATATGTTTGGCTATCTCTTCACTTGTATGAGTGTGAGTATAGTCTAATCCTTTTTGAATCGCTTTGGTAAACCCTTCTATTACTTTAGGATTTTTTTCGATATAGCTTTTTTTAGCATTGTAAGTGGTGTAAGGAACATTTCCTCCAAGTTCACCTATTGAGGCTACTATATGACCGTACCCTTCTTTTTCAAGTTCAGATGCGGTTGGTTCAAATAGAGCAACATAATCTCCTGTTCCACCGATGAAAGCACCTGACATTGAGGCAAAGTCAATACTAGTATCAATATTGGTTTCATTTGATTTTATACCATTTTTATTTAGGGCATATTCTAAAGTCATGGCTGGCATGCCACCTTCTCTTCCACCAATTATGTGTTTGTTTTTTAAATCTTCTAGTTTAAGGTTTTTTGTGTTTTCTCTTGCAACTAAGAAACTACCGTCTTTTTTAGTTAGACCGGCAAAGTTTATTAAATAATCTTCTTGTCCACCATTATATACATAGATAGTTGATTCACTACCACAGAAACCTATTTGGACATCACCTGATAAGACAGCAGCAGTTACTTTATCAGCACCTGAGGTTAAAATAATTTCAACGTCTAATCCTTCTTCTTCAAAGTATCCTAGTGAGTGAGCAAGATACTGAGGTGTGTAGAAAATACTATGGGTAACTTCAGCTAATTTTATTTTGGTTAAACTGTTATTATCTTCTTTTGGTTTAAAAACAAAGATTCCAGTAGTAATAAGGCCTATGGCTATTAAAATAATTATAAATTTTTTCAAAAAATTCTCTCCTTTCTAAATTCCATAGTATTATATTCATGTTTTTTTAAAATGTTTTAAAACATTTTAAAAATGTGGTAAAATGTATATATAAAAGGATGTGATTTAAATGGATAGTAAGGCACTTGTTAGTCAGGTTGTAATTGTTGATAAAGATGGAAAAGTGTATTATTTAGGTGATATTAATGATAAAAAATTACATGGGGAAACGGCTTTGGATTTTATTAGTATGAAATATCCTAATAATGTGGAGTTTTCTCAATTAAGTAAGGGAAGTCCTAAAGCTGATTTTGGATACCATTTAGGTAATATGGGTAATGTAACTTATTTTAATGAAGGAAGTTTTGGTGTTATATATTTACCTAATGATGTAAATGAGGTACAAATAGATAAAGTTTATTCTTTAGGGATAGATGATCAAATAGTGATGCTTAATTATAATCCAACAGATTTAGGTTTTATACTTTATGAGTCGATAGGTATTAATAATGATTGTACTTTTAAAGAGGTTATGGGTGAGTATTTGAATTTAAATAAAGGAAAAGGTCATCATCGATAATATGGAAAAAAGTATAATTAATAGTAAAGTGAGTATTATTGATGAAAATGGTCAAATTTATTTGATAGGAAGGGTTAATGAAAAAAATTCACATGTTAAATGTATGCTTGCTTATGCAAATTATAAATATCCAGGTATAGTTATTGATAAACTTTATGAAGGTAATTCTAGGGATAGAATTGCTTTAGCTTTAGGACAACTTGGTGATATTATTTATTTAAATGATAATAGTTTTGGTATTTTTTATTTTCCAGATAATATTACTAATGAGCAGTTAGAAACATTATTAAATTTGAATTTAGAAAAACAAAATGTTGGTATTTTTTATAATTTAAAAGATATTGGTAAAAGTGTATTTTTTAAAACTATTGGTGTTTCTTCTGATTGTAATTTAAATGAAGCTATCAGTGAGTTTTTAGATAAAAAGAAAACTAAAAGGAAATGATTTTTAATGGAAAAATATATGATTATAATAATAAATGAAGATGGTAATTTTGAAACGTTTGGAGAAATAAGTGAATATCGATTTCATATTGAGGCATTAAGGGATTATTTTTATACTATCAACTATACTTTGGCGGATGAAGTTGATGCGGATAATTTAGAAAAAAATGAAGAGATTATATATTATTTAAATCAAATGGGTAAAGTTATATTTTTAAATTCTCCAGGTTATGGTATATGTTATATTCCAAAAGCTGTTAATTCTAAGCAGAATATTTCAATTAAAAATTTATTTGATGTATGCGATGATAAAGCAATATATATTGAATATAATTTAAGTAAGATTGGTGATAAAATTTCACCGGAAAAATTCTTAAATTATACACTTGATGTGGAGGTGAAAAACATTGGAAAAAGTATCTGATTATATGGCAGAGGTAATTGATGATGAGGGAAAGATTAATTATTTGGGATATGAATTTAATTACTCTTTTCATGCTTTATGTTTGATGGATTATGGTATGAAGAAATACCCTAAAATTTCTTTTAACAAAATTGATTATATGGACGATCCTTTTTTACCTATTTATTATTTGACACGTTTAAATAACATTGTGTTTACAAATGTGTCAACGGATGATGAGAAAAGAGGAATGTTATTTTTACCCAAAGTTGTTACTAAAAAACAGATAGACACTTTATATGGTTTTTTAGAAGAAATTAAAGATTATGAAGTAAATATTGGTTATGATTTAGCTAAAGAAGAGATGGTTGTTTGTAAAGAGGCTAGTTTAGATGATGAAGATTTTTTAAAAGATTTTTGTCAAAAAAGATGTGAGGGTGCAAATTATGGAAAACGTAGATGATTATAAAGCGGTTATTATAACTGGCAAAAATGATAAAAGCGATGATATAGATGGTGAGATGAAGTTTATAGGTTCTTTAAGTAATTATGAATTTCACATTGACTGTTTACTTGACTATGCAAGAGAAAATTATCCTGAGGTTAAGGTATTTCAACGAATGAACGATAGATTTGATCCAAATGTTCCAATATTTTTTTTAACATGGCTTAATAGTATTGTTTATATTAATATTTCTGGCAATAGATTAGGACGTTATGGTATGCTTTATTTACCAGATGAGATTAGTGATAAGCAGAAAGAAAAATTACTTATGTTTGCTAAAAGTATTCCTAAAGCGCATGTAGATATTGTTTATGATTTGGATATTGAGGATGGGTTAGTTGAATGGAAAGAATTTAATTATGATAAAAACAAAAAATTTTATGAGTTACTTAATGATTTTTTAAATAATTATGAAAAAAAGCCTAAAATTTAGACTTTTTTTAGTAATCCGTTTTTTAATAATTTTAGCATTTTTATATTTTGCTGATATGAACCTTTATAATTAGTGATACCATTATTTTCAGCTAGTTTTTTTCTATAACTATAGGAGCTATTTACTCCAATGGATTTTAGACCATCTACAATAGAGCCATGGTGATAATTACTAGCACTTAAATAGTTAGATTGTTTAGTTTGAGTGGATGGTTTTTTTATAGTAGTTTTTGTGGATGTTTTTTTAGAAGTATATTGTGTTTTTTTATTTAATTCGATGAGTGGGTTTTCTTTGGTTTTGTTTTGATTTTTAATTTCTAAGTGTAAGTGTTTACCATAGGCGTTGCCAGTTTCACCGATTGTGCCAATAACATCACCTTTGTTTATAGTTTGTCCTTCTTTTACTTTGATAGTATTATATTTCATGTGAGCATACAAAGCGGTTTTTCCATTATTTTGTTTAATTTGAACGTAGTTACCATAAGTGGCTAATCCTTTACTTTTATGATTAGTAGATTTGACATTATTGATAACTTTTTCAACGGTACCACCATCTAAGGCAATTATATTAGGTTCACTTTTATCTTTTGGAACAATATCTATTGCTTGATGGTCTTGGTCATAATTATTAGTTATGACTTCATTCATACTATCTAATACATGTGCAATCAAATATTTATGATCACCTCCTTTCATAGATTAATATACGATTTTTAGACATGATTTCCTTTTTTTATCTAAAAAAATTTTAAAAAATTTGATATAATTAGATTATATGGTGGTGATAGTAAATGGACTTAAGTGCATTAAATGATAAACAAAAAGAAGCAACTGAGTGGACAGATGGTCCATTACTTGTTTTAGCCGGTGCCGGTAGTGGTAAGACGAGAGTTTTAACTACTAGGCTTGCATATTTAGTGAATGAAAAAGGTATTAATCCTTATAATATATTAGCTATTACTTTTACTAATAAAGCGGCTAAGGAAATGAAGGAAAGAACTAGAAAAATGCTTGGAAGTTGTGCTTATCAGATGCAGATTTCAACGTTTCATTCTTTAGGAGTATTACTTGTTAGGGAAAATTATGAAAAATTAGGTTTTGATAAAAATTTTACTATTTTAGATAGTGATGATAGTTTAACTATTATTAAAAAAATTTTAAAGGATATGAATTTAGATCCAAAAGTATATAATCCTAGAGCAATCCGAAATAAAATAAGTAGTGCGAAAAATGAGCTTATGGATAGTAATTATTATAGTAGGTTTGCAAATTCAGAGTATGAGGAAATAGTACTTTCTGTTTTTAGAAAGTATGAAGAAAAGGTTTTAAAAAATAATTCGGTTGATTTTGATGATTTGCTTTTGCTTCCAATAAAACTTTTTAAAAAATATCCTGAGATTTTAGAAAAATATCAAGATAGATTTAAATATATTTTAGTTGACGAGTATCAAGACACTAATGAAGCACAGTATGTTTTAATAAAAATGCTTAGTAAAAAGTATAAAAATATTTGTGTGGTTGGAGATTTAGATCAATCTATTTATGGGTTTAGAGGGGCAAATTTTAGAAATATTTTGAATTTTGAAAAAGATTATCCAGACGCTAAAGTGATACTTTTGGAGGAAAATTATAGGTCAACAGGAAATATTTTAAACGTTGCTAATGATATTATTAAACATAATAAGCAGAGAAAAGAAAAAGTTCTTTGGACTAAAAATGATGCTGGGCCAAAAATAAAATATCATAGAGCATTAGATGAAAAAGATGAAGCTCATTATGTGATGGAAGAGATAAAGAAATTAATTATTAGTGGTGAGGATAAGTCAAATATTGCTGTTTTATATAGAACAAACGCTCAGTCAAGAAATATGGAAGAAGCTTTGCTTAGAGAAAATATTCCTTATAAAGTTGTTGGTAGTTTTTATTTTTATAATAGAAAAGAAATTAAAGATTTAATTAGTTATTTGAAACTTATTTATAATTCTAATGATGATGTTAGTTTGATGAGGGTTATTAATGTTCCAAAAAGGCAAATTGGACCTAAGACAATTTCAAATTTATCAATTAAGGCATTAGAAAAAGGAGTTTCTTTATATGAGGCTATTGATAGTGGTAAGGAATATGAATTTAAGAAGCTGATTGAAAAGTTAAAAAAAGAGAGTGAAAATATTTCTCTTACTGAATTAACTGAGCTTATTTTAGTGGAAACAGGCATGAGAAGAGAACTTGAGGATTCTAAAACTTTGGAAGCCGAGGTCCGTTTAGAAAACTTAGAAGAATTTAAGTCAATTACTAAAAATTTTGAGGAAAATAATGGTGTTATTTCTTTAGAAGAATTTTTGCTTGAAATTAGTTTGGTTTCTGATATAGAAGAACATAAAAATAATAATGATGTTGTGACTTTGATGACAATACATTCGGCCAAGGGATTAGAATTTGATCATGTGTTTTTGATAGGTTTAGAGGAAGGTTTATTTCCACATTCGAATTGTTTAGACAGCTCTGATGAGATTGAGGAGGAAAGAAGGCTTTGTTATGTGGCTGTAACGCGAGCTAAAAAAAGTCTTACTTTGGTAAATGCTAGAAGGCGTATGCTTTATGGTAATGTAAATGCAAATTTACCTAGTAGATTTATATCGGAGATTAGTGATGAGTATTTAGAAAAGGATGCTAGGGAAGATAATATTAAATTTGATCTTGGTTCTATGATTGACAAGACAGCTGAATATAGTACTGGAGACCATGTTATTCATGATATTTATGGTGAAGGAGTTGTGGTTGCGGTAGGTTCTATTTTAACAATTGCTTTTAGTCATCCTTATGGAATAAAGAAAATAATGAAAGGTCATAAAAGTATTAGAAAGGTATAGGTGATTTGAAATGATTTTGGATATTATTGATTCGATTAATGAGTTTATTGAACCAGCTAGGAGTTTTGTGGAGGATAATCATAATAATCCTTTTATGTGGCTTGCTTTTGTACTTATTGGGATAGCAATTTTTGCAATTACTTATAATGCACTTAATAAGAATAATCAATAGGAGGGTTTTATGGATTATACTTTGGTGGTAATGGCAGCTGGTTTAGGGTCAAGATATGGCTCTTTAAAGCAAATGGAACCAGTAGGACCAAATGGTGAATTTATTATTGATTATTCAGTTTATGATGCTATTTGTGCAGGTTTTAATAAGATTGTTTTTGTTATTAGAAAAGATTTTTTTGAGGATTTTAAAGAAACAATAGGAAAAAGACTTGAAGGTGCTGTGAAAGTAGAATATGTTTTTCAAGAACTTTATGATTTGCCTTTAGGGTATAAATGTCCTAAGTTAAGAGTTAAACCTTGGGGGACTGGAGCAGCTATTTATAGTGCGGCTGATAATATTGATGGTAATTTTGCTATTATTAATGCAGATGATTTTTATGGGGCAGATGCTTATAGAATTTTATTTGATTATGTGAAAAATAATATTTATGAAGATAGAGGTTTAGCTTTGTGTTATGAGGTTTTTAATACTTTATCTAAAAATGGAAGTGTTAAAAGAGGTATTGCTGAGAGCAAAAATGGTTTTTTAAAAGGCATTAAGGAAAGTAAGATAGAGAATTTTGATAGTTATGTTTTAGCTAGTCCTCTTGATGGCTCTTATAGTTTTAAGACTAATTTAGATACATTAGTTACAGTTAATTTATTTGGTTTTACTTCTAAAATTAAGGATATGATTGTAAATAATTTTAGTTTGTTTTTAGAGGATAATATTAATAAATTAGATAGTGAGTATTTAATTCCTGATGTTATTAATAATGAGATAAAAAAAGGTAATGTTTCATTTTTGATTAAAAGTACTAGTAGCAAGTGGTATGGTGTTACTTATAAAGAGGATAAAGAAGATGTGGTTTCAGCAATTAATCAGTATATTAAAGCTGGTGTTTACCCTGAAAAGTTATTTGATAATGGTAAAATTTTAATAAAAAAATAAGGATTGTTTTCCTTATTTTAATGTTTTAATTTGTCTTTTTACTATATTTGCCCCTTGTTCAGGGGTTATTTCATATTTATTTAAGACATCTTCTAATTTTTGTTTACCTATTAGAATTTTATTTATTTCTTTATTTATTTCTGTTTTAAATTTTGGGTTTTGGTATAAATTAAAAAGTGTGTTTGCATATAAAAAAGAAATTATATATTTTTGACTTTCTATACTATTGTCTATTATGTCATTTTTAGTTTGACTGATTTTTTTTAAGAAGGTATGATGTGATAAATTTAACTCTAAGCTAGATATTTGTTCCATAAGAATTGGTATTATTTCATCATATAAATAATTCTTGGTATAGCCTTTATTTCTTTTTGATAAGGCATGATATATTTCATGAATATATATGGGAATGGAAAATTCGTTTAAGGTTCCATTTAAAATTATGTCATATAAAAGAGTTAATAACAACAAAATAATTTACCAAACATAAAAATCAGAAAATGTGATATGTATATATTCAGTATTACAAAATAACCCCTAGAGGCACCTCTAGGGGTTATGCTTGCATTGTAGTGCCACGCGTGTTCTTATTTTTCCTTAATTTTCCGATTTATAAATATGATAATTAAGGAAAAATTTTGAACACGATTTGTATTAAATTTTCTAAAATGTTTCATATAAAATAATAAAGGATATTTTAGAAAATTAAAATTGTAAGTTTCTTCTTTAATTATTATAAAATGATAAACTTACAATTTTTAATACAAATAAAACTTTACAACTAGTTTGAAAAATTATAAATTTTGCACTAACTTAAAGTGCAGTAAAAAAAATGTTTCTTTTAATTATAATGATGATGACATTTTTATTTTGTTGCACTTTGCTAGTGCTTATTGTAAGTAAATATTATATTTATATTATTATTTTTTTCACTTTTTCCTTTAATAATATTAATGAAGAAAAAGTAAAAATTATAGATAGAATAAAAATCTTTATTTTTCAAAAAGGCTGTAATGAAACACAAATGATAAAATAGAAAATTATATTTCATTACAGCCCAGCAAGTTTACCAACTATAAAGATTTTCTTTGTTATTTACTAATTTATGTCTATAAAAAATAATTTAATATTAATGAAATAAAACTTGCACTAGTTTCAAGTTTGCGTGGCACTACAATGCAAGCATAACCCCTAGAGGTGCCTCTAGGGGTTATTTTGTAATACTGAATATATACATATCACATTTTCTGATTTTTATGTTTGGTAAATTATTTTGTTGTTATTAACTCTTGCTGTGCATTGTTCCAGTCCTTATATATAATTAAAAACTTTCATAACTGCTTTTAATTATATCATTAAATGG
>CALVIE010000026.1 GCA_944329385.1 uncultured Bacilli bacterium | reverse complement strand
GTAAGACTTCGCCTTACAGGGGACGCTTCGCTGCTCTATCCCAATTGAAATGCATTTCCTTGACTGCCATCTCCACCCGTAATTTGTACATTTGTGTTTAGATATAAGACTGGGCGGACGTCCATGGAGTTGATCACGAGGTAGTTACCATCGACACGGCCAGTACTGGCCAAACGGGCCGCAGAGGAACTATTACTGCTATCAGGAGCCTGTAACCATTCATATACTCCTATTGATAAATAATCACTGTTTTTACAACTATATCTATAATTATAAAGTTCTGTTGATAAGCAACTACTTCCTGCCGCATATCCATAATCACTTGGATACATTAATCCTATATACTGTGTTGTACTTGTTGGATTTCCACTATATACTTGACTGCTATCTCTTTCGGCATTATAGTAACCACTTGCTGTGAGTGTAGTATGATTGCTACTTGTTGAACCACCTAGATAATACGTTTCCTCTGATATCATCTTTTTATATGTTTCATTTATACCATTATAATATTCGCCATTCAAATAACTTTTTAATGATGCATTATTCCAATTATTGTTCCTAGTTGAATTCCATTGCATATCTCCTATACTTTCATTTCTGATTATTTTTATTTTTCCATCTATTACTCCTAGTATTCGCCATAATTCATTATTAAAGCTTACATAGTTATTCGGTGTCTTTCCATAATATCTGATATCTCCATGTTCATCTTCATATAATTCATCTGGATTATTTGGTAACAAGTCAGTTATTGTATCTGAACCTGTTGGTGGAAAACAAACATTATAAAGTTCGTCGATTGCTCCTTGAACATCACTCGCCTGCATTCCACTCTCCGTATTTTCATACGTCACTTGATTACTTGGAAAATATGTCGCCGCTATTACACTTACGCCTCCACACACCACTATTCCTATTACAAATCCTATTAAATATTCTTTCGCAAACTCTTTAAATTTTTTCATATTTTACTCTCTCCTATCTTTTTTATAGTTCAAAACACTTGACTGTTATTATGACTAATATGAATCATGTTAAGTAACTTTTAAAAATTATATTGTTTTTCCTAACATATTAACAATTAATTCCTTATTGTAGATTATTTATATTATAGTGTTTGGACTTTGTCTATTTTTGTCATATTATTTGTTATTTTTAATATATCACAAAGTGTTGTTTTGTGCAAGATGTTTGCAATGCAAAACGCCTTATGTTAATGTACTTAAATTTATATTAAAATTGTATTAGAATATGCATTATGTTTATTAGTGAGGAGAGGAGATATGTTTCAGTTAAAACCAGATAGAAAAGAAACTGAGAATAAAACTATTAGATTTCCTGTAGAATTGATTAATAGTATTGAGAAAGTTTTAGTTGGGAAAAATGCTACTTTTTCGGCATTTGTTATTCAAGCTTGTGAATATGCTTTAGCTAATATGGAGATAGAAGAAAAAAATAAAGTCAAATCTTAATTGAATTGACTTTATTTTATCTTTGTGATTATGATTGTTATTATATCTATTATAAAAAAAATTAATAGGGTATAAGTTAATGATTTTGGGATTTTCTTTTCAATTTTATCAATTATTGGTTTTATAAAATATATTATAAATATACTGATTAGTCCCCATATTAGGGCCATTTCTAAAGATATATATTTACCGATATTGAATTGAAAGTTTTTATAATTCCAAAGTGTTTCGTGAAATACGTTTTCAATTATTATTCCTCCAAGCCATTCTATTAGTGTTAAAGTTAGAGTTAGGATTAGAAACGTGATTATTGTTTCTGTTACTTTACTTTTATGCATATTTTTAAATATTTTGTTTGATATTATGATTGTTAAAATGGCTCCTACCCCATATATTGGAGTCCATGGTCCAAATAAGATTCCACTTTCAAAGTTTTTTATTGTAATTAGATTAAATATACTTTCTAATAAAAACCCTAAAAATGAATAAATAAAAAAACAGTTAAGCAAATACATATTAATCACCATTATTAGTATGCATTGTTTTACTGTTTTTAAACATTAAACCTAAAGTGACAAATATCTCCATCTTGCATAATATAGTCTTTACCTTCTAATCTTAGTTTTCCAGCTTCTTTTACTTTGAGTTCTGAACCATATTTTTTAAGATCATCGAAGGACATTATTTCAGCTTTGATAAATCCTTTTTGAAAATCGGTATGAATGATGCCTGCGCACTGTGGAGCTTTCATGCCTTGTTTATAGGTCCAAGCTCTAACTTCATCTGGACCAGCGGTTAGGTATGTTGAAAGTCCTAGAAGTTTATATGATGATTTAATTAATTTATCTAGGCCACTTTCTTGGATTCCTAAGTCATTTAATAATTCTTTTTTATCTTCTTCATCTAGTTCGGATAGTTCAGCTTCTATTTTTGCACATATAACTACAACTTCGGCTTTTTCTTTTGTGGCATATTCTCTTAAAGTTTTAACATAATTATTTTCTTTTATTATATCTTCTTCATTAACGTTAGCTACATATATGATTGGTTTTAATGTTAATAGATTGAATGGTTTTAATATTTTTAATTCTTCTTCTGTTAAATCTAAATTTCTTGGGTTAATATTTTTTTCTAGATTTTCTTTTATTTTTTCTAGTAGTTCAGCTTCTTTTAGAGCTTCTTTATCATTTGCAAGTCTGGCTTTTTTTCCCATTTTGTTTAATCTATTTTCAATTATTTCTAAATCAGCTAGTTCTAGTTCAACGTTAATTACTTCGGTATCTCTAATTGGATCAACTTTACCTGATACATGGGTTATATTTGAATCTTCAAAGCATCTGACTACTTCACAAATGGCATCTACTTCTCTAATGTGTGAAAGGAATTTATTTCCTAGACCTTCTCCTTTAGAAGCACCTTCTACTAAACCAGCAATGTCTGTAAATTCAAAGGTGGCAGGTATTGTTTTTTTTGGTTTATACATATTTTCTAAAAAAGTTATTCTTTCATCTGGAACAGTAACCATGCCTACATTAGGTTCAATTGTTGCGAAAGGATAGTTAGCTGCCAGTATGTTTTGTTTTGTTATTGCATTAAATAAGGTCGATTTACCAACGTTAGGTAAGCCAACGATTCCTGCGGTTAAACTCATTTTTCATCACCAGTAAGTATTATACTATAAAATAGTTTTTTTTGAAAGGTGATTTTTTTAAGAAAAAAACTAGTTTTCACTAGAATTTTTATACAAAATATCTATATCAACATAGCCATTAATACCATCAATTTTACCATCGTCGCACATTTGCCACATGAAATATTCTTTATCATAATCAGTTTTTTCGGTATAATGAGCGAGCCAAACTGGGGCAGTGTGATATTTCCATATAGCATTTAAATAGTTTTTGCTTCCATATAAGACACCTTCGTATCCAGCGTTATTTATAGTTTCGATAAATGTGTTTGCAACTTCATTTAGGCCAAAGATACTAAGTTCCATTTCGTTAAAAGCATCAAAACTTTCAAAATCAAAGACAATAGGTAAGGAAATTTTATAATCTTTAATTTGTTTAATTATCCAATTAGCTTGTTTTTTTGCTTCTTTTTTACTATCGGCGTATGAATAAAAATATATTCCAACTTTTAAATTATTTTTTAAGGCATTTTCTATGTTTTGTTTAAAATATGGGTCTATGATATATTCGCCTTGTGTTCCTTTTTGAGAACCAATTCTTATCATTACAAATTCTGCGCCAGCATTTTTTACTTTTTCAAAATCTATATTGCCTTGCCATTTAGATACATCGATACCAATTTCAGTATTTTCATTTTTATATGTATTTAAAATATTATTAAAATCGGTATACTTTGGTTCAGAAGTTTCGTCTTGGGTTTGAGGTGTGGTTATAGTTTGATTATCAACTGGTTCGTAAACGGTTAGATTAAAATCTTTTTTATAAGTATTGCCACTATTATCTTTAGCAATAAAGGTTAAGTTATAGGTGCCTGGAGTATTTATATCATATTCACCATTTATTTTACATGATGGATTATTATCATAGTTATCGACACACATAATAGTATTTTCTAAATTTAAATCATTTCCTACTTTTACATTATAATTATTATTAATCCAAACAAGTGGTTTTTCAGTATCTATTATTTCTATTTCAAATTTTCCTCTTCTTTTTTTATTATTTTTATTTAAGTAAATGAATGTTATTTCTTGTTTACCTAGTTTCTCTGTATTTATTTTTGGTTCATTTAATATTTTACCTTCAATAGTTTTTATATAGTCTTTGATGTTTGTTTTAGTATAAACTTCAGCGGTTAAATTATTTTTTAAAGTAAAACCACTATTATCATCGACAATCCTTATATTTAAATAAATTATAAAAGGAATTATGATTATAGAAATTAGCAAGCAGGCAGTAATTATTAATATCTTTTTTTTATGCATATAACACCTTCCTACATAATATTGTATCAAAAATTAAATAAAGTAGTCCATAACTACTTTCTTACATATTCAACAATATCAGTGATATTACAATTTAAATAATCACATAAACGGGCCAAGACAATGATGTCTATTCTAACAATTTCCCCGCTCATTATTCTTTTAATTACTTTAAAATCAGTATTTGTATCTCGCATAAGTTTATTAATACTAATATTTTTATTTTGTAAAAGTTGTCCCAATTTAAAAAGGTAATAGCCATTTTCAATATTTACTTTTTGTATAGTCATATATAAGCACCTTCGATTTTATAATATCAAGTATGTTGGTTGTTTGACTATTGGCTATATAACCAGTATAATATTTTATGATAGGAGTTAAGGATATGAGTAGACATATAGGTAGATATAGGAGAAAAAAGCAAAAAAGAATTATTATTATTACAAGTTTATCATTACTGCTATTTTTATGTGTGGGATATGCAGCTTTTAGTACTAATTTAACTTTAAAAGCTAAAGGTAATATAAAGTTTAAAAGTTTTACTACTATTGATATTATAAAAGATGTTGTAGACAGCGGTGACGGTCTATATAAAGATGATGAGGGATATTATTATAAAGGTGAAAATGTTAATAATAATATTTTATTGGACAATGAACTTTGGAGAATTATTTCTATTAAAAATGATAGAACATTAAAGGTGATAAAAGAAGCGCCTTTGGAAAGTGCTATGGCATGGGATGATGGAAATTTATCTATAACTTGTGATACAGATTTTGAACCTTTTTGTGAAGGAAAATATTGGGGAAATCTTAGTTTTTCTAATGATAGGTTTTATGGTGAATGGATTGGAGAAGTTTCTTTAAATACATATTTAAATACTACATATTTTGATAGTTTAAGTAATGATTTTAGAAATAATATTATTTCAGAAGATTTTAATATAGGATTTTATGAAGTAATGGATTACGATTGGTATGGTCGAGTTGATGCCTTTACTGATTTTCAAAGTAAGAAATGGAGTGGAAAAGTCGGATTAATTGATGTAGTCGAATATGTAAAAAGTAGTACAAATAGTGAATGTGTTAGTCGTTGGCTGTCAATTGATGGTTCTAATGCGGTATGTACTGGTTCTTACTTAAATACCGATAGTACTGAAAATAGAAGATTTATTTGGACGCTTAATATAAGATTTATGGATGGAGGGTATAGCGGACCTTTATTTTTTAGAAGCAATGGATACGGGATTTTTAATAGTAGTACTTCGACAAAATATGATGTACATCCAGTTGTTCATTTACAACCCGAGATAAAATTAACTGGAAAAGGAACTACAGATTCTCCTTATGAAATTATTTATTAATTATAAAAAAGAGGCTTGAGGCCTCATTTTTATAAAGTTGGAGCGGCAGCAGTTGGTCCAAGAGGAATACCAATAACAAAGAAACCAATTACAATTAAAAACCATAAAACGGTAAATATTAATGCGGTAGGTCTTAGAAGATTTAATGTTCCAAAAACAGTTATTTTATTACTTTCTTTATTATTATATTTTTCTAAGAAGGCGAGCATGACAATGAAATATACAAAGAATGGAGTCATTCCTTTACCAACACTATCAGCTGCTTTAAATATAAATTGCGTGAAGTCTGGTGTAATATTAGCTTTCATGAATAATGGAACTAGGATAGGGGAGGCTAAAGTCCATTTGGCCATAGCGTCTGGAATTAAGAATGACATTAATATTATAGCAATAAACATAGTAACTATTAATGGTATTCCTGTAAATTCCAAATTACTCATAAATGATATTAACCATGAAGCAACAACTGTTCCTAGGTTAGTCCAATTTAATATACTTACTAATAATGAAGCAAAGAACATTAAGATAAACATATAACCTAGATTATCAAATTCTTTTGAAAGTCCAACACTAAAGTCATTTGTATTTTTTATGTTTTTAGAGATGAATCCATAGATACCAGAACAAATCATCATGATTATAAGAAAGACAAAAGCAAATGCATCAGTGAACGGAGCATCTGGTCCTAGTAGCTGAGCAACATAATCTGTTTGATTTTGATCTAGTAATATTCCAGAACCTGGAAGGCCTGGGATAATGGTGTATATAAATACTAACATTAAAATTATGAAAGCTATGGTACTAGCTAAAAGTCCTTTTTTAGAAATGATTAGTTCATCTTCTTCTTTGATTGATTCTTTGACTTTTGGCCTTAAAATATTTTCAACAATAATAGTTCCTAGTATTGATAGAATTAAAGTTGCGGTGATCATTGCATAGGAATTAGACCAAGCATTAAATATATAGTTTTCATCAACATCAACAGTAGCAGCTGCTTTGGTTAGAAGTCCTAGTTGATAGTCATCATAGTTAAAGACTAAGCCTGCTCCATAACCCATACTAACGCCGATAAAAGCGGTTAGAATTCCAAGCATAGAATTACGTCCTAAATACTGATAAATAACAGCGGTTAATGGAAGTACTAAAACAAAACCATATTCACCTAAAAATGAAGATATTATTCCAGCAAATAAAGTAAAAAAGGTAACAATACCCGGTTTTAATCTTTTAAGCGGAGTAAACATGGCTTTGAATAAGCCACTTGATTTACCTATTGATACGGCCATTAAGGAAATTATTAACAAAACTAACGGTTCAAAAGTTTTAAAGGTATCAACGGGTGATGAGAAAATGTATTTTAGACCTTCTTCTGAAAAAATGCTTCTTACTGTAACCATTGATGTTTCTAAGCTATTATTGTTTATTCTAGTTATTTCTCCTTGAACACCTAAGGCGGAACAAATGCCACTAATTATCATGATTGATATAGTTAAAATGATAATAGTTATGACTGGTCCAAGTAGTACTTTTTTCTTTTTTTTCATGGCTATCCTCCTTATATTTTAACTATTTTTTTTATTTTTTTATTAAAATCTATTCTTGGAAGCATAATACTTCTTCCACAGCCTAAACATTTAATTTTTATATCGGCACCTAACCTAGTTATTTCCCATTCGTTATGTCCACACGGATGGGCTTTTTTCATTATGACTATGCTGCCTAATTTATAATCGTTCATTTGTAACATTTATTTTATCATAAGATAAGGTTAGGTTATTAGCTTCGGCTTGTTTTAATATTTCTTTTAGGAAAATACGATTGAACTCAAAGTTTTTCATTGGTTCAACTTCGGCTTCAACACGGTATACGATTGAATCATTATTTAATTTTTCAATTCCTAAAATAGTTATTGGTCTTTTTAGGTAAGTTATTTGTTTTGCGGTGTTTTCAATGGCTGTTTTTAAAACTGCTTCGGTTTTTTCTATTTTATTATCATAAGATAGTCCAACATCAACTACACAAACAGCAGGCATAACACTATAATTAATTACTTCATTAATATTTCTATTGGCAATAATTTTTACTTCGCCGGTATAGGCTCTGATTTTTGTTATTTTCATACCTAAGTAAATAACATTACCTCTAAAGCCTTTTATTTCAATGTTATCGCCAACCTTAAATTGGTCTTCAGTTAAAATGTCAGCACCACCAATGAAGTCTTTTAGCATGTCTTGCATAGCTAAACCAGCAACGGCACCGGCAACTCCTAATGAGGCGATTAAAGCTTTAGTATCAACCCCCCATGTAGCTAAAATCATTAGTAGGGCAATAGCTAATATGATATATTTAATAACGTTGGTTAGGATTGTTAATAAAGTTAAGGCTTTTTTATTTGATCTTCTTCTAGCTTTTTTTAGAAATACTCTTGTGATAAGCTGTTTAATTGCAATATAAAAAAGAAAAGCAAATAGGATTATACATATTGTAGTGATTACTTCTTTGGTTAAAATATTTTCCATTTAATTACTCCTTTATATTTAATATTTCTAGTATTCTATTTAAATCAGCGGTGTTTGTAAAGGATATTTCTATTTTTTTATCTTTTATTTTGACTTTGGTATCTAGTTTTTCTCTAAGCATATCTTGGACGTATTTGAATTCTTCGTTTTTTGGTTTTCTATTTGTTTGATGTTTTTTTGGAATGTTTTCGCTTTTTTCTTCAACATCTCTAACTGTTAAACCTTTTTCAGTAATGGCATTAGCCATTTTTACAATTTCTTCTTTGTCTTCTAGTTTACTTAGAGCTCTAGCGTGACCCATGGTAAGTTTTTGAGTAGATATCATATCTTGAACTTCACCAGGAAGTCTAAGTAGTCCAAGCATATTAGTGATATGGCTTCTACTTTTACTTACTTTTTTAGCTAGTTCTTCTTGGGTTAGATTTAGTTTTTCAATTAAACTTTTATAAGCTTTTGCTTCTTCTAAGGCGTTTAAGTTTTCTCTTTGTAAGTTTTCGAGTAAAGCTATTTCAGCCATTTTTTCATCACTTATTTGTCTTATGATTGCCGGTATTGTTTTTTTGCCGGCTATTTTACTAGCTCTAAGTCTTCTTTCTCCAGCAATAACGTCATAACCTTTGATGCTTTTTTTAACAATAATTGGTTGGAAAACACCATTTTCTTTGATTGAAGAAGCAAGTTCGTTTAAAGCATCTTCATCAAATATTGTTCTAGGTTGATATGGGTTTGGTCTTAATTCATCGACGTTTAATTCAATTATTTCTTCATGCTTTGTATCTTCATAGATGTTTTTTTCAAATTCACTGACATTATTGACATTTAAGTTATCTAAATCAAATAATTGTTCTAGGCCTTTACCTAGGGCTCTTCTATTTTCCATTTCTTTTAATCACCTCTTTAGCTAAGTTTATATAGGCTTCAGCTCCTCGACTTTTAGGGTCATAGTTAATTATTGGTTTACCATGACTTGGGGCTTCAGATAGTCTAACTAATCTTGGAATGATTGTATCATATACTCTTTCTTTGAAATAACTTTTAATATCTTGAACGACTTCTAAGCCTAGATTAGTTCTATTGTCTAACATGGTTAATAATACTCCTTCAATATCTAGGTCAGGGTTTAATGTTTTTTGAGCCAGCATGATTGAGTTTAATAATTGCATAATCCCTTCTAAGGCGAAGAATTCACACTGAACTGGGATAATTACTGAGTTTGCGGCTGTAAGTGCATTGGTTGTAAGTAAACCTAAAGAAGGGGGACAGTCGATTATTATATAGTCAAATATTTCTTTTGCACTTTCTAAATTATTTTTTAATTGTTTATTTTTTGAAAATTCAGGGTCTAATCTACTTTTTTCAGCTAGCTCTAAGTCAGCTCCAGCTAGTGAGATAGTTGCTGGAATAATATATAGATTTTTGAATTTTGTTTTTTTAATGACTTCTTTTAAGTTTGCATTTCCAACTAGTAAGTCATATATACTTTTTTTTATATCACCTTTGTCAATTCCGAGGCCTGTTGTACTATTTCCTTGTGGGTCTAAATCTATTAATAAAGAACGTTTGCCTAAATAACCTAGGCATGCGGCTAAATTAATACTAGATGTTGTTTTTCCAACTCCACCTTTTTGATTGACAAGTGCAATTATTTTTCCCATTTATACCACCAGATTCCATATTTATAGCTATAACCATTTTAACACATTGGGTGAAATAAATCTATGGTAAATGATTATATATTTTAAAAACGCCTTATTTTATTTGGCGTTTTCTTTGATAATATTTTTCATTTTATCATATTGTTTGTATAAATATTGTACATGATTTTCTAAAAAGAAATAATGTCTGACGTAAAAAAGTAATATAATTAAAGCGAGATATAGAATTATTAAGAAAAGATTTATTTTTAAAGATATTATTACTGACATGAAAACAAATATTCCGTAGGCAAGGGTTACTAAAAGATGAATTAGTCGTTCGTGCTGAAAAAATTTTATTTTTATTAAATGGTCATCAATTTCTTTTTGAGTGATTTTTTTTGATTTTATTAAATCATCAATTTCTTTTGTATAATCTTCTAAATATTTACGCATTTTATCAGTCCTTTTTATTATAATTTATAGAAATGTTATTGTTATTTACAATATTATTCATCTGGTCATTAAGTTTATAGAAATACTGTATGTTTTTATTGTAAAAGAAAAATTCACTTATGAAAGAAAAGATTATCAGAAAGCAAGCACAAAATAATATTAATATATACCAGCCATTTATAAAGTTGTGCAAGAGCAAATATATAATGAAGAAGAAAAATATAGATTCAATTATACTATGTAACATTTGGTTGCGCAGATATTTCAAATATTTTATTGTTATTAAATGATCGGCAATATTTTCTTTAGTTATGTTTTTGGTTTGTATCTTTTCTTCTAATTCTTTTATATAAGTTATGACATCTATTTTGTTTGTAAACATGTTTTTCATTTTATATCATTCCTTTTTCTTAAGTATATCATAAATAGTTGAAATGGGGTATAATTATAGTAAGGAGATGATAAAAATGGAATTATTTGACACAATTAATAGTCGGTTTTCAAACAGGAAATTTTTAGACAAACAAATTAAAGATGAAGATTTAAAGAAGATTTTAAAAGCTGGTATGCAGGCACCTATTGGAAGAGGTAAGTATGATGATATGCATATTACGGTTATTCAAAATAAGGATTTGTTAAACAAAATTGGCAGTCTTATTGATAGGAATGTATTTTATAATGCGCCTACTTTAGTTATTATATCTGCACGTGATGATGGTCATGGTTTAGATAAAGAAAATAGTGCTTGTGTGGCGATGAATATGTTACTTGCAGCAACAGCTTTAGGGCTTGGAAATATTTATTTAAATTTAGTAATTGGTTTGATTAAAGAAAATAAAGATGTTTTAGATAAATTAAATTTACCTGAAGGGTTTATTCCTATTGTTGGGGTTGGACTTGGTTATGCGGATGGAAGTCATATTGTAGAGCATTCAATTGATGTTGATTATGTTTAAAAAACCAAGAAGAATTTAATTCTTGGTTTTTAATATATCTCTTGCAGCAACTAAACCAGTAGCTGCGGCTGTGACAATATTTCCAGCTTTACCAGCACCATCACCTATGAAATAGACGTCATATTTTTTTAATTTGAAGTGATTATCTGTTTCGATTTCATTACTGAAAAATTTAATTTCTGGTCCATATAATAATGTTTCACCATTATTGACTCCAGGAATTATTTCATTTAGTTTATCTAATCCTTCAATGATATTGGTGACTATTCTATAAGGTAAAACTAAGGCAAGGTCTCCAGCTACACAATCTTTTAGAGTAGGGGTTATAAAGCCTTTGTTTATTCTATTCCAATCACTTCTTCTTCCTTGTTTTAAATCTTTTAGGGTTTGAATGATTGGTTTTCCATCTCCTAGTACATTAGCAATATGGGCGATGCTTTCACCATATTCTCTTGTGTTTGTGACAGGTTCTGTTAGATTTACTTTTGAGATAAAGGCAAAGTTACTATTGTTTGATTTTACATCTTTTAGGGCATGGCCGTTGACGCATATATATCCATAGTAATTTTCTTTAGCTACAAAGCCACCTGGGTTGGTACAAAAAGTTCTAATTTCATCGTTATAAGTATCTGTTTTAATAAATATTGTTGGGTCATATATGATATTACAAAGTTTTTCTAATATTTCTTTTCTAACTTCAACTCTGACACCAATTTCAATACTTTGTGATAGATATGGAATTTTATATTTATCAGCTAGGGTTTGAACCCATTTAGCTCCGGTTCTACCTGGAGCGATGACAACCTTTTTGGCTTTATAGATTATTTGTTTATTTTTTTTATTACATATTACTTCATGATTATCTTTTGATATACTTTTGACATCTTCAACTTTTGTTTGATCTAATAAATGAACATTTGATTTTTTTAAATATTCTGTGAATTTTTCGATATAGCTTGGTAATTTATCACTACCTAAGTGTTTTTGTTTTATTAAAAGCAATCTAGCTCCAGCTAGGGCAACTTTACTTTTTATTTGTGTGGCTTCTTCTAGGTTAGAAGGGTATATATCACTATCCATGCCAAACTCTTTAAATATTTCTTCACAGTCATCAATTAGTTTATTTGCTTCATTTTCATCCATATATTTAAATAAGTCGCTTTTACCAAGTTTTGGAATAAAGTTTAATTTACCATCAGAAAAGGTTCCAGCCCCACCATAGCCAGATAAAATTTGACAAGGATTACAGTTAACACATTTTCCTGTTTTTTTCATAGGACAGTTTCTTTTGTCGGCAAATCTTCCTTCATCTAATAGTAAAATATTTAGTTTTGGATTATTTTTTATCAATTCATAAGCTGTAAATAATCCCGCTGGTCCGGCTCCTATAATTATTACATCATACATTTTTATCACCAATATTATTGTATCAAAAAACAAGACTACTTGTCTTGTTTTTCTTTTAATTTGTTAATGATTTCTTTTTTATTTAATTTATAGTAATCCTTAATTCCTTCTTCTTTAGCAATATCTTTTAAGTCCTCTAAGGTTAAATCTTCTAACTTAGCAACTTTTATATCTTCTTTTTTGTCTTTTTTTACTTCTTTTTCAAATTCTTCATGGGCTTTAATATCATCTTCTGGCATTTTACCATTTTTTACTAAGTAGTCAATTTGTTCTTTAGTGATTGTTTCATATTCTAATAAGGTTTCAGCTATTAATTTTAATAAATCCTTGTTTTCATTAACAATTTTTTTGGTTACTTCATATTGATGTGTAATTATTTTTCTTACTTCTTCGTCTATTTGTTTGGCGACTTCATGAGAGAAGTTTTGGGCTTTATTATAATCTCTACCTAAGAAGACACTTGACTGTTGTTCTTCAAATTGGATAGGGCCTAAATCACTCATACCGTATTCAGTAACCATAGCTCTAGCTATTTTAGTGGCTTGTTCAAAATCATTTTGAGCGCCTGTTGTTACTTCGTTAAACATCAATTCTTCAGCAACTCTTCCGGCTAAAAAGCCACTTATTGAATCTAAAAGTTCTTTTTTAGTTCTTAGATATGTTTCTTCTTTTGGAAGCATTAGGTTATAACCGCCAGCTCTTCCTCTTGGAATAATGGTTATTTTTTGAACGTCATTAGCTCCATCTAATTTAATCCCAACAACGGCATGACCTGCTTCGTGATAAGCAACTGTACGTTTTTCTTTTTCAGTATATTTATGGCTTTTTTTAGCTGGGCCCATTAATACTCTATCATGAGCTTCATCTATTTCAGCCATTGTTATGGCGTTTTTGTTTCTTCTTACAGCAAGTAAAGCAGCTTCATTAAGTAGGTTTTCCAAATCTGCACCACTAAATCCAACTGTTCTTTTAGCAATGTTAGTTAATGTGATATTAGGGGCAAAAGTTTTGCCTTTGGCATGAACAGATAAAATTTCTTCTCTTCCTTTAGCATCTGGATAATTAACAGTTACTTGTCTATCAAATCTTCCTGGTCTTAAAAGAGCAGGGTCTAAAACATCTGGACGGTTAGTAGCAGCGATAATAATTATTCCTTCATTAGCCCCAAAACCATCCATTTCAGTTAGTAATTGGTTTAATGTTTGTTCTCTTTCGTCATGTCCACCGCCTAGGCCTGCACCTCTTTGGCGTCCAACGGCATCTATTTCATCGATGAAAACTAGGCATGGGGCACTTTGTTTAGCTTGTTTAAACATATCTCTTACTCTTGAAGCACCAACACCAACAAACAATTCAACAAATTCTGAACCGCTTATAAAATAAAATGGAACATTAGCTTCTCCAGCAACGGCTTTTGCTAGTAAGGTTTTACCTGTTCCTGGAGGACCTACTAATAAAACACCTTTAGGAATTCTAGCTCCCATTTTTTGGAATTTTTTAGGGTTTTTCAAAAAGTCAATTAGTTCTGACATTTCTTCTTTTTCTTCGTCAAGACCGGCAACATCCTTGAAAGTTACTTTGGTTTCTCCACCACTTAATCTAGCTTTTGAGCGACCAAAGTCCATTGATTTTCCGCCACTACCCATTTGTTTGGTGATGAAGTAAAAAGCAGCTCCAACAATTATTAACATTGGTAAGACATTGATCAAGAATAATAAGAATGGAGAAGAGCTTGGGTCTGTTGATGTTGTTAGTTTAAAACCGGCTTTTTCTTCTGCATCTAATAGTTTAACCATTGTCTCATTAGTTAATGGCATATTGAAAGTGAATGTCTCATTATCCGCATAGTCTTTTAGTTTACCTCTAATATTATAAACTGTACTTTGACTATTTGGGGTAACATTTATTTCTTTAACTTCTTTGTCTTCTACAGCTTCCATAAATTCGCCATAGGTAAGTTCGTTAACTTTTGTATTCATTGAACCAACTAAAGCGTACATACAGAATAAGAAAACTGCAAGAAATATATAAGGGAGTAATCCTCTTTTAACTACTTTTTTATTCATTATAAACTTCCTTTCTTTCGATACCTAATTATTATATCATAGTTTTTATCTTTTTCTCTATCAAATTTAGTTTTTTTTAAGCCCGGAAGCCAAATTATTTGATCGCTATTGTCAGTTACGATTGGATATGTTTTTCTTTCATCTATAGGGACTTTTTCATTTATGAAAATATCTTTAATTTTTTTTTCTTTATTTAAACCTTTTAATGTTAGTTTATCGCCTGGTTTTATTGTTCTTACATGAATGGGAATAGATATTTCTTTAGAGTTTATTTTGGTTACAAAGTTTGATTTATCTAAAGTATCGTCTATGATTTCGATTATATCATTGTTTGGAAGAGTTATTTGATTTTTTAAAATATAATTATACTCAATATTTACTTTTCTTTTTTCTATCCAAGCATAATTATATGCTTTTATAAATTCCATATTATTAGGTAAAGCAATTTTTTTATTTGGACTTTTACTTTTTATGGTGGATAAAATGTTATTAACATGTTTGTTTGTTATTTTTATGATGTCATCTTTATATTCTTGGATAAGAATATTGTGGATAATTTTTTCTCTGATTATATTTTTTTCTTTTAAGAAAAGATTTAAATTTATTTTTTTGTTTTGATATATTTCTTTTATAATATTATTTGCTTTTTCATTTAAATAATCATCTATTTCTATTAATTTTTGACTAAATTTTAAAAATTTTAAGTGAATATTTTTATTTTCTTTTTTTAAATTAGGTAAGATATATTTTCTTATACGATTTCTTGTGAACTTATCACTATTATTTGTTTTATCTAAGGCATAAGGAATATCATTTTTTTGAACATAATCAAATATTTCTTCTTTGGTTTTAGTAATTAATGGTCTATATATTTTATAGTTTTCTTTATATGTTATTTCACTAAATCCTGCATAGCCTTTTATAGATGAGCCTCTAATTAAACGCATGATGATTGTTTCGGTTAAATCATCACCATGATGGGCAGTTAAGAGGTATTTTGCTTGGTGTTTTTTGATTAGATTTTCAAAGAATTCATAGCGTTTTTTTCTAGCGTAATTTTCAGTATTACCCCTATAATTATTAATTTCCATGTATTCAAAGATTAAGTTATTTTTTTTACAATAATTTTTTACCATTATAGCCTCTTTATCACTTTCTTTTCTTAGGTTATGATTAACATGGGCAGAGATGATATTTAAATGTTTTTCTTTTTTGATTTGATTTAAAAGACTTAGCAAAGCCATAGAATCTGGGCCACCAGAGGTGGCTACTATGATAGATGTATTATTAGGAATTTCAGTTTTTAATTTATTTAAAATATCATTCATCTATATCACCCCATTTAATTGGTGTGATACCTTTTGATACTAAAAAATTATTTGTTTTAGAAAATGGTTTACTTCCAAAGAAACCTCTATGGGCAGATAGGGGAGATGGGTGAGGGCTTTCTATAATATAGTGGTTAGGATTAGTTATTAGAACTTTTTTACTTCTAGCATAACTTCCCCATAAAATAAATACTATTGGTTTTTCTCTTTTGTTTAAAAGTTTGATTAGGTTATCAGTGAAAGTTTCCCAACCTTTATCCTTATGAGAAAGTGGGGTGTCTTTAACAACTGTCATGATTGAGTTTAATAAAAATACTCCTTGTTTAGCCCAATCAGTTAAGTTATTATTAGTTCTAGTAATGCCTAGATCGTTTTTTAATTCTTTAAATATATTATCAAGTGATGGTGGTCTTTTAACACCTTTTTCGACTGAGAAAGAAAGGCCATGAGCTTCGTGTGGTCCATGATATGGATCTTGACCTAAAATAACTACTTTTACTTCATCATAATCTGTGAATCTTAAGGCATTAAAAATATTTTTATATTCTGGATAAACTATCTTTTTTCCATATTCATTTTTTACAAAGATTCCGAGTTTTTTAAAGTAAGGTTTTTTTAATTCGTCTTTTAAAACTTCATCCCATTTTTTATTAATCATGAAAAACACCTCTTTCGAGGTATATTGTAACATTTTTGCTTAGAAAATAAAAGAACAAGGTGCAAAAACCTACCAATAATTGGTAGGTAATGTTATCTAGTTTTGTGATGTTCTTCTACTGGCTTTAATCCTGGCTCAGCATCTGGGTCATGGGCCATTTCGTAATTTTGCTGTAAAACTTCAGAATTATATACTATTGGTTCTTCTTCTAC
>CALVIE010000025.1 GCA_944329385.1 uncultured Bacilli bacterium | reverse complement strand
TCCGAGTTGAATGTCTACCCAATATATATTAAGTTAGACACTTATTCTAGCGAATGAGTGTCATTTCTTTATTACTATTATCATAATGATAAGGAAAAATAAAATGATAGCAATGAGCTTAAGAACTTTTATAATAAAAGTCTTAGTTTTCATATTTATCAAACCTCCTCTCACTAAAGATTAGAGGTAGACACTCAACAACTGATATTCCCCATAAAAAGTATACTATTGAATGAATTAAAATAAGTAAACAGCTATATATTTAATAAAAAATATTTTATAACAAAATTTGTTATATTAATGTTAGAATATTGTTAAAAAATTGTTCACTATTGAAAAAATGTATGATATATTGTTACTGTATTGAGATGATGGCACTGACTTAATCTTGGGTTCGGTATCTAACCACTCAAGGAACCAAAATAGTTTAAATAAAAGTATTCGATTTACTTTCTTAAATATATGTCTAATTATTCAGCACTTAATTATTAATAACTAAGTGCTGTTTTCTGTAAAAAAAGTGTAATAATCTTTATGAAAATCATGAATTTATTAATTAAAAATATAAAATACTATTTATTTTTTGTTATACTTATAGTAAGGAGGATAACAAAAATGAATAATAATGAAGAAAATAATTTTAATATTTTTTTTAGTAAGCCAAATGAAGATAGTTCAAATCAACCACCAAAAGAAACAATTAATAATATGACTGGATCAAACAATATAGCTACAAATCCAAATCAAATATCACAGCCTAATGTAAACTCAACTTCAGTTAATACTAATCAAAACATGATAAATCAACCACCAAAAGAAATAATTAATAATATGACTGGGTCAAACAATATTGCTATAAATCCAACAGTTCAATCTTCAAATACAATGACAAATAATATAATTTCAAAGCCATCAGATGTAAAACAAACTTCCAATTTAATAGCTGAGCCAAATCAATTAAAAACCTCATTTAATATAAATAACGACGAAGTTCTATTAAAAGCCTTTATAGGCAATAATTATGATAAAATAACTAATAAAAAAGTAAACTTTTCTGCCATGTTTCTCGCACCTTTATACATTTGTTATAGAAAAATGGCCTTAATTGGTATATTAATATTTTTAATCTCATTCGTTTTATCTGTACTTGTAAATCCCATTTTACTTATAGCCATTTATATTATAATTGGATTTACATTCAATAAATTTTATTTAAAATATGCACATACAAAAATTGCCAAAATTCAGTATCAAAATCAAGATAAAAATATAGATGAACTAACAAAATTATGTGAAAATAAAGGTGGCACTAGTGTTTTAAGATTAATAGGAGGATTTTTGGTTCAAACAGTACTTGCTTCAATCGTAATAGCCATACTAGTAGCTGCTGGATTAATTTCTTTATTTGGTGATTTTGTCACATCATTTGGTGACAAAATAAATTCAAGCATAAATGGAAAATATGAAGGATTAATGATATATGACTCGTCTATAAATATGGAAGAGCAATTCAGTATAACCCCAATAGAACCTTTTCAAAATAAATCAAAACAGTATAACTATAAATATAATTTTGAAAATGAAGAAACTACAGAAATATTTAATGATTGCGAGTTTTCACTAAGTGCTGTAAAAGGGTACTCAGATGGTGATAATTTAATTAGACAAATGGCTGATTATAACGCAGACATCGTAACTAATAATATCTCTACATTATCAATAAACAATATTAATTGGACTTGGTTTTCAAAAACTAGCAACATAGGAAAAACCTACTATTATGGCACAACAAAAAATAATAAAGCATATCTTTTCGAATATGAAATTCAAAATGGTGCTTCACCAAACTGTGCATCATACTTAAATCAAATTTTAAATTCAATAGTCCAAAAATAATTTCCCTTATATGACAATAAAAGTGTAAACTCTAAAAAAAATTAAAAACATTATACTACATATATTGACAGACTAATTTATACATGGTATTATTAAAGTACTTAATAGGATAGCGATAAAAATTTAATTAGTTAATTTCATAAATCTAAATTTTTAATCCGTATTATTTACTTATTAAAAATGACCATTTATGATTTGCTTATTAAATCTTCATTACTTACCTTATATGTGGAAGTTATAGTATAGGGGAAGCGTGAAGCGCCTTATCAATCAAGCTATTAAGTAATATGTACATATATGGGATCTTGATAAAAATTATAATTTGTAACTGTCATTACAATATTATAATTTCCTTAACCCCATCCAAAACATGCTTCTTGACAGAAAGCATGTTTTTGGTTGACTAAAACCATATAAAAATATAAAATAATAATAGAAAAATATTAAAATTGGAGGTTGTAAAATGATTGAATTTTATTTGTGTAAAAAATGTGGTAATGTAGTCGCATTACTAGTAAATGGAAAAGGAACCATCATGTGTTGTGGTGAGAAAATGGAAAAGTTAACCGAAAATACCACTGATGCCGCTTTAGAAAAACACGTTCCAGTCTATGATGTTAGAGATGGCAAAATTGTTGTCAAAATAGGAGAGAATCTTCACCCAATGGATGAAAATCACTATATTAACTTTGTCGCACTAGTAGATGACAGTGGAGTAGAAATACATAACTTTAAACCATCAGATGAACCAATTTGTATATTTAACTATAAAGAAAATTCTGTTATATATGCTTACTGTAATAAACATGGTTTATGGAAAACTAGCGTGAATTAAATGAAAATAACCTTACAATGCCAAAATTTAAAAGATAATATCAATAAATATGTTACTTATTTAAACTCATTACCAAGTATCTTAGATGTTAATGTATTAATGCCAGAAGAAATAATTATTTTAAACGTCAAAGATATAAAGTTTATTGCATCATTAGAAAAATTTAATATAAAAATAAAAAACTGTACAGTATCATATCAAAATTTTGATATTAACATGCTAGAATACATGAATAACATAGAAGAAAAAGACCATGAAATTATTCGTGAAAATGATAACTTTAATTTAAAAGATTTTTACTTAAATAAACTAAATGGCGCAGTATGTGTCATAGCAAAAAAAGATATTGTCTTTAGTTATGCTATTTATGACCATAGTATTGTCACAAACGCCATCTATAACTATTTATATAATAATTTGAATGAAGAAGAATATTTTCATACCCAAGATAGCCTATGGCAACAAAAAGCTTTAAAATATGGTAATATTATTATCCAATTTTGTTCAGATTCACCTAGTATAATATGGCTTCCCACTGATATAAATGAATTTCAAAATACCGCTTTAAACTTTATTCAAAATAACATACAAAATATTCAAAAGCAATATGGATTAAACATAGAAACATATATTACTAGTGAAGAAGAACTTTATCAAGAAAAACATAAAACAGTTTAAAATCAATAAAATAGAAAATAAAAATATCACTTTTATTATTTTAAAGGTTATATTTAGCTAAAAAAACACCATTTTGCTGCTTATTTGGTGTTTTTTACTATTAACCTTTTGATTTAATTGAAACACTAAACATTATCTAGGGAGTTTTTTGTAAAAAAAATGAACCTAATTAAACCCAAATATAATAAAACCCTTGAAAACCAAGGGTAATTTTTATTATGGTGCTGGAAACAGGACTCGAACCTGCGACCTGCTGATTACGAAACAGCTGCTCTACCAGCTGAGCTACTCCAGCACGTAAAATCATATTTATTATATAATATTTTTAAAATTTTGGCTAGGCTTTTTCTTTTTTTTAAAAAGAAGCCTTTTTAAAACTGTTTTTTCTGACCAAATAATGGTATAATTTTATAAGAAGATTAAAGGTGATTATTATGCCAGTAATAAAAATAATGGATGAACTTTTAGCTAATAAAATAGCTGCAGGTGAAGTAGTTGAAAAATGTGCCTCAGTTGTCAAAGAATTAGTTGAAAACAGTATAGATGCTAAAAGTACAGAAATAAAAATTGAACTAGAAGATGCCGGCACTAGACAAATTAAAGTCATTGATAATGGTAAAGGAATGGATAAAGACGATGCTATTTTAGCCTTTTCAAGACATGCCACAAGTAAAATTAAAGACGAAGATGATTTATATAGATTAACAACATTAGGTTTCAGAGGTGAAGCTTTGGCCTCTATTGCTGCCGTAAGTAAAGTTGATTTAAAAACTTGTACTGGTGAAATTGGAACCCATGTAATCATAAATGGTGGAAAAATTCTAGAAGTTGGACTAGGTGATGCTAGAAAAGGTACCACCATTACTGTAAGTGAACTTTTTTACAATACCCCGGCTAGATTAAAACACATGAAAAGCCTATATACTGAACTTGCTAATATCACAGATTATATCAACAAACTAGCCCTCTCACAGCCAAACATCAGATTTACTTTAAAAAATAATGATAACGTTATTCTAAGAACTGATGGCAGCGGTAATGTTTTAAAAGTCATTCAAAATATTTATGGAACCTTAGTTGCCAGAAAAATGATTCCTATTAAAGGTGAAAACCCTGACTATGAAATATCAGGTTATATTTCACTTCCTGAAGTACACCGTTCTAGTAGGAATAATATGGTTATTATTGTTAATGGTAGAGTAGTAAGAAATATCGATATTAATAGAATCATCAATGATGCTTATCATTCTTATAAACCAGATAATAGATACCCAATTACTGTCATTAATATTTTAGTTGACCCAAGTGTCATAGATGTCAATATTCATCCAACTAAAATGGATATAAAATTTAGCAAAATGGATACCTTACTTAATTTAATAAATTTAACTATTAAAGCTGCCATTACAGATAGAAATCTCATACCAGAAGTATCAATTAGAAAAGAAAAACCAAAAACAGAAGAATTGAGATTTAGTCTAGAAAGACATGCAAACACTCCAAAAATAGAAGAAATTCCCTTCGAAGAAACAAAAATACCAGTAAATGAATCTATTTATGAAGATGAAAATAATGGAGATATTGTCCATGAAGTAGTTATGGATGATGAGCACTACCAAATAAAAGAAGAAAAAAAACAATCTATGCCAGAAATGTATCCTGTCGGACTTGTCCATGGCACATATATAATTGCTCAAAATGAAAAAGGCATGTATATAATTGATCAGCACGCTGCTAAAGAAAGATGTAATTATGAAAAATTTAAAACAGCCATGGGAAAACCTAATATAGCCTCTACGGAATTACTATTTCCAATCACATTAGAATTTTCAAACGAAGAATTTATCATCTTAAAAGAAAACATGCATATTTTAGAAAATTTAAAATTTAAAATAGAACCTTTTGGAATAAATTCCATCATTATAAAAAGCCATCCTACTTGGATACCAAAAAATAATGAAGAACAAACAATTAGAAAAATTATTGAAATAGTTATAAACACTAAAAAAGATTTTGATATTGAAAAATTCAATGAAAAAGTAGCCATTATGATGAGTTGTAAAAAAGCCATAAAAGCCAACACTAATATCACCTTAGAAGAAATGGAAGCATTAATAACCGATTTAAGGAATTGTAAAAATCCTTTTAACTGCCCACATGGCCGACCAACTATGATATACTATTCAAACTATGACTTAGAAAAATTATTTAAACGAAGTGGTTTTGATACCATAAAATAGAAAGGAGTAAATATGACATACTTAGACTATAGTGCGACAACCCCTGTCGATAAAGAAGTATTAGATAGCTTTATAAAAGCAGCAAAATATATTGGAAACCCAAACTCTATGCACACACTTGGAATAAAAGCTAAACACTTAATAGATGCCAGTACAAACCAAATAGCCAAAATATTAAACATAAAACCAAATGAAATTATATACACATCAGGAGCAAGTGAAAGTAATAATACCATTATCAAAGCCATAGAACAATTTCAAAATAGAGGAAAACATATCATAACCACATCATTAGAACACTCATCAATTTATGGCCCTTTAAAGCAGCTAGAAAAAAAAGGTTTTACCATTCAATATGCTCCTTTAAAAAATGGTATTGTTGATATAGAAAAGTTAAAAAAACTCTTAACCGAAGATACTGTTTTAGTAACCATAAGCATGGTTAATAGTGAAACAGGACTTCGCCAGCCCATTGAACAAATAGGTAAACTTTTAAAAAACTACCCCAAAATAATATTTCATACTGATATTACACAAGCCGTAGGAAAAATAAAATTTGACTTAACTGATGTGGATGCCGCAAGCTTTTCTGCTCATAAATTTTTTGGCTTTAAAGGTATTGGCGCATTATATAAAAAAGAAAACTTAAATCTAGAACCACTAATATCTGGAGGTAAAAGCACCACTAATTTTCGAAGTGGAACCCCACCAACAGAACTCATAACATCACTTGCTAAAGCCTTAAGACTTTCTTATCAAAATATTGACGAAGATTATCAAAAAGTAAAAAAATATAACCAAGTCTTAAAAAAAGAATTACAAAAATACAAAAATGTTTTCATTAATAGTAATGAATTTTCAATCCCACACATTTTAAATATAAGCATAAAAAACATCAAACCAGAAACTATGCTCCATAGTTTAGAAGAAAAAGATGTATATATTTCAACTCAAAGTGCATGTGCTACAAATGATGCATCAAAAGCCGTTTTCGCACTCACAAATGATATAGAAAAAGCTAAAGCAAGCCTAAGAATCAGTATATCAAAAAAAACAACAGACCAAGACATAGAAAACTTTAAAAAAGCTTTTGAAGAAAGTTATAAAAAATTAGGAGGTATATCATGAAAAAACTATTATTAATTTTAACAATATTTTTACTAATGCCATTTACTAAAGTAAACGCTGAAGAAGTATCAATCACTTTTTTCAATGGTAATGGCTGCCCACACTGTGCGAAAGAAGAAAAATTTTTAGATACCCTAAAAAAACAATTAGGTGAAAATATTAATATTCAATACTATGAAACATGGGATAACAAAGAAAATAACGAACTTTTAACCAAAGTTAGACAAACTTTAAATAACAAAGATGAAGGTGTCCCATTTACTGTTGTTGGAACTAAATATTTCGAAGGATATAATGATAATATTGCTAAAGAAATAAAACAAACAGTTTTAAATAACTTTGATAAAAAAGATATAAACATCACTGAATTAATAAAAGAGGGTAAACAAGTTCCAACAAGTCAAACCACATCTCAAAACCCAACAATACATTTTACTTTATTAGGAGAAACTAATGTAAAAAAAACAAGCCCACTTGCTATAACTACCACCGAAGGAATTGCTGATGCTATAAATTTAGGATCACTTTGGATAATATTATTCCTATCAGGTATTATGATGGCAATTTACAGTAATAAAAAACGTCTTTTATTAGGTGGACTATTCATATTAACAAGTACCGTCACTTACATGACCTTAACATTCATAAACACTGAATTTACGGTAAATCAAACCACATTCATAAGAACATTTATTGCCATTATTGCTATCATAGTTGGTGCTATTACAGTGGATGCTCATATTAAAATAAGTGTTCCGAAGAAAAGTTTACTTCAAATACTTCAAGAACTATTTGGTAAAAAACAAATGATATTATATGCATCAGGTATCATTATAGCTAGTATTATTATAACCTTTACTTTAGTAAATCAAACCCAAAGCTCACCATTACTTGTCAAAACAGCTTTGGAAATAAATGGAATCACTAATCAAATACCATATATGCTTTTATACTTCTTTATGTATTTAATTACAAGTTTAATCTTAGTTGGTGTTTTAAATATCATTATTAAAGAATTAGTAATTGAAAATACCATAGGCACCTATAATAGATTAATTGCTGGAATAATCATGCTAATTGCCGCATTTATATTAATATATTTCCCAGGTATATTCATGATGGCCTAAAAAAAGAGTTCAAAAATAACGAACTCTTTTTAAATATCTTTTCTTAGAATATCTTTGCTTTCAAACTTTTCCTTACTTTTAACATCCTCAAAATATATTTTAAAGCCACATTTATTAAGTAAGGTTTCAATCATCTCAAAAGTAGGTTGTCTAAACTCTGTTTCATAATTTCCTAAAGTTGTTCTGTTAATATTCGCAAGTTTTCCAAGCTCTTCTTGAGTAAGACCAGATTTTCTTCTCGCATATTTTATTTAAATTATAATAATTTGACTATTATCTTTTTATTTAAAACTAAAAACTGTGATATAATATATTAAAATTTTATTCATTTGAAAAACTAGTAATTGTATTAATAAATAATGATAAATATATGAACAAAGATTGTGCTTGAAACTTAAGATATAATAAAAATTACTAATGCAATTTAACTAAATGATGGTTTTGAGTTTATAGGGATCTCATTGTAAAAAAACTAAATAAATAAAAAGGAGGGAAAACAAATGCAAAATAATGCTGAAAAAGTTAAAGCACAAGAAGAACAAGAATTAAAGGAAATTTGCGCAATTAATTGTGGAACTTGTGATGTTAACTAAAGGAATTCTTTCCTTTATGAAAATTAATTAGAAAAATTGAGAGGAGTTTAATAATGTTTATAAATATTGATTTGTCTAATGTAACAGTAAATTTTAATAAAGCAGTACTGTTGAATATAAAATTGGTTACTGTTGGTCAGGAAAGTGAAATTTTATTTAATGATATTATATATTTAAAAAACGAAAAAATTAAATTACGATATGATGATGATTTAGATAATAAAAAATATAAGTTAGTAATTCAATTTATTCAACAAGGAAAAATCATACAAAAAGCACAATATTATTTTAATTTCAATTTTTCTGATTTTTATAAGATAGATAATATAATTATAAGTAAGCAAAGTTGTTTACCTGATAATTATAAAGATATAAAAAAAATAGAGTTAAAAAAAATATTAACTTTAGCAAATAAGAATGTTTTTTTGGAGAGAAATCCTTTAGTTGTTAGTCGTGAAGAAAGAGCTGACGAATATTCAATTTATTATAAAGGAACATTATTTTTTGTTAGTGGGGCATTATGTGAGCTATGGAAAAAAATTTTAAAAGGCATCTTTTTATCTGATTTATTAACTAATGATGTGGCTGTTAATGAGAAATGTATAAAACGGTTGAATCTTTTAATTAGTAAAGGAGTTTTAATTGCTTATGAAAGAAGAAATTAATGTATCATATTATCCTTATTCTGTAGGTTGGGCTATCACAAATCAATGTAATTTAAATTGTAAACATTGTAATATGAATAGTGGAAAAAAATTAAAAGATGAATTAACTTTCACAGAGTGTTGTAACATAATAGATTTGTTATCTAATGAGGGTGTTCAAAAAATTATGTTTTCTGGTGGCGAACCTTTAACTAGGCAAGATTTTTTTGATATAGTTGATTATGCTATTTCTAAAGGTATTTTTGTAAGCATAACTACTAATAGTTTATTGTTAACTCAAAAAATGGTTGAAGAACAATTTTATAAATTCGAATTAGTAAGAATTAGCTTGGATGGTAGTAATAAAAAAACTCATGAATTTTTAAGAAATGGTACTAATATATTTGATAGAACGATCAGTAATATTAAATTATTAGTTGCCAATGGAATTGATGTTGCTGTTGTTACTTGTGTTTCTAAACTTAATGTGGATGAATTAGAGGATATTGCTAAAATGTTGAAAAACTTAAATGTAAAAAAATGGTTCTTACCTTTGTTATCTCCGGCTGGTAGAGGATTTAATATTAAAGATAAATCTTTATCACCATTTCAAGTAAGAAAATTTTTGTTAAATATAAATAAAATTGTTCAAAAGTATGATATTGATGTTAGGTTAGATATTCCTTATGCAATTTTACTTCCAGAGTTAAGTAAAACTTATACATGTTTTGCATCTTGTCCAGCAGCTATAACTGAAATGATGATTTTTGCAAATGGTGATGTATCTCCATGTTGTCAAATACCTATTATTGGTGGTAATTTTAAAGTGGATGATATTAAAGAAGTTTGGAATAATTCATTAATATTTTCGGACTTTAGAAATAAAAGCAAAATTAAAGGTAATTGTGGTAGATGTGAACATTTGTTATATTGTGGTGGATGTAGGGCTAATGCATATATAAAATATGGTGATTATTTGGAAGGTGATGATTTGTGTTGGAAAAGTTAAACCTTAATTTAAAGGATTATAGATTTAGAAATGAAGATGAAAATAGGTTGCTAATATATAATGTTAGGACAGCTGAAATGATATTTGTTAATGGAAAAGTTAAGGATTGTATAGAAGATTTATTGTCTACCAATAGGACTGATGTAATGTTATCTAAACCATATATTGATTATTTGGTTAATAAAAATATTTTGATTAAAGATGGTGATGCAAAATGAAATATGAAAATATGAATATTACTGTTGATATAACAACAAAATGTAATTTAAGATGTAAGCATTGTAGAACAAATTCTATTAATCATGAGTTGAGTATGGAAGAGATAGATACAATTATAGAAAAATGTAAGCCTTTTAAACCTCGTGCGGTTTTTATAAGTGGTGGAGAGCCATTAGTAAGGAAAGATATTGTAGATATAGTAAAAAAATTTAAAAGATTAGCACCTATAACAATAATAAATACTAATTCGTTATTATTAACTGAAGAATTATTAAAAGATTTAATTGATGCTGGAACTAACTATATTCAAGTTAGTTTAGATGGTGTTAGAGAAGAACATGATAAAGTTAGAGGTGTTGGTACATATGATAGAGTTATTGAAAAACTTAAATTAATTAATAAGTATAATTCAAAAATTAAATTACATATTAGTAGTTTAGTATCTAGTTTAAATGTTGATCAGATGGAAGAATTTGTTCATCAAATTATTGATGTAAATAAAATCGAGGTTGAAATATTAGGGTTTAAAAGATTTATCCCTAATAATGAAATGGCTGGCGTATGTAATTTAGGTAAAACAGGTTTAAAAAAGATGTTTGAAAATTTACAAGAATTACAAGTGAAATATAATGATAAGGTACAGATTGTGGCAGATTTTCCTTTAAAAAATGTTTATCAAAAGGATTATGTAAAAAAAATTATGGATAAATATAAACTAGATTGTGCAGGGTGTTCTGCTGGTGTAAATGGAATATGTGTTAGAAATGATGGTACTGTATCACCTTGTTCATTATTATATATTTCATGCGGAAATATTCTAAAACAAGAGTTATCTGAAATATTAGATTCTGAGCCAATTAAGTTATTAAAGAGAAGAGAGTTGAAAGGTAAATGTGGAACATGCAAATATAAAATGATTTGTGGTGGATGTAGGGCTGCAGCATATATGTTATCTGGCGATTATTTAGGGGAAGATTTGGAGTGCTATTATGTTGAATCTTAAATCACCAGTTTCTGTTGTTTGGGAAGTTACTAATAATTGCAATTTTTTATGTCCACATTGCCGAGCTTATTGTATTCATGAAAAAGATAATGAAGAGGTTGAAAATCGAATTATTTCAGAAATAATTAAGGCAAATGTTTTAGCGGTTAATATTTCTGGTGGAGAGCCTTTGTTAAATAATAGAGTTTTTGATATTATAAAAAAATTAACATCTAACAATATATATGTTGGTATTTCTACAAATGGTTGGTTTTATGAAAAATTTAGAAATGATATTATTGAGTCTGGAGTAAAATTTGTTCAAGTTTCATTAGATGGTCCGAAAGAAGTTCACGAAAAATTTAGAGGTGTAAAAGAATCTTATGATAGGGCAATAAGAGCTTTAACTTTAGCTAAAGAAGATGGAATGTTTACTCAAATGAATGTGACTATTACTGCTGAAAATTTGGATACTTTAGAATGGAACTTTCATGAAGCCAAAAAATTAAAAGTTGATAAGGTATTTTATAGACGAGTTGTTCCTTATGGAAAAGCTAAAGAAAATGATTATGTTCTTCCAGATAAAGAAAAATATTATACTGAAATAAAAAAATTAGCAAAATTAAGTACTGATGATTTGGTAGTAGCGATTGATGATCCTATCTTAAATGTTTTGTTAAATCGTGATGTTAATAATTATTTGGGATGTGGAGCTGGTATAAACAATGTTGGTATATCTAGTAATGGTGATGTTTATCCATGTATATTTTTAAGGGAAAAAGTAGGTAACTTGATAGAAACAGATTTAACAGCAATTTGGAACAATAGTTCTATTTTAAATAAATTAAGAAACAGAGAAATTCAGGGATGTGGTTCATGTAAGTATAAATTTTCTTGTGGAGGATGCAGAGCATTTTCTGGTATGTTTAGCAAAGATAGTTTATGCCCTTTAAAGAACCCTTGTATAAATGATTAATTTTTAGCAATAAGAGGTGTTGTCTTATGAGAATAATTGATACACATATTCATTTTGGAAATAAAAAAAGTTGTAAAGATATAGTTCAGAAATCTTTATATAAAAATGTTTATAAACTTTATAATTCAGTAAATGTTACAGCTTTAAGTACTTTTGATGATTATGTTAAAAATTTAGAGTATTTCATTGTAATGCCAATGGTTTTTAAAGAAACTGACATTAATCAAGCAAATAATGATATAGTTAAATATTTTAGTGATGATTTACGTGCTGTTCCAGTTTTATTTGTACCTAATGATAAAGATTTCAATAATAATATTAGAATTATGAAATATAATATTTTAAAAGAACATTTTTTAGTACATGATTATAACAATTATAAAGCCAGAAGTTTTGGTTATCAATATTTATCTGATAATCAGGGATTTTTAATTTTACATTCTTTATCTACAATTTCAAAGAAATATATTGAAACTTTAAGAAGTGAGTTTTCTAATATGAATATTATTGTTGCTCATTTAGGTAGAAATGGACAATGTGACGAAAATTTTACTAAAGATATGATTGATTTTGGTTCTAAAGATGATAGAATTTATACTGATATTTCGACAATTAGTAATAAAAAATTAATTAAATATGCAGTAAATATGTATGGGGATGATAGAATTTTTTTTGGAAGTGATTATCCTTATTTTTCCGGTGATATTCCGCCAGTAGAAGAACAGGCTTTAATTTTGGAAGAAATTGGTTTATCTGATGAACAGAGAAATAAAATTTTATATTTAAATGCAAAAAAAATGATAAAAAAGTTAAAAATTAGATAAAGTTTAATAATATTATATTGAAAATAATTTTTAATAATGCTATAATCAGTTTATACTATTAAATATTTTGATTAAGACATGGTGTTTAAAATACTTGCTTTTAGAGAGTTATCGGTTGGTGTAAGATAATACAAGGTTTAAGCATTACTACTTATGAATAGGACTCGAAAGAGATTCCCGGTGAGAACCGTTATCTTTAATTAAGTAAAAATTAGGATGGTACCGTGTCATGCACTCCTTATATAAGATAATTTATATAAGGTTTTTTTGTTATAGGAGGAGATATTATGATAAATATTAAAGAAGATGAAAGTTTAAACAAACTTAATCATAGCTGTGCTCATTTACTTGCACAAGCGGTTAAACATTTGTATCCGGAGGCTAAATTTTGGGTAGGACCAGTTATTAGTGATGGTTTTTATTATGATATGGATTTGGGTGATATAACTTTAACTGAGGATGATTTATCTAAAATAGAAAAGGAAATGAAAAAATTAGTTAAAGATGGAAAGAGAATATATAGAGAAGAAATTTCTAGAGAAGAAGCTTTAGAAAAATTTAAAGATGATCCATATAAGATAGATTTAATTAATAATATGCCGGAAGGTGAAGTGATTTCTTGTTATACACAAGGTGATTTTACAGATTTATGTAGAGGACCACATGTAGATAGTTTGAAAGAATGTAAAAATTTTAAATTACTTAAAGTATCAGGGGCATATTATAAAGGTGATTCTAATAATAAAATGTTACAGCGAATTTATGGTATTTGTTTTGATAATAAAGAAGCTTTAGAAAATTATTTATCTATGTTAGAAGAAGCTAAAAAACGTGATCATAAAAAGCTTGGTAAGGAGCTTGGATTATTTATGTTTAGTGAGTACGGACCTGGATTTCCATTTTGGCTTCCTAAAGGTATGATTCTTCGAAGAACGTTGGAAGATTTTTGGTATAAGGAACATGCTAAAGAGGGGTATAAGTTTATTCAAACACCTATTATGCTTAACAAGGATTTATGGGTAAAATCTGGACATTGGGATAATTATCAAGAAAATATGTATATATCTAAAATTGATAATAAAGAGTTTGCTATTAAACCTATGAATTGTCCAGGTGGAATACTTGTTTATAAAAATGAATTACATTCTTATAAAGAATTTCCATTACGTATTGGAGAGCTTGGTTTAGTACATCGTCATGAAGCAAGCGGAGCTTTGAATGGATTATTTAGAGTTAGGAATTTTACCCAAGACGATGCTCATATATTTTTAACCAAAGATCAAATAGAGGATGAAATAATTAGGCTAATCAATTTTATTGATAGAATATACAAAATTTTTAATTTGCCTTATGAAATAGAATTATCTACTAGACCAGAAGAAAAATACATTGGTGACATTGAGATTTGGAATCATGCCGAAAAGGCTTTAAAAGAAGCATGCGAAAAAGCTGGACATGAAATCAAAATTAATCCTGGTGATGGAGCTTTTTATGGACCTAAATTAGATTTCCATGTTACTGATTCACTTGGAAGGGTATGGCAATGTGGAACTATACAACTTGACTTTAATTTACCTGAGAGATTTGAACTTGAGTATATTAATCATGATGGAAATAAAGAAAGACCTGTTATGTTACATAGGGTGATATTTGGTTCTATTGAAAGATTTATTGGTATTTTGATTGAACATTATGCCGGAGCATTTCCTACTTGGCTAGCTCCAGTTCAAGTTAACGTTATTCCAGTTAATAATGAATATCATTTAGAATATGCGAAAGAGATTTATAATTTACTTTTAGAGAATAATTTTAGGGTAGAATTAGATGACAGCAATGAAAAATTAAGTTATAAAATGCGCGAAAGCTCTATTCACAAAATTCCATATACACTTATATTAGGAGATAAAGAAAAAGATGATAACTTAATTAGTTATCGTGTACTCGGTAGCACAAAAACTCATACTATGAAAAAAGATGAATTTATAAAATTATTTCAAAAAACCATTAAAAATTTAAAATAATATTCTTTGTCAAAAAGAGTGATAAAATGGATTTAAATCACTTTTAACAAATATCATAAATTTTCTCATCGGTATTTTACTAACATAAAAAAGAGTTCAAAAATAACGAACTCTTTTTAAATATCTTTTCTTAAAATATCTTTGCTTTCAAACTTTTCCTTACTTTTAACATCCTCAAAATATATTTTAAAGCCACATTTATTAAGTAAGGTTTCAATCATCTCAAAAGTAGGTTGTCTAAACTCTGTTTCATAATTTTCTAAAATTGTTCTGTTAATATTTGCAAGTTTTCCAAGCTCTTCTTGCGTAAGACCAAATTTGCCTCTCGCATATTTTATGATTTTCCCTATCATTAGGTGATGGTTTGTATAAAGACGAATATGAAGAAGGAAGATATGTATATAAGGGTCGTAATCCTAATAACTATATAACTTTTAATGGTGAAAATGCTGCTTGGAGAATAATTTCTATAGAAAAAGATGGTAGCATAAAAATAATGCGTTATCAAGAAATAGAAAATAGAGCATGGGATACATCAAATTCAAATAATTGGGCAAGGCCAGCAACACTCAATACATACCTAAATGAAACATACTATAATAAAATTATTGCCTCATCAAGAAAACTAATAATTGCCCATGATTTTGGTATCGGTGCCGTAACATATGATAACGATAACTTAGCTGAACAAATAAACGATAAAAACACCACAACATGGCATGGATATATTGCGTTACCTACAGTTTCTGATATTATAAGAAGTAGTAGTGATAAAGAAAAATGTAGTACATTTAAGCAATTTGAAGATAATGATTGTATGGGAACATGGATGTATAATGATGAATATTGGTGGTATTTATCTCCAGTCGCTGATACTACAAATACAGTATATGGACTAGTTACAGATATGTGGCCATTTTATCGCTGGAACACAGTAACTGACCTATATTATGGAGTAAGGCCAACTCTATATCTTTCGCCTAAAACTCAAAGAACCGGTGGAGTAGGTACGAAATCTGACCCATATAAAATTGAATAAGCTTGGATAAAAATAGCCAAGTTTTTTTACAAACAAATAAACTTCATCCACATATATTTAATTGATTATTATATGTTCTTTAAAAATATACACAAAAGAATAAAAATAACATTATTAATTATTTTTATCTAATAAAAAATAATTAAATAATGTGTAAGAAAACATGTAAGAAATAGGTAAGATAATTGATATTATATTTAGACGGTGGTATAATATTATTAGAAAATTAAGAGGTGATTTTAATGAAAAAATATGTACCGCCATTTACTATTTCAAATAAGATGTTAGAACTTGTTGGTAGTATAATGGAAAAAGTTGGAAAATTAGATAATTTTAGTAATTTAAATAAAATGCCAGTACTAAGAAGAAATAATCGCATTTATTCAATACATTCGTCTTTAGCTATTGAAAAAAATTCATTATCGCTTGATCAAGTTAGAGATGTTATTAATGGTAAATTAGTACTTGGAGATCAAAAAGAAATACAAGAAGTTAAGAATGCTTATAAGGCTTATGAAATGATAAGTGAAACTAATCCATATAATATTAAAGATTTATTAAAAGTACATGGAACTATGACATTTTTAACTGTAGAAGAATCTGGCGTATTTAGAAAAGGAGAAGAAGGTGTATTTGATGAAAATGGTAACTGCATTTTTATCGCACCTAAACCTGAATATGTAGAAACTTTAATGAACGACTTATTTAATTGGATGAAAAAATCAAAAGATGAAATTCACCCATTAATATTATCTTCTATTTTCCATTATGAATTCGTATTTATTCATCCATTTAGTGATGGAAATGGTAGGACTGCTAGACTTTGGCAAAATATAATTTTATCTAAATGGAAAGAGTTATTTGAATACGTACCTATAGAATCACAAATAAAGAAATATCAAGAAGAATATTATAAAGTGATTAATAATTGTAATAAAACAGGTAATTCTAATGAATTTATAGAATTTATGTTAGATATGATTGATAGAGAATTAG
>CALVIE010000024.1 GCA_944329385.1 uncultured Bacilli bacterium | reverse complement strand
AATATGAGAGATAAAACAAGAGATTACATGTAGAATCCCTTGTTTTTATTATATAAAAACTGTCCAGTAATAAGTATACTTTAGGATGAATGAAAGACCTTGCTTAAATGCATGGTCTTTTGTTATACTTTAGTTGGTGATTTTATGTTAAAAAAAATTATTGAAAAAAGAAATTATATAATTTTATTTATAATAATTATTTTAATTATTTGGGTACTTTTTTTTAATAAAAAAGAGATTTATATGAAAAGTTTTGAATATTATGGTGAGATAATAACTTATAAAGTATATGATGATGTGGATGAAAAAAAGCTTACTGATGAGATAAATAAAATATATAAAAAATATGAAGATATTGATTTTGAAAATGATGATTATAAATCTTTATTAGAGTATGGAAAAATTTTATATTATAAAACTGATGGATATATTGATGTGACAAGTGGTGAACTTTTAGATAAATTAAAAAATGGAGAGGATTATAGTTTTAAAAGTGATATAGAAAAGATTGATAATATTAAAAATATTTCTTTTAATTTTGATAATATTATTGGTAGTTATGCTACAAACGAAGTACTTTCTTATTTTAAACAAAATGATATTAAAAAGTTTATTGTTTCAGAAAATGGAGATATTTCGGCAGGTGATTTTTATGGTAAGGGTAAATATAGTGTCAGTATAAATGATTTAGATGGAGAGGTTTTAGATATTGCTTATTTAGAAAATAAATCAATGGCAACTAGAGTTAAATTAGATGAATTTAAAAGTTATATGGTTAATCCTAAAAATAGTAAAAAAGAAAATAAGTATGAGATGGTAGTTGTGATTGCGAACGATAATTTAACGGCTAATATGCTTGTTAATAGTTTATATTTAATGGATATAGATGAAGGTAAAAAGAAGGCTTATGATTATAATGCTGAGGCTATGTGGGTTAATGATGAGGTTATTAAAACTGATGGGTTTGATAGTTATTTAAAAAATTAATTGTATAATAATATTTTTTAAGATATAATTATAATAGGAAGTGATTTAATGTTTTGTCCAGAATGTGGTAAGAAAAATGTCTATAATGCAAGATTTTGTGAGTTTTGTGGTGCGGAGATTAAGAGTGAGGAAAAGATAATTTTACCTAAAGAAAGAAAATTTAAATTTGATAAAAAGAAAATAATTATTATAGCTATAGTGTTATTTATATTTTTTGTTTTAGGTGTTTTATATTTTGTTTTAGGTAGGGCATTTACTCCTTCTAATGTAGCAAAAGATTATTTTTTAGCGGTTATGAATAATGATGAAGATAAAATATATGATTTTATTAGTATTCCAAAAAATGAGTTTACTAGTAAAGAAATGTTTGAGAAAGTTAATAAAGATAATGATTTAGATTTAGTAAATTACGAGGTTATTAATGAGGATATTAGTTCTGATGGGCTTTCAGCACAGGTAAAGATAAGTTATACTTTAGAAGGTAGACAAATGGCTGATAGTACGATTATATATTTGATTAAAGATAAGAAAAATAGTTTTTTATTTTTTCCCAAGTGGAAAATAAGTGAGGGTAGTTCACTTGTATGTGAAGATTATGAAATTGAAGTTTCTAAAGGTGTTTCTTTAAAATTAGAAGGGGTAAAAGTTGCTAAGAAATATTTAAAAGAAGATGAAAATTATGATAAGTATGTGATTCCAGCTATTTTTAAAGGTGAATATGATTTAGAGATGGAATTAAAAAATGGTCTTAAAGTAAATAGTAAAATAGATGTTAATAATAATAATTTTAAAATTGATAATTTAGAGTTAAATGATGATGATTTGAAAGAGTTAGAAAGTGTGATAGAAAAAGATATAAATAAGCTATATGATGATGCAATTAATTATAAGCAATATGAAGATATAGAAAAAGATTATACATTTGAAAAAGCAGATTTATCTGATTTAAAAAAATCATATAATCAGTTTGCTTTATTTATTAGTAATAGTGGACTTGTAGAGTATAAATTAGATGAATTTGAGATAAAAAATATAAATATGACTGATGATGGTTTTTTGTATATTACTTTAAAAGCTGATTATGATTATAAGGTGAAAGCTTATTTATCGGATGATGTGCTTTCTAAGGATTCACAGGATACAATATATTTGACGTTTGATTATAATGATGGCTTTAAGCTTGTTAATTTTTCTAGTTTAGAGTCAACTTTTTCAAGATTTTAGGGAGGTAGATTATGGCAAAATTTTGTATACATTGTGGCCGTAAATTAGAACAGGGTGAACTTTGTTTTTGCCAAGGTCAAAAAAAAGATTTTGATGTTTTAGAATTTTTAAAAGGATTTTTTGTTAAGCCTATAGATACTATTAAAAAATATAGTAATGAGAAATATTGGAAGTTAGCTTTAATTTTAATTTTAATATTTATTATTTCTTTTGCTTTGTTTATGATTTCTTTTATAAAAAATATGGCTTATGGTTTTTTGGGAAATTCTTTGATTATGCATTATATTCCTTATTTCCAAATATTTATTATGATGATATTTGGTGGAATATTATATAGTTTAACTTATGTTGGATTTTTATATTTAGTTAATTCTGTACTTTTTAAAGGTGAGAGAAATTTTAAAAAAATTGTTTCAATGTATGGCGTTTGTATAATTGTTTTAATTTTAAGTTTACTTATTTCAGCTATTTTAATGTTTGTTAATGAAACTTTAGGAATTATTTTTATGGCTTTGGGTTTTGTTTTACATACAATTTATTTGTATAATGGTATTCAGTATTTAGGGGTTAAAGATAAAAATAAACATGGATATATATATTTATGTACTGTGGCTTTTTGTATTTTGTTTTTTGTAATTTTATCACTTTTTTTGGGTATAATATCTAATAAAGAAAATAATAATTATATACGTGGAAATTCAAATTATTATGGATATTATAATTAATAAATAATTTTTGGATAAAAGGTTTGAAAAAGAAAATTGTTTGTGGTAAACTGTATATAGTATGTGAGAAAAAGATAAGGTTATTGTCTTTTTCATTTGTGCATTAAAATTTTGGATATTTGGAGTGGATTGTATGAATATTTTGTTTGAAATTGCGGATAGAGATTTAATGATTATAGGTGTTATAGTACTTATTATTTTTGTTGTTTTATTTCTTATTTTTAGAGCAATTGTCAATAAAAATAGAGTGATGCCTATAAGTGAAGATGAGAGGTTTGACAATGAGGGAAATGAAGAGATTATAGAGGAAAAAGAGCTTACTTTGGAACAAAAGAAGGCTAAGGATGAACTTGAAAAGGTATATGCGCAGATGAGTATGGATTTAGATAAGCAAGAAGAGCCTGATCACATTGATGAATTTGAAAAAGAGCAAGAGGAAAATGCGATTATAAGTTATCAAGAATTAATGGCTCAAGCTGAAAAATTAAAGATGCAGACGGATAAGTATGAAGCCCACAGGGAAAATAATGTGGATGTAAATGTGGATGAAGCTACTAATACTTATAAAAAACATGCAAAGCGAAATGAAAACGTTTTTAATAAAAAAGAAGCATATCATGGATTTAAAAATTCGGATATTATTTCACCTATATATGGAATTCAAAAAGAAGGTAAAAAAATCTCACAAAAAAGGGAAAATAGTGGTATAATAAGCAAAGCTTATGAAAAAATTGATACTGAAAGTGAGCAAAATATGGATTTTTTGAATTCACTTAAGGAATTTAGAAAAAATTTATAAGCCTTATTGGCTTTTTTTCTTTTAGGAGTGTGAGGTTATGACTTATAAGATTTTTACTTTAGGTTGTAAGGTTAATGAATATGAAAGTGAAGTTATAGAAAATTTACTAGAAAATCATGGATATAAGAGGTCGGAAAGTCCTGATGTATGTATTGTTAATACTTGTACGGTTACTAATCAAGCAGATAGTAAGTCTAGAAAAATAATAAGGGCTATTAGAAGAAATTATCCAAAGGCTATTTTAGTAGTAGCAGGCTGTATGATTCAAAATAAGAAAGATAAGGATATGGATGCGGATATTATTATTGGTAATCAGCACAAAACGGAAATTGTTTCTTATTTAGAAAATTTTAAAAGTAAGTTATATTTAGTAGATGATATATTTAAGGCTCCTTTTGAAAATATGATGCTTAATAATTTTGATTTAACTAGAGCTTATATTAAAATTGAGGATGGCTGTGATAATTATTGTTCATACTGTATTATTCCTTATGTGAGAGGTCATGTTAGGTGTAAGAGGCATGAAGATGTAATTAAAGAGGCAAAAACATTAATTAGAAATGGTCATAAAGAAATTGTTCTTACTGGTATTCATACTGGTCATTATCACGATGGAAATTATAGTTTTGCGGATTTACTTAATGATTTAGTTAAAATAGATGGATTAAAAAGACTTAGAATTTCTTCGATTGAGATAACAGAAATTAATGATAAAGTAATGGACGTAATAGAAAAAAGCAATGTTTTAGTAAATCATATGCATATACCTTTACAATCTGGATGTGATGAGATTTTAAAGAAGATGAATAGAAAATATGATAAAAATTATTTTATAAATAAAATAAATAAATTAAAAGAAATTAAACCAGATATGAATATAACAACTGATGTAATTGTTGGTTTTCCTGGAGAGAGTGAAGAAAATTTTGAAGAATGTATAAGGACTATTAAAGAAGTTGGTTTTACAAAAATACATGTTTTTCCATATTCTGATAGAGAGGGCACAGAGGCATGTAAGATGAAAAATAAGGTATCTGGAACTGTAAAAAAAATTAGAGTAAAAAGATTGCTTGATATTTCTAAACAGTTAGAGATGGATTATATGAAAAAGCATGTTGGTCAGTGTGTTACTTTTATTCCTGAGGTATATAAAGATGGTTATTTGATTGGTCATACGGCAAATTATTTACTTATTAAAACAAAAGGAGATAGTAGATTTTTGAATAGTGAAGTTTTAGTAAATATTAGTAAAGTGTTTTATCCTTATTTGTTAGGTGAAATAAAAAATTTTGAATTCACTAGATAAATCTGATATAATAGTTAATGAGGTGAAATTATGAAAAATGATTATGATAATGAAAACCCTTATAATTTGAAAATTGCATCACTTCCAAAAAGAGGGGAAGTATATAATTATCGCAAAGATATGTCAAAAAAAATAAGAACTGCAGTTATTGCAGCGATGATTGCAGGAGCAGCTTTTGGTGGAATGGTATATAATATGAATATTCAGCAACAAAAGGCTAATGAGGCAATGGAAGTTATATATAGCGAAGATTTAAGACAAATGCCTGGTATTAAATTTGAAATCACTCGTAATGGTACGGGATATTTTGTTGATGAACAAGGAAATCATTTTGCTGATAATGGTGAGATAAATGCTCAAGAAAGAGCTAATCAATATATTGCAAGTGGATATATTAATTTACCAAGTAAGACTAAATAGACCCTAAGTGGTCTTTTATTGTAGGTGCTATTATGAAAAATTATATTAAAGGAAATTTTAGACGTAGTATTTTTAAATCAGATAATGGATATGTGGTTGGTCTTTTTAAGATTAGGGAAACTAATGATAAAGTTTTAGAAGAATTGGTAAATACGACAGTTACTTTTACGGGTTATTTTCATGATTTAAATGAAGATGATACTTATATTTTATATGGTGAAGTGGTAAATCATCCAAGATATGGAATGCAATTTCAGGCTAGTAGTTATGAGAGGTTAAAACCTACTGGAAAAGATGCGGTGGCAACATTTTTATCTAGTGATTTGTTTCCTGGAGTTGGAGAAAAATTAGCTAAAAGTATTGCGGATGTTTTGGGTGATAATGCGATAGATAGAATTTTAGAAGATGAAAGCTGTTTATATATGGTTCCTAAACTTACGGAAAGTAAGATTAAAAAAATAGTTAATATTTTAAAGAAATATGAAGAAAGTCATAAGGTAATTGCAATTTTGATTGATTTAGGTTTTTCGATGAGGGAAGCTTTAATGATTTATAATGAATATAAATCTAATACACAAAAAATTATTGATAATAATATTTACCAAATTGTTTATAATTTACCGGATATTTCTTTTTTAAAAGTTGATAAGGCTGGAGAAAAATTAGGGTTTGAATTAGTGGATAATAGAAGGGTAAAAGCCTCTATTTTATATGTTATAAAAAAGCTTATATATCAAAATGGTGATAGTTTTTTAAATAGGGAAGTTATAATTAATAATGTGAATAGGTTTTTAAAAACCGAGTATGATAATTATGATGAGCTTTTTAAAGAATTAGAAGAGGCTGATTATATTGTAATAGATGGTGATGATTATTATTTAAAGGATATTTGGGATGCGGAAAATAATATTACAGAGAGAATTTTTGATATGGTAAATAGGCCAAAAAAACAGTATAAAAAAATAGATGAATTACTTAAAGAACTGGAAAATATTAATAATATTATTTATAATGATGATCAAAAAAGGGCAATAAAAAAAGCTTTGGAAAATAATATACTTATTATAACTGGAGGTCCTGGCAGTGGTAAGACAACAATTATAAAAGCTATTACTGAGCTTTATCAGCACATAAATAAACTAGATTATGATGAATTTACATCTCGTTTAGCTTTACTCGCACCTACTGGTAGGGCAAGTAAGCGAATGAGTGAATCGACATTTTTACCAGCGTCTACTATTCATAGGTTTTTAAAGTGGAATAAGGATAATGGTGAATTTATGGTTAATGAGGACAATAAATCTGATGTAGAGCTTGTAATTGTTGATGAAGTTAGTATGATTGATATTAATTTATTTGACAGTTTGCTTAAAGGTTTAAAGAGAAATGTAAAGATGATTTTGGTTGGCGATTATGATCAGTTACCTAGTGTAGGACCTGGGAATTTGCTTAAGGATTTGATTTGTAGTGATGAGATAGATGTTGTTTATTTAAATCATTTATATAGACAAGATGAAGGTTCTTATATAATTAAACTTGCTTATGAAATAAAAGATGGGTTAGTTAGTGATAATTTTTTGAATACTTATAATGATTATACTTTTTTGAAATGTGGTGGAGCTTCTATTAAAAATAATTTAGTAAAGTTATGTGAAAAGGTTATTTCAAAAGGTTATGATTATAAGAGATTGCAGCTTTTAGCTCCAATGTATAAAGGAGAAAATGGAATTGATGCTTTGAACAGTGAATTACAAAATATTTTTAATCCAGCTTCTTTAGAAAAAAGGGAGATAAAAAGTGGGAATGTTATTTTTAGAGAAAATGATAAAATTTTACAGCTTGTGAATATGCCTGATGAAAATGTGTTTAATGGAGATATTGGCGTTATTAAATATATTAAGTATGGTAATACTAGTAAGAGTAAAAAAGATGAAATATATATTGATTTTGATGGTAATTTAGTTAAATATACTCCAAAAGATTTTAATAAAATTAAACATGGTTTTATTATCAGTATTCATAAAAGTCAAGGTAGTGAGTTTGAAATGGTAATTATGCCGATGGCTAGGTCTTATAAGAGAATGCTTTATAAAAAACTTATTTATACTGGAGTTACAAGGGCTAAAAGTAAATTAATTATGATAGGTGAAAGTGATGCTTTTATTTATAGTGTTAAAAATAATCATGAATATATTAGAAATTCAAAATTTTTAGATAAAATTAAGTATAGATTTAAAAATGTTAGATAGAATATAAATGTATGTTTAAGACATACACATCATGTATCTGACAAGTAGGTGATAAAATGAGAATGATGAGAGATGCTATGATGGTAGCAATGGGTAGTGCCCTTACAATAGCTTATCAAAAGTATAATAAGCCTTTTATGAAAGCGGTTCATAATACTTTTAAAAAAGCAGCAAGTGGGGCAGAAGATTTAACGGATAAGTTAGATAATATGATGTAAAAAAATAGGCTTAAAATGGCCTATTTTTTAAAGTTTTAGTTTTTTTTGATAGTTTCTAAGTTCTGTAGTTATTTTCGCACTATTTTCATAAATTTTATTAAATTCATCTAACTCATCTTTATATATTTCTAAGTAAGCTTTTAAAATATTTTCGTTTGTTGGAGCAAGAAGGGTTGATTTGCTATTTTTGTCCCATTCGATGGCATTTTGTCTAACGGCAAAATTTTGATCAAATAGGTCATGCCAACTGTTATTAGATAAGTAGTGATGGTTTTTATTAATTTGTCTTGATATGACATAGCGTCTTACAGGGTTACTATATTCAGTTAATTTAAATTTTTCTATATTTGGAGTAATAACTTGTTCGTTATTGGTGAGAAAATTCCAAATTGGCATTATTCTAATGCTTACTTGATCTTTAGTTGATCTAAAGTTTTCTTTAAAGTTACTTGTAATGATAGGTATGGCTGGCATAGAACCAATTTCTAGTGGAATCCATTTATATTCTCCATTAATTCTTTGTAATTTTTTAAATTCTTTTATATTAATTAAAGCGATGGTATTTTTATGATTTTGAATTAATTTAATTGTGTTATAAAATTCTGAATTATTCATTTTTTCCTCCCTTTTAATTTGATAAAACGTATTATACGCGCTATTTTACCCCTTGTCAAATTGTATATTTTTAATATTTTTGGTCATATTAATAGTGGTGATATTATGCAAAAAATTTTAATTACAGGGGCTAGAAGTGGTATGATTTATCCTGTTATTCAAAAATTGAAAGATGATTATGTGTATGTGAGTGTGCATACTGAAAGTGAGCTTAAAAGAGTTTCAAAATTGTATGAGAAAAACTCTAATATTCATTGTTTGAAACTAGATATTGTGAAAGATGCGGATAAATTAGAGGATTTAGATATTGATGTTTTAGTTTTAAATGGAGCAGTTGCGGAAAGTGGTTCTTTATTGGAAATACCGCTTGAAAAGGTTAAGGAAAATTTTGAGGTAAATGTGTTTTCTAATTTAAATCTTATTCAAAAAGTTGTTAATAATATGATATATAAAGGTTTTGGGAGGATTGTTATTATATCTTCTTTGACAAGTAAGATGGCTTTGCCATTTTTAGGAAGTTATTGTTCTACTAAGGCAGCTTTATCGGTAATGGCTAGATGTTTACATTATGAGTGTATGCTTTTGCGGTCAAATATAGAAATTGTATTGGTGGAACCTGGTTTATATAAAACTGGTTTTAATAAGCTTGCTTTTGATAAAAAATATGAGTTTATGGATAATAATTCTTTTTTTGAATCGCAGATTGATTTAATTAGGAAAAGTGAAAATATTTATTTAAAATTATTTGAAAAAAGAAATTTAAATTCAATTAGTAATAAAATTTATAAGGCTATTACGTGCAAAAATCCTAAATTTCGTTATAGCGCGCCTTTATCACATAATTTGTTTGCGAAAATAATTAACATATTTTATTAAATTTTGATATAATATCTGTAAGAGGTGATTATGTGACAGATATTGAGATTGCAAGAAAGGCAGAAATACTTAATATAAAAAAAGTGGCTAAGGTGTTAAAGATTGATGAAGACGATTTGGAGTATTATGGAAAGTATAAGGCTAAGATTGATTTAAATATTTTAAAGAAATTGGATAAAAAAGATGGAAAACTTATTTTAGTGACATCAATTAATCCGACTCCATTTGGTGAAGGTAAGACTACGATGAGTATCGGTATTCATGATGGTTTTAGGAAGCTTGGGTTAAATAGTTTAGCTGTTTTGAGAGAGCCTTCTTTAGGTCCCGTTTTTGGAATTAAAGGTGGTGCGGCTGGTGGCGGATATTCCCAAGTGATTCCAATGGAGGATATAAATTTACATTTTACTGGTGATATGCATGCGATTGGCGCGGCTAATAATTTACTTTGTGCGGCTATTGATAATCATATTTTTCAAGGAAATGAACTTAATATTGATAAAGATAGGATTTTATTTAATAGATGTGTCGATATGAATGATCGAGCTTTGAGAGATATAATGGTTGGTTTAAATTTAGGTAAGGATGTAGTTCATGAAAATCATTATTGTATTACAGTGGCAACGGAAATTATGGCTATTTTATGTTTAGCTCGTGATTTAAGTGATTTAAAAAATAGAATAAGTAATATTTTATTTGCATTTGATTTATCTGGAAAACCACTTTTTGTTAGAGATTTGCACGTTGAAGAGGCTATGTGTATTTTACTTAAGGATGCAATAAAACCTAATTTGGTTCAAACTTTGGAAAATAATCCAGTACTGATTCATGGAGGACCTTTTGCGAATATCGCGCATGGGTGTAATAGTTTGATTGCAACTAAGCTTGGATTAAAACTTGCGGATTATGTGATTACAGAAGCTGGGTTTGGGGCTGATTTAGGAGCTGAAAAATTTTTGGATATAAAATGTAGGATTGGAAATTTAAAACCGTCAGTAATTGTGATTAATGCGACTATTCGTAGTTTAAAATATAATGGTGGTATGTCTAAGGATGAACTTGATAATGTTAATTTAGATTATTTGTCTAAGGGAATTTGTAATTTAAAGGTACATATTTTAAATATGAAAAAGTATTTAGATAATGTTATTGTATGTTTAAATAAATTTGCTTTTGACAGTGATGAGGAAATAGATTTTGTCCGGCAGTTTTGTAGTTCTTTAGGATGTGCTTTTGAAGTTTGTGATTCTTATGCTTTGGGTTCTAAAGGTGCAATAGATATTTCAAAAAAAATAGCTAAAATGTGTGAAAATGAAAAAGAGTTTCATTTACTTTATGATGAAAATGAAACAATTAAGGATAAAATTAGTAGAGTTTCTTTTGAAATTTATCATGCTAAAAAAGTCAATTATATGCCTTTAGCTTTGGAAGAAATTTCACATTTAGAAAAACTTGGTTTAGATAAATTACCGATATGTGTAGCTAAAACGCAGTATTCAATTAGCGATGACTCAAAGAAGTTAGGTTTTCCTTCTGATTATGAAATTACAGTTAGGGATGTAAAAGTTAGTAATGGTGCAGGATTTATTGTTGTTTATATGGGCAAGATTATGACGATGCCAGGACTTTCTAAAAAACCGGCTTATGAGAATATGCATATTGATGATGATGGTGTTATTACGGGATTATTTTAAAGGCTTTTATGGCCTTTTTTTATTGGTTTTTCCGATGAGCCAATCGATAGAATAATTATATTTTTTAGCTAGTTTTTTAAGCATAAGTGTTTGTATTAAGTTTGACTGTTTTGGATTTTTATAACCAGAATAAGTACTTTTTAAGATTCCTAATTCATTGGCAATATCTTTGGCCATTTTTCCGTTTTCTTTTTCTAAAATGGTTAATCTTTTGGCCATTGTTTTTTTATCTATTTTGTTTAATTTATTTGTTATATGGTTTTTGTTTGTTAAATTACAGATGTAGTCTAAGCTTAAATTAAATGTATTGCTATAAACTATTAAATATTTTAGTTTAACATTAGCTGTTTCGGCTTCTATATTAGCATAAGCGCCTCTACTTATATTAGTTTTTTCAGCTATTTCACGTTGTTTTAATTCGAGAGATTCTCTAATTTCTTTGAATTTATATTCCATATACATCACCATATTAATTTTGGCATGAAATTTTTCTAAAAATGGATATTGCAAAGTAATATGAACCGATGTATAATATTTTTATAATAATACTTGGATAAAAAGTTATAAATTAGGGGGAAGTTTATGAAAAAAGGAAAAGTAAGAAAGAATTTAATAATTTTTGCGATAGGATTTTTGATATTTGGCAGTATAGGAGTATGTGCTATAACATATTTTCCAAGCAATCAAGTAACTTATGATAATAAAACAAGTGGGCTTAATGCTACAGAAGTTCAAACTGCCATAGACGAGTTATATTCTAAGGCAAAAAGTTGTTCTTCAGATTCAAGATTTTCTAGTATAACAGCATTTATGGCTGCGGGAACAATAGGAGTAATATATTCTGATTCTACAGGTATATATATGCTAAATAGTGGTGGTAATACTAAACTTCTTAATATGACAGCTAATACTATGGATATATTAGTTCTATTTAATTATGGTGTTTTAATATTTTCTACTGATGATGGAATATATATATCAACGATTACTGGTAGTGCTTCAAGTCCACAAAAAATAAGTAATATGATAGCAAATGATATAACTGTAATAACAAATTTTGCTTATTTTTCCACTAATGATGGAATATATATGTGGAATGGTAATGCAGGTGATGATCCTGTAAAGGTTTATTAATATATAATTAAAAATTTAGAAATTAAAATGATATTAGTCCTGTTTTTTTGTCATATAAACAAGGTTTTTATATGATAAATTTAGACTTTGAAGATAAAACAGAAGGTTTATAAACGGAATATTGACGGATATTGTTATTCTGCATTTGTAATTTTAGCTATGTGACTTTTGATTTTGTTTTTTATTTTACAGAAGCTAGTTATATTTATTTTGTGATTTGTCCTACTTTGTATATTTTAAATAAAGTACCAATTATTGGGGCATACATTTTGGAATAAAAAAAACTCATTTTAGAGTTTTTTTGCATGCACAACTAATCTTTGATTGTCACCGTGGCAGGTTGATAAGGTTAGTATTTTATCAGAATTTGAAATATTTACATTAAAGTTATAGATACTTCTTTTTGTGATTATATTAATAAAATTTTGAAATTCATTGCCGGTGAAGTTTGTTTTTAGATAATCACTTGTTGTATCTATTTTATAAATTGAAAATATTTGCCAGGTTGCTGATTCGTTTTCTGTATTAAAAGTTATTTTTTGATTATTTTTATTGGTATACCATTTTCTATATAAAACTTTATATAGGTTTCCAAACATTACACCGCCACTATCATGCCCATAAATGATTGTGTTTTGACCTAAAGTAGGGGCAGTGTTTCGATAGTCCATAAAAAGCCAACCATAGCGGTTATTGTTATTTTCAAAGTCTTTATTTAAATAGTAATCGTTATCTGCATGTTTGACAACGGGGTAGTCGATATTAGTTCCTTTTATGGTTATCCAGCCGACTGTTTCATTGTTAATTTTTTTTAATTCAGAAAACATTTTAGAATATTCTTTATTATATGCTGTAATGATTTTGGGTTTTTCTTCTTTAGTATTTTTGTTTTCTATACTTTCTGAAATATTTATTTCAGGTTTATATTTTTGAATTTTTTTAGATAGGTCTTTTGTTTTATTTTGATCGACGAAGAATATAGAAAAGTATATTATGGTTCCAATGATTATTAGAATAAGAATAATTTTTATAATATTTAAGATGATTTGTTTATTTTTATTTTTTTGAATATATTCTTTTGAATAAATAATTTTAAATTTTACTTTTTTATATTGTTTTTTTAAATTTTTAAGTTTATTGAAATCTTTTATTACATCTTCATTGTGTTCGTGAATATATATAGTTATATCGTAGCGTTTATTTTCGTCTATTAATTGAACTGTTTGTTTTACTATATTATAGTCATAATTTTCAATATCATAACGATTATTTTCTTTTTCCATTTTTTAACTCCTTTATGATTAAATAATAACATATTTGATAGTATTATGTAAATGTATTAATATGGTAAAAATGTGTTGCTTTTGTGAAAATTATATGATATATTTAAGGTGTGAAAGGATGGTAGAGAAAATGAAAAAGTTAAAAATGTTTGGGTTTACATTAATGGCAATGCTTGTTGGAATTATGAGTACTAGTGCGATGGAACTTGGTAGCTCAATTAGTGTGGATGGTAAGTTATCTTATACTAAAGGTGCGGATGAACAATTTGCTTATCAAGTGATAAGAATTACTAAAGCTGAATGGGATACTGTAAGTGCGGATGTTCAAACTGGTTTAGAACAAATCGTAACTAATACAGAACAATTAGAGAAAGATTATGATTCTTTTCTTAATGCTTTAGAAATATACGAAAAAGCTAAGGAAGCGTATGAAGCAGATCCAACTGATGAAAATAAGTTAATTTATGAAACTGCTTATGCTGATGTGGAGGCTTGTGTTGGTTATGTTGAGTTATCTTTAAAAGAATTAAAATCTAGTATGACTTCTACTACTAATTTTATTCAAAAAGTTGCCCCTTATACAGTAGATAGTATGACTGATGTTAGTGGTACTGAAACTGCTGGGGAAATTACGGTTGATATGACAGGTGCTAATGAAGATGATGTTTATGTTGTGTGGATTAAATCTGCTGATTATAGTGATTTATCTGATGACAGTGTTCTTATTGGTGAAATTTATACTAAAGATGGTGTTATAGCTCCAGAAATTCCTAGCGATATTGAAGTTCCAACTGTTAATCCAACAACGCCAGAGGCTCCAAAAGAAGAAATTAAAAACCCAAAAACTGGCGTTAATATGCCAATTGCTATAGGTATTGGTGTGGTTGTTTTAGCTAGTGTTGGTATGATTATGATTTCTAAGAAAAAATTATTTAAACAACTATAAGGCTTAGGCCTTTTTTTCTTTGTTTTAATTTAAGTTTTGTAAACTTTTTGTTATTTTTTTTACATTTTGAATTATTGCTTTTTAAAGTGTAATATGTTATTATTAGAATAAGGAGGGGTAAGAAATGAAAAAGTTAAAAATGTTTGGGTTTACATTAATGGCAATGTTTGTTGGAATTATGAGTACTAATGCTTTTACTTTATCATCTTTAGGCGAAAATGTTACATTTACAAAAGAAAGTGCTAATGAAAAATTTGCTTATGAAGTGGTTAAAATTGAAAGTGCGGATTGGAGCACTGAAAAACAAGAAGAGTTAAATGGATATATTGCTCAATATAATACTTATTCTGCTAATTTAAATGAAGGTGCCACAAAATATCCTGATGAGTTAAAGGCTTACGAGGATGCTAAAAAAGCTTATGAAACTTCTGCAACTGTAGAAAATAAAGAAGCTATGGAAAAAGCGGCTACTGATTTGCAAGGTTGTGTAAGTTATATTAGTATGGCAAAAACTAATATGAAATCAGTTGTTGAAAAAATGGGAGCACTTTTAGGATATGATTTATTTGATAATGATGCTTTGATTACACCAACTGAAACAACAGGTAAAATTGATTTAGGTACTCCTTATGATGCTACTGCAGTTTATGTGGTATATGTTAACAATGAATGTTTTTCAGCATTTAATAGTTTTAGTGTAATGCCATTTGCAGCTTATCAAAATGGAGATAATCTAATGAAAGATTTAGATACTACTACAATTCCAGAACTTAGACAAGAGTTTGAATTACCTGAAATGCCATCAGTAGATAGTGATAAAGAAAATGTTAGTACTACAGATAAAAAAGAAGATGTTAAAAACCCAAAAACAGGCGTTAATATGCCAGTAGCTTTAGGTGTGAGTGTTCTTGCTTTAGCTGGAGCAGTTATGTTTATCGTTTGTAAAAAACAATCATTTAAACAATTATAAGGCTTAGGCCTTTTTTTAATCAAGGAAAAATAAAACTAGATAGTAATATCTAGTTAAATACATATTGGTAGCGAGAGGTGGATTCGAACCCTAGGTCTATCGGGTATGGAAAAAAACTCTGATTAGTAATATAGTGTGAAATATCAAACAGTTTTTATTTTTAAAGAATTTTAAAATTTGTAAAATTCAGTTAAAGTTGATTTAATATATTTCAATAATAGGTATATTTATGTACCAATGGAAATAATATATAATGTAGCGCATAAAAATCCATGGAATTGACTTTAAATATAGTTTTGTGCTACAATTTAATTACTCAATGACCAAGTGTTATATGAGTCCTGGAGACGCAACTATTTATTAGTTGCGTTATCCGTTTATAATGTATTTAAAAGTTTTTAAACAATTTAAGAACTTTTTTTATACTCATTATATTCTTTTAATATATTTTGTAAATATCTTGGCTCGTCAATTAAGTATGAACTTATTATATACATTTCGTTTTTCTTTTTTTCAAGGATAATTATATAACTATATAAGTTATCTGTGTATAATAGTTTTGTTCTTTTTTTATTTTTGTATGGTTTTGTCCATACTTTAATTTTGCTACATTTTTTATCTTCGCAATTAGGACATTTTGAATAATTTTTTATCATAGGAACGATATAATTTATGAAATAAGCACGAGGTTCTTTCATTCTGATTTTTATTTCAAACTTTTTTTGGGTTTGGGTGGTTAAATGAAAAAAACCTTGCATCCTATTATCCTCAAATGGAGTTGTAAATACTTTGATTTTCATTCCATTTATTTCTAAATTGCCATAATATATATTTTTTATGAAATAACTATATAATTCATCATCTGTAGTATTTTTAGGCAATGGGTCATTAAGCCCACATTTATTTTTAGTTGATGTCATCTTTTGATTTCCAAATAAATATATTAAATTTAGTATTACTATAGTATGATGATGTATCAAGGCTATTTTGATATAGTTTTTTTATTTCATTAATAATATTTAGTTTCACATCATTATTTGATAGATTCCGATAATAATATGATAATGCGCCAATTAAAATGTCATTAATTTGTAATATTGGTGCTTCGTAAGATTTAATTGGTTGTACTTTTTTTATGGTTTTTTTATTAGTATCAGTCATTTTTATTCTTAAATAATTAAGCATTATCTGATGATAATAGTATGAGTTTGTATCTTTTATATCGGGATATATATTATATGAGTTTCCAGGAATAATTATATATTTTAACATTTCATAGTATGCTTTATGATAAAAATCATTTTCGGTTTGATTATACTTTTTATGATTTAATTTTGTTTTATCAATTATAATAACTCTAAATTTTAAATCATCGTTATTAAAAAAATAATTAATAATATCTAAATATAATTTTTTGGTTTTTTTGTCAACTTTATTCCATTTTAATTCTATTTTACTAGAAAGATTATAATTTGCTTTTAAGTGGTTTATATATTCATTGATTTTTTTAACTTTGAATTTTGGACAATAAATAGCACCAATTAACATATATTTACTATTGTTGCTTGATAAGTGACAACTTTCATCACAGTAGATGTTGTATTCCATTTTTTCCCTCCTTTTATAGATATTTAATATTCATATTAGGTAACTAGTATAATCATTATATTATGATGCTAAAAGCTTTTAAATATCAAGGTAAAACAAAAACTAGATATTGCTATCTAGTCAAATACATATTGGTAGCGAGAGGGGGATTCGAACCCTCGACCCTACGGGTATGAAAAAAAAGCTCTAATTAGTGATA
>CALVIE010000023.1 GCA_944329385.1 uncultured Bacilli bacterium | reverse complement strand
ATTGGCTTCAATATTTATTATTGTTCCTTCTACTTTTACTATAATATCAGTTATCTTTTTTCTTTCTTTATAATTTTAGGTTGGTAATTCTGTATTAGCAAACACTAGATTTTCAAAAATATATTCTGGTGAATAAACAGTGACATGACTTATGATCAAAGATAGTAATTTTCTAAATTTTGGATTTTGTCATATACTCCTCCATTCTAAAAAGGTAGAAAAACTACCTTCTATATAAAATATACGGCAAAAATAAGCAAATTCCTTTTTTTAAACATCAAAAATTAATTTTTTTAAAATGGCATTTTAAAATCTCCATTTTTCATTCTTTTTATCATAACTTTCATTTGCTCAAATTGTTTTAAAAGCCTATTAACCTCTTCTACACTTCTTCCACTACCAGCAGCAATCCTTCTTTTTCTACTAGCTTTTAAAATATCCGGATTTCTTCTTTCCTCTACAGTCATTGATAAAATAATTGCTTCGACATGAGCCATCTGCTTAGGATCAATACTAACATTATTAAGCCCCATTTTTTTTGCTCCAGGAATTAACTTAATTAAATTTTCTAAAGGCCCTAACTTCTTAATTTGATTCAATTGTTTTAAAAAATCCTCTAAATCAAATTTACCCTTTTGTAATTTTTTTGCTGTTTTTAAAGCCTCTTCTTCATCAAATACCCCTTCAGCTTTCTCAATCATACTCATAAGATCGCCCATATCAAGTATTCTATTAGCCATTCTCTCAGGATGAAATTCCTCTAAACCATCCATTTTTTCAGAAACACCAACAAACTTAATTGGAATATTAGTCAAATGTCTAATAGAAAGTGCCGCACCACCTTTAGTATCACCATCTAACTTAGTAAGTACTGCCCCAGTAAGCGAAAGTCGTTCATTAAAACCAGTAATTACATTAACTGCATCCTGTCCAGTCATACTATCAATTACAAGTAATATTTCATTGGGACCAACAGCCTCATTAATATTTTGAAGCTCCTCCATTAAATCCTCATCAATATGTAGTCTACCAGCCGTATCAATTAATACATAATTATATCCATTTTCTTTCGCATAATTAACTGCATTTTTCGCAATCTCCACAGGATTGCCCTTTCCTTCACTATATACCTCAATATTAAGTTCCTTACCTAATTGTTTTAATTGGTCTATAGCTGCCGGTCTATAAACATCACAGGCTACCATTAAAGGTTTCATTCCATATTTTTTTCTCAAAAGTAAAGCAAGTTTGCCAGTAGTTGTTGTCTTACCAGAACCTTGAAGCCCGCACATCATTAAAATAGTCATCGGTTTTAAAACAACTAAAGGTTCATCTTCCTTCCCAAGTAATTCAGTTAACTCATCTTTAACAATTTTTACAAAAACCTCACCTGGTTTTAAACTTTTTTTAACCTCTTCTCCTAAAGCTTTTTCTTTAACATTATTAATAAACTCTTTAACAACTTTATAATTAACATCAGCCTCAAGTAAAGCAAGTCTAATTTCCCTTGTCACATCTCCAATATTTTCCTCAGTTATCTTTCCATAACCTTTTATTTTATTTAAAGCATTTTGTAATCTTTCTCCTAAATTTTCAAACATTTATATCACCCATACCATTATACTTAAAGAAAAAGAAAAAAGCAAACATCAATATTTGCTTAAAATTATTTTTCTATAATATAAGGATCATCTGAAGTACCATTACCTTCCAAAACCACATCCGCATTCAAATAAACAACCGGTAAAATACTATAAGATGTTGATACATTTATTGGACTTACACTTCCAACTGAAATAGTTTGTTCTACAAAATCAGTATTTTTAAAAGGAACACTAACTCCAAAAACATAATTATACTGATTATCCAAAATAAAACTTTTTTCTTCAGAAGAATTTTCCACATTTAAATCAGCACTATCAGTAACTTCATTAGTTTCATTATTAGTAACCTCATCAGTTTCATTAACAAAACTTTCCTCTTCTAACGCATTAGAATCTGCACCATTCAAAATTGATGTCATCGTCCAAAAAACAGTATAATTTGCAGATTTTATTTGACTCAAATAATTAGTACTTCTACATTTTTCATAATTAATATTATTTAAATATAAACTTCCACATTCCTGATTATTATTAGCTCTTAAATACTCACTAGCTGTAAGTAACCCGACTTTTCCATTCCAAAACTTGCCATTCTCACTCGCAACTTGATCACCTAAAGTCATTTCACTATAATCACCGCTTAAAGTAACTGATCCAGATGCAAAATTATGAGTAACAATACTATCTAAATCAAGTAAATCTGCTCCATAAGTTTCATTCAAAAAATTATTTAATGATGACTGACTCCAATCATTACCACTTTCACTATCAAATGGTAAAACATCATCTAAAGGTGCATTTCTAACTATTTTAATTGTATCATCAGCTTCAACTGAAACAATTCTCCACTCCTCATTGTTAAAAGTTATATAATTATTTGGATTAGCTCCTTTAAAAAAATACCTACCATTTTCATACTCATCCACAAATAAACCATCACTAGATTTTGCATTCGCAAGCTTTCTTAGTTTACTTGCTGAAGTAACTTTCTTAATATTACCTTTCGCACTTAAACTAATTTGTGTATTAAAAGCTGCATATCCTACACATAAACACAAAAGTAAACAAAGCGATGATACTATAAGTATCTGTTTTTGTCTTTTTAATTTTTTCCTTCTCATAAAAGTATCTCCTTTATTATCTATATAAATTATATAAAATTTTTAAATTTTTTTCAATAGAAAAAAGGTTTTTTACAAAACCTTGAAAAAAGCATATAAAAGAACAATAATACCAAGTACAATTCTATAATATCCAAACACCTTAAAATCATGTTTTTTAATATAACCCATCAAAAATTTAATAATAAACATTGAAGTTATAAAAGCTACAAACATTCCTACTAATAATATTGTAAGCTCTATTCCCGTAAAATTAAAAGAAAATTTAATTAATTTTAAAAGCGATGCCCCAAACATAACAGGAATAGCCAAAAAGAAAGTAAACTCCGCTGCCACTGTCCTAGAAACACCTAAAAGTAATGCTCCAACTATTGTCGCCCCAGAACGTGATGTTCCTGGAAAAATTGCTGCAATAAGCTGAAATATTCCAATAAGTAAAACAGTATTATAAGTAAGCTCACTAAGAGAGTTAATCTTAACTTTTTTATTTTTATTTTCAATAACTATAAATAAAATACCAAATATAATCAAAGCCAACGCTACACATACATAATTATAAAATAACTTTTCAAAAACCTCGTCAAATAAAAGCCCTATTATAGCCGCTGGCACGCAGGCTACTATTATTTTCCCCCATAATGACATTATATTTTTATCTAAACAAACTTTATTTTCTTTTTTCTTAAAAGGAAAAATCTGCTTCCAAAAAAGTATTACAACAGCTATTATTGCTCCAAGTTGTATAACAACTTGAAACATATCATAAAAATCTTTCGAAACATCTAACTTAATAAGCTCATTTAATAAAATCATATGACCAGTACTACTAATTGGAAGCCATTCTGTAATACCCTCAACAATTCCAAAAAATATTGCTTTAATAATTTCTAACATATATACCTTGTATAATTAATCTTATAGAAATACTAATTAATTTCTATATTGATTAATCCCTTTCTATTTATATTTTTTGATTTATTATATAATTAGTTATATAATAAACCTCGCACTGTGGATTTGTTATTTTTTACCTACAGCTTAGACTGTTCTAGGAGGCTCTTACCACAGTTTTTTATTTAATTGTTGATTAGTTAGTTAACACTTTGATGTTTTATATTGTCGCAAGGATACATGATAGAAAACTATGTGGTCAAACATACAGTGCTAAAAATCTAACCTAAGGAGGTGCGTGTATATGATATATGTTGGAATAGATATATCAAAATACAAACACGATTGTTTCATCTGTAATAATGATACAGGTGAAGTAATTGTAGATAATTTATCTTTTGAAAACAACAAAAAAGGATTTCAACAATTTCTCGGCTTATTGAAACCCTATGATAATTCTAATGTCCGTATCGGTTTAGAAGCTACTGGACATTATGGTTTGAATTTGAAATTATTCTTAGAAAAGAATAATTATACTTTTATGGAATTTAATCCTCTGTTAATCAAAGAATTTAAAAAATCTTTGAGTTTACGAAAAACTAAAACAGATAAGATTGACACTAAAGTTATATGTCAGAAACTTATGTCAGTTCCATATAAGCCAAATTCAAAACTATTTTATCACAAATATGGTCTTAAGTCACTTTCTAGATTAAGAGAAACTTTAGTTAAACAAAGAAGCAAGTATATGGTTCAATTAACTAATGTATTAGATATTACTTTCCCAGAGTTTAAACCATTTTTTTACAATAGGTTTTCAGTTACTTCTTTATATTTATTAAACAAATATAAATCTGCTGAAAAAATGGCTAAAATGCGTGATTTTGAAACACCAAATAAATTATCTAGAGGCTCTTTTACTTATGCTAAATTTGCCAAGTTAAAAGAACTTGCTAAAAATACGGTTGGTGAATCAACTAAAACCTTTGAAATTGAACTTGATACTATTCTTAATCTCTATAATGAAATTGATTCCAAAATAAATTCATTAGATAAACAAATTTCTACAATTGTCAAAGAACTTAATCCACCAACTCTTTCTATTCCTGGAATTGGTGAACTTACCACGGCTGTAATTATTTCTGAATTTGGAGATTTTTCTAAATTTTCTAATTCAGCCCAATTACTATCTTTTGCCGGTCTTGAACCTGGTATTTATCAATCAGGTACAATGCTTTCTTATGGCAAAATGGTTAAACGTGGTTCTGGATATTTGAGAGGAGCTTTAATGAATATTTCTAATGTGGTTATCAAATACAATCCTACACTTTATGATTATTACCTTAAAAAACGTTCTGAAGGTAAATGTCATAGAGTAGCTTTATCTCATGTTTGTAAAAAACTTCTTAGAGTTATTTACAAATTAGAAACTCAAAATATCCAATTTGATCCGTCTTTACTTAAATAAATTTTTATATAAAAATTTATTTACATTCTAACTCCAAAAATTTTAAAAATTACTGTTTTTGGAGTCTTTTGGCGTGGGATTATTTCCATTTATGACAAAACTATTAAAAAGTGCTTGACTTTTTATAGTTAGCCTCCTATTCACATTCTATATTTTCTTTTTTCATTTTATTAAAAAATTTAATAGAATTTTTCTTTAAAGAAAACTCATCTAATATATTATCAGAAAGCCTTTGAACATTTAAATAATACTTAATCTCCCAAACATCTTCTTCATCCAAAGAAACCGTTATTTTAATATTGTCATTAAAAGCATATTTTTCATTAAATAAAGTCCCACTTTCCTTAATTTCTTTCAAAAGTTCTAAACCTTTTTCTCCTAAAGCTTCATATCTTTTAATATAAACTGCACTATTAATATTGTCCTCATTATCATAAACTACCTGAATATCCGTTTTTTCTTTTAAATTTGAAGTGCTCATCACTACACTACACGTTTTTTCAAAATCATCATTACTAACAATACAGCCTGTCAAACACAAACTTAAAAATAATACAAATATTTTTCTCATTTAACCACCGGCTCTAATAAAGATAAAGATACTTTATTCTTATCAAATTTAATCTCATCCACATAACAGTCTACAATATCTCCAACATTAACCACTTCCATTGGATGCTTAATAAACTTATTAGTTAATTTTGAAATATGAGCAAGTCCATCATTTTTAAGTCCAATATCAATAAAAGCTCCAAATGGTGTCACATTGCGTACAGTTCCTTGCAACTTCATGCCAACCTTTAAATCTTCCAAGTGTAATACATCACTTTTTAAAATAGGTTTAGGCATCTCATCACGCGGATCCCTATTAGGTTTTTTTAAAGACTTTATAATATCCTCTAAAGTATATTCATCTGCTCCAAGTTTTAAAGCATACTCTTTAATATTTATATCAATATCCTGCATTTTATCAGTTCCAATATCATTTAAAGAAAGTCCAAGCATATCAAGTAATCCCAAAGTAATATCATAACTTTCCGGATGAATGCTAGTTGAATCTAAAATATTCTCATCCATAATTCTTAAAAAGCCAACTGACTGCGTATAAACCTTATCAGAAAATAATTTTTTAATCTCTTTTCTATCTTTTATCTTACCATGTTCATCCCTATATTTAATTAATTTATTAATATAAGTTTTAGTAAGTCCAGAAACATATTTTAATAAAGAAAAACTAGCTGTATTAACATTAACTCCAACATTATTAACACATTTTTCTACCACAAAATCTAAAGAAGAAGATAATTTTTTATCAGCCACATCGTGCTGATACATACCAACACCTATACTTTCCGGATCTATCTTAACAAGTTCAGATAAAGGATCTTGAAGCCTTCTAGCTATACTTATCGCACTTCGCTCTTCTACATGTAAATTAGGAAACTCATCAATAGCTAGCTTACTAGCCGAATAAACAGAAGCTCCAGCTTCACTTACAATTATATATTCACACTTGCCTTTAGCCTCTTTAATAACCTCTGCCACAAAAGCTTCACTTTCCCGAGAAGCCGTGCCATTACCAATCGCAATAATATTAATATTATATTTATCAATTAAATCAAGTAAAATTTTCTTACTTTTTTCTTTTTCGTTTTTAGGTTCATGTGGATAAATAACCTTAATATCAAGCATCTTACCAGTATTATCAACTATAGCAAGCTTACAACCTGTCCTATAAGCTGGATCAAAACCCAAAACCATCTTATCTTTCATTGGAGGCTGCATCAATAACTTTTCTAAATTCAAACTAAAATTCTTAGTTGCCTCATCTTCAGCTTTTTCTGTCAGTTCACTTCTAATTTCCCTTTCTATAGAAGGAGCAATTAACCTTTTATAACCATCTTTAATCGCTCCTTCAATCACATAATTAAATGGTGCCTCTTTTTTAATAATTTTTCCTTCCAAAAACTCTATAATTTTATCAGTATCTATATCTAAACTAACAGAAATAACCTTTTCTTTTTCTGCCCTATTAATTGCCATAACTCTATAAGGTTTCGCATATTTAACCCTTTCAGAAAAATCATAATACATCTCATAAACTTTTTCTTCATCTATCGCATTCTTTTTAATTTTAGTCTTTAACACACCTTCATTAAAAGTAAACCTTCTTATCCACTTTCTATAAAAAGCATTATCACTTATCCACTCAGCTATAATATAAGAAGCTCCTGTAATAGCATCATCAGCAGTTTTTACATTCTCATTCAAAAACTTTTTTGTTAAATCTTCTAAAGAAATATTAGTAATAAAAGACATAATCATTTTAGCTAAAGGCTCTAACCCATTTTTAATAGCTTCTGTTGCTTTAGTTTTTTTCTTTTCTTTAAATGGTCTATATAAATCCTCAACCTCTATTAATTTTGAAGCTTTCATAATATTTTCTCTAAGTTCTAAAGTAAGTAATCCCTTTTCATCAATTAACCTAATTACATCTTCTTTTCTCTTAAGTAAATTGACCTCATATTCATAAACTTCATTAATTTTTCTAATTTGTTCCTCATCTAAATTACCAGTAACTTCCTTACGGTATCTTGCAATAAAAGGAATAGTATTCCCATCTTCTAATAATTTTAATGTTCTCTTTACTTGAACTTCTTTTACATTTAAATCAGAACTAATATTTTTAATTATATTTTCATTCATTTATATCACTACTTTCCTTAATTAATTGTACAATAACAACAAATTAAAAACAACCTCTAAAAACTATTTCTATAATTTTAAAAGTTGTTTAACAGTTTAATTAGTTTATTTTCCTCTAAAACATTAAAAACATATCAGTTTCTTTATCATATAATCGTCCATTCAATACTTTTTAAGATTTAAAACTACTTATTTAAATATTTTTTTGAAACTTTGCTATCCATCAAAGATGCCTTCTTAATAATTTTAAATCCATACTTTTCCTTTAACTCATCAACCGTCTTTTCAAGTTCACTATTATCCTCCCTTACCTTCAAATCCTCAAATAAAGAAACCTGATGACTAGATGTGTCAGATAATTTATCTAATCTCACTCCAATTAATCTAATCCCCTCATCTATATTCATCTCTGATAAAATATCAAAAGCCATTTTATAAATTTCTTCCGTTAAATTAGTCGCATTAACCAATTTTTTCTGATGACTAAATCTTCTAAAAAATTTATCTTTTAAAGTAACCACAACCACTGAGGCATATTTTTTTTGTTTTCTAAGCCTAATAGCCACATTTTCCGACAAAGCCATCAAATATGGTTCAAGTTCCTCTTTAGAAGATATATTTCTACTTAAAGTCGTTTCATTTCCAATCCCTTTAGGTGCTTCTTGTTCACTTATAACCTCACAAGAGCCAATCCCATTAGCTCTATCTATCATATCTAAAGCTTGATTTTTAAAAAACTTATATAAATAATTACCATCACTATGAGCCAAATCATAAATTGTATTAATATTTAAATTATGTAGTTTTATCGCCGTTTTCTTACCAATACCGAATAAATCATCAACCAAAAGCGGCCACATCTTCACCGGAACCTCATCATCAAATAAAGTATGCACCTTATAAGGTTTTGAAAAATCAGAAGCCATCTTCGCACATAACTTATTATTTCCAATACCAATATTAACTGTAAATCCCAAAGTATCATATATCTCTTTTTTAAGCTTGTAAGCAAACTTTATCTCATCACCATATAAATGTTTAACAGGTGTATAATCTAAAAAACACTCATCAATACTCATCTGTTCAACATCTGGCGAATATTTTCGAATAAGTTCAAGCATACTATCACTCATTTTTTTATAAAAATTATAATCTGGTGGATAAATCTTTAAACTAGGGCACTTCTTCTTAGCCTGAAATAAAGTTTCTGCTGTCACCACACCTCTTTTTTTAGCCGGCATCGATTTTGCTAAAACAATCCCATGTCTAGCTTTCTCATCACCACCAATAACCGCATAAGTCCTACGTATATCCGTCTTAAAACCTTTTTTTAAATATAATACTGCCGTCCATGAAAGAAACGCGTTATTAACATCAATATGCATAATAATTTTTTTCATATGAAACACCTATATTAATTATATCACGAACATTATTTCGGAAAAAGACTAAACTTTATCCCAAAAAAACAGTAAGAAAGTCTTGTATAAAATATAACTGTTTATTATACCTATAACAAGGAACATTTAATAAGTTGGGTGCGACCTCCATCAAAGGAGGTGATTCTTATGACTAAGAGAAAAAAAGCTCTTTATGCCATAATATCCCTTCTATTTATTTTAATATTTATTATATTATTTAAATAGAAAATTGCACCTAACTCATCAACTATGATTTAGGTGCACCACAACAATTGGTCGCATTCAACATCGCATTATTGAATGTTCCTTTTTTATTATATGAAGATTTCCTTCACTACATACATAATACCATATTTTTAACTTTAAGACAAATCTTTGATAAATAAAATACCAAACTTACTTTGACATTTTCTTTCGTACATATTCTAATACTTCTTCTTCAGTTTTACTAAAATCATCATAATTAGTTTCAAACCATTTCAAATTCATTTTATTCTTAAACCAAGTATATTGTCTTTTCGCATATTTCCTACTTTTACTTTTAATAAGTTCTATAGCTTCTTCCAAAGTAATTTTACCATCAAAATAATCAAATAATTCTTTTGGACCAATAGGCGTCATAACAGCTTTTGACCTAATTTTTAAATCATAAATCTCTTTAGCCTCTTCTACTAAACCTTCTTCCACCATTTTATCGACTCTTTTATTAATCTTATAATATAAAATTTCTCTATCAGTAGTAAGACCAATAAAAATTGTATCATAAAGTAAATTATAATCCTTATCTCTTTCACTATACGGAACTCCATTAGCCTTATAATAATTCAAAGCACTTATCACTCTAACTCTATTATTCAAATGAATATTTGTATTAGGATCAACCTCTAAAAGCATTTTGTAAAGCTCATCATTACTTAAACCCTCATAATCATAATGAGCCTTCAAAGGAAATTTGTAATCATATAAAACCGCATTAATATAAAGTCCTGTCCCACCAACTAAAATAGGCACCTTACCTCTAGCTAAAATATCATCAATTATCTTTCTCGCATCCTTTTGATAATCAAATACCGAATAATCATCCCTTAAATCTTTTTCATTAAATAAATGATGAACTATTCCTTCTGTATCTTGAACTTTATTAGTCGCAATATCCAGCCCTTTATAAATTTGTGTACTATCCGCATTAATAATCTCACCATCAAGCTTATGAGCTAAAAATAAGCTTAAATCCGTTTTACCAACTGCCGTTGGCCCAGTAATTACAATTACCATAATATCACCTACTTTATAAGCATACTATCACCAAACGAAAAGAATCTATATTTTTCCTTTACTGCCTCATTATATGCTTTCATTATATTATCTTTTCCAGCAAGGGCACTTACTAACATAACTAAAGTTGACTTAGGTAAATGGAAATTTGTTATTAAATAATCTATCCCCTTGAACTGATAACCAGGATAAATAAATATATCTGTCCAACCACTACATTCCTTAAATTTTCCATATAAACTCATAACCGTTTCTAAGGTTCTAGTAGAAGTTGTCCCAACTGCTATAATCTTATGACCACTTTTTTTAGTATCATTAAGCACTTTAGCCACATCTTCACTCATTATATAATATTCGCTGTGCATCTTATGTTTACTTACATCTGAAACATTAACTGGTCTAAAAGTTCCAAGCCCAACATGTAAAGTAATGTATACAATATTCACGCCCTTACACTTTATCCTATCTAATAAATCAGCGGTAAAATGTAAACCCGCTGTCGGAGCAGCAGCACTACCAACATTTTTGGCATAAACAGTCTGATACCTATTTTTATCTTTTAATTTTTCATGTATATAAGGTGGCAGTGGCATCTCTCCAAGCTCATCTAATATTTCATATAAAATTCCTTTATATTCTAATTTAAAATACCTAATTCCTTCATCCAAAACCTTCACACATCTTGCCTTTAACTTTCCTTCGCCAAAAGAAATAATCGTTCCTTTTTTAATTCTTTTAGCCGGTTTAGTCAAACATTCCCAAATATTTTCCCCATTATCTTTCAAAAGTAAAACTTCTACTACCGCTCCGGTTTCCTCTTTAACTCCATAAAGCCTAGCCGGCATAACCTTAGTATCATTTAAAACTAAAGTATCTCCTTTATTTAAATAATCTATAATATCTGTAAAATGCTTGTGAATAATATTCCCCGTTTCTTTATCTAAGACTAAAAGACGTGATGAATCACGTTTTTCTAAAGGTGTTTGCGCAATCAAATCCTCCGGCAAATAAAAATCAAAATCATCAGTTTTCATTTAATCACTTCCTAAAACAAAGTATCTTGTTTCCCCTTTTTCAAATATTTATAAGCCTTATCTGTTACCATTCGTCCTCTACTTGTTCTTTTAAGAAAACCATTTTGAAGTAAATAAGGTTCATATACATCCTCAATCGTTGAAGCCTCTTCTCCAATACTAGAAGCTAATGCATCAATTCCAACTGGACCACCATTAAATTTTTCAATAATAGAATTAAGTAAATTATAATCTGTCGCATCTAATCCATAAGCGTCCACCTTAAGTTTATCTAAAGCAATTTTTGTAATAGATAAATCAATATTACCATCACCCATAACTAAAGCATAATCACGAACTCTTTTAAAAAGTCTATTTGCAACCCTAGGAGTTCCACGGCTTCTTTTCGCAAGCTCGCCTGCCGCATCCTCACAAATAGGTGATTTTAAAACCCTACTAGTTCTAAGTACAATTTGTTTAAGTTCATCTTCTGTATAAAAATTAAGTTTTGAAACAATACCAAATCTATCACGCAAAGGACCAGTAAGATCACCAGCCCTAGTAGTTGCTCCAACTAAAGTAAAAGGCGGAAGATCAATCGTAATATTTCGACTAGATGCATCAGTTCCAACTATTATATCAAGTTTAAAATCTTCCATCGCTGAATATAAAATTTCTTCAATAAACCTTGGAATTCTATGAATTTCATCAATAAATAAAATATCACCAGGTTCCAAAGTAGAAAGTACTGCCGCTAAATCACCACTTTTTTCAATCGCAGGTCCGCTAGTAGTCTTAATATTACCGCCCATTTCGTTCGCAATAATATAAGCCATTGTTGTTTTTCCAAGCCCAGGAGGACCATATAATAAAACATGATCCAAAGCTTCACCACGCATTTTAGCAGCTTTCATAAATATATTTAAATTTTCTTTTAATTCAGCCTGACCAATATACTCATCAATACTATCTGGTCTAATAGACGTTTCAAAAGTATCCTCAGCCATCTCTTCTGCACTAACTAATCTTCCCATATCTTTCACCTCATTTCAAAAGTAGTTTTAAAGCTTCTTTTATCTGCATTTCAATATCCAAAGAACTATCAACATTTTTAATAACTTTGTTAATATCATTATTCTTATAACCCAAACTTTTTAAAGCAAGTGCGAGTTCATCACTAACTGGATTTTTACATTCATCGCTTTTAGTAAGTTTACCTTTTAAATCCAAAATAATTTGTCTAGCTACCTTATCTCCAATCTTTGGAAACTTCTTCAAATATAAAATATTTTCTCTTTCTATCGCATCAATAATTCCTTCAGGTGAACCTGTCGCCAGCATCGGTAGTGCCATCTTACACCCAAGTCCCTTAACCGAAATAAGCCTTAAAAAAAGTTTTTTTTCTTCGGCAGTTTTAAAACCATATAAAGCAATCTCATCTTCTCTAACATATTGATACAAATAAACAGTATACTCCTTATCAATTTCAAACGAATAAGGACTAGCCGTATAAATTAAATAACCAATCCCATTATTATCTAAAACAACATAATCACTTTCTATATCTTTAATATATCCTTTCATATATGCATACATAAAACCACCTATTTCATTATAACACGTAAGGCCTTTTTTTTAAAGAAAAAGCCAGCCGAATTAAAACTTCCGGTTGACAAACTTCGAAAACATCAAGCCTAAAAATATCATATACACAAGTACATACAAAAACATTACAATATCATTAAAATTTCCCAAATCAAATGATTTTAAAATAGCCGGTATACTCTCCGGAACAAAATCAAAAAATCCAAAAGCATTATCCTTAAGCAAATATGTTTTTAAATATGTTATTATTCTCAAAAATATATCAATCATTACAAATGAATATATAAAAGCATTAAAATCTCTAAAAAATACTATAATTAATATAAGTAAAATAATCAATACAATTACTGAAATTGACACTATACCCCTCCTATTACTTCATCTAAATCACTATAAATATCAATTGTCAAAATTCCACTATCATTCAAAGAGCGAAATTTATAATAATTACTTAAATCAAGCTTATACATATAAATCTCATTATTTTTTTCATAAACATTTATTAAAATATTATAATTGTCCACTTGGCTAAAAACGCCTTCTATATCACCCTCATATAAATTTATAAATCTTGAAAGTGGTACAGCATACTGCCTAGCCTCACCATCTAAATGATAAGTTAAATTACTAATCAAATTAGCTAATAAATTTGGTGTTATTTTAAGTACTTTCAAATCAAAATTATCAATTACCTTAGCATTTCTTCCTTTAATCAAATAAACCTTTTCACCGTTATAATAATACCTATTATTACCAAAAATAAATTCCATTTTTCCATTATCCGCTAGTCCAAAAATAACTCCATCATTATTGGTATAAGTAAATTCATAACTAGATAGATTTTGTTTTTCCTCTTTAGGTGCACTTTTTATAGCAGAACTAGAAGTTACCCTAACAAACACAATGACTAAAAAAATAAATATAAACCACAAAACAAGTGATGTAATTGGTCTAAGTTTAGGATCACATCTCATTTCCTTAAACTTTTTATAAAAAGTATTTTCCTTAATTTTTTTAAACATTTACTTCAAAACTTTTCCTACTAACTGTCCATGATAACCATTAACAAAATCTATCGCTTTCATTTTTTTCTTACCCTCAGGTTGAACCATCGTAAACACCACTTCACCATTCGCACACTTAACACCAAAACCATCTGGATAAATCTTTGTAATTTCGCCAGGTAAAGCTTTATCATAAATCTCATCTGTTCTATAACAAGACCAAACTTTCATAATTTTATTATCAAAAGTGCAGTAAGCTCCAGGCCATGAATTTAACCCTCTAACTTGATTAACAATTTTTCTTTTAGTTTTATTAAAATCTATTTTTTCATCTTTTCTACTTATATTAAATCCATAAGTAACTAAAGACTCATCTTGAACTATTCTTTTATTAGTTCCTTTTAATATACTAGGTAAAGTTTCTAAAAGTAAATCACGTCCCATAATAGATAATCTATCGTGTAAACTAGAAGCTGTATCATCATCCAAAATTTCAGTTTCACACTGACTAATAATATCACCACTATCCATACCTTCTGCCATATACATAATAGTTATACCAGTCTTACTATAACCATCAATAATAGCATGATGAATAGGAGCCCCACCTCTAAGTTTTGGAAGTAATGATGCATGAACATTAATACATCCAATTTTAGGCATCAAAAGTAATTCTAAAGGAAGTATCTGCCCATAAGCACAAGTAATAATTAAATCAGGTTCAAGTAAATTAATTTCCTGCAAAGCGTCCTTAATCTTATTTGGTTGTAAACACAAAATATTATGTTTTAAAGCCACCTCTTTAACCGGTGAACACTTAATTTCTCCATGTCTACCGACTGGTCTATCAGGCTGTGTAACAATCGCTCTAATTTTATATTTACTAACAAGCCCCTCAATTACAGGAACACTAAACTCTGGTGTTCCCATAAAAATAATTACCGGGTCTTTTTTTACTTCTATCTTATCAAAATCCATATTATCACCTTAATAATAATTTTACCACATTTTAGTGTAAATACAAATAACCTTTTGCTAAATCCTAAGTGGATTCAAATCAATATCAACATTTATTTTATTTTGATAATGATTTTTAATAAATTCTAAACTTTTTAAAATGTGTTTAGTATTCTTAAACTTTATAATAATATGTACATAATAAATATTATTTACCTTCGGCATACTAGAAGAAGAAGGTCCTAAAACAATATCATTCAAATTATTTTTTAAATAACTAACTATCTTAGAAGCTTCTTTAAAAATATCATCATAACTCTTACCACTTACTTTAATCAAACAAAGGTTATAATAAGGTGGATACTTCAAAACTTTCCTTATATGCATCTCCTCATTATAAAAACTATCATAATCATTTCTCATCGCACACTGAATACTATAATGAGTAACGTTAAAACCTTGAATTATTACCTCACCAGGTAGTTTATCTCTTCCCGCTCTACCAGCCACTTGACTCAAAAGTTCAAAAGTCCGCTCACTACTGCGAAAATCAGGTACATTTAAAGAAGCATCACCATTAATAACGCAAACCAAAGTAACCAAAGGAAAATCAAGTCCTTTCGCAATCATCTGTGTTCCCACTAAAACATTATATTTACCAGATTGAAAATCATTTATTATTTTTTTATGAGCTCCCTTAGTTCTTGTTGTATCTTGATCCATCCTAACCACACAAGCATTTTCAAATTCTTCTTTAATTAAATTTTCAAGTTTCTCTGTTCCCATACCTAAAGAATTAATACTCTTACTATGGCAAACTGGACACTCCATTAATTTAGGTACCTTATAATTACAATAATGACACTTCATCACATTTTCTTTTTTATGATAAATAAGTGGTATATCACAGTTTGGACATTTATGAGTAAAACCACATTCCATGCATGTAATTACTGTAGAATATCCTCTTCTATTAAGTAAAACTAAAATTTGTTCTTTTTTATTTAATCTTTCTTTAACTTTATTTTTAAAAACCTCGGAAAAAACTCTATTACCTTTTTTAAACTCTTCTTTCATATCAACTAAATAAACTTTTGGTAAACTTTTATTAACTCTATTTTTCATAACTAATAATTCATAAATTCCCATTTTGCTTCTTGTATAACTTTCAATACTTGGAGTCGCACTACCCAAAACAACTGGAATTCCATAAGTTTTACCTCTTTTTAAAGCTATATCTATCGCATTATATCTAGGAACATTTTCTTGTTTATAAGTACTAGAATGTTCCTCATCAATAATAATAATCCCTAAATTAGTAAATGGTGCGAATACCGCACTTCTTGCTCCTATAACAATAGAAACTTCTTTTCTTTCAATTTTTCTCCACTCATCATACTTCTCGCCATTACTAAGTGAACTATGTAAAATAGCTACTACCTTACCAAAATTTTTTCTAAAAATATCTACAACCTGTGGAGTTAAACTTATCTCTGGTACTAATAAAATAGCTTCCTTACCCTGTTTTAAAACTTCTTCAATTAACTTAATATAAACTAAAGTTTTTCCACTTCCTGTAACACCATGTAATAAATATGGTTTAAAAAAATCAAATTTAACTTTTTTTAAAACTTCTTTTTGTTCATCTGTTAAAACATATTCTTTCCTATCTAAAGCAATATCTTCATCTAACCTATAAACTTCTTTTTCAACTTCCTCTAAAACTCCATTTTTAATAAGTGTTTTTAAAGCAGAAGATGAAATATTATTAACCGCACTTTTTAAAACCTCACCATTTTTTAAAACAAAATCCAAAATCACTTTTTGTTTTAAACTTGTAACTTCTTTAATTTTTAAAACTTTTACGTATTTAACTTTTTTTTCTTTAATATTGTTTTTTTCTTTAGCTTTTAAAGCTCTCGGAAGCATTGTTTGATATGAAAGTGTCAATGGTGATAAAGTTTTTTTACTAATATACTTTCCAAGTAAAAGCATCTCCTCATTTAAAACCGGATGTTCATCAACTAATTCGATAATATTTTTTACCTCATAATCAAAATTTTTTTTATCATATATTTTAACAATAAAACCCAAAATATTTCTTTTTCCAAAAGGAACTAAAGCCCTCATACCTATAGAAACCTTCATTCCATCAGGAATCTTATAAGTAAAAGTCTTATCAGTGTTTTTGGAAACAACTTCCACTAAAATATCCGCATACACAAACTTCACCTCCCAATTGAAAAAATACTAAAAGTATTACTTTTCAGTATTTATTGCTTTAATTTCATTAATTTTTAAACCGGTAACTTTCGAAATATTTTCTAAACTCATATTCATATTAAGTAAATTTTTAGCTATTTTAATATTAGCTTCTTTGATTCCAATAGTTTTACCTTCTTCTCTTCCAATAACTTTGCCTTCTTCTCTAGCTATAGCTTCAAATGTACTTATCCTCTTTTTCTCATCTTCTTCTTGCGTTAAAAATTGTTTGAA
>CALVIE010000022.1 GCA_944329385.1 uncultured Bacilli bacterium | reverse complement strand
AATACCTTTTATTTTGGGATTTTAGTCTTTTAAATATTTCCCTGCCTATTTGTGGGAACTTTCTTTTTTATTTAATCATTTTTTAAAAATTTTTATAAAAAAATTACATTTAAATGTTATACTTATTATAGTAGGGAGGAATAAAATGAACACAAATAAAAATAATAGTAAAGTAGGAGGCATTTTAATAGGCATAATTTTAGTCATTGTTGGTGTGATTGTATTATGGCTAAACGAAGGAAGAACTGTCAAAACTTATAATATGATAAATGAAGCTCAAAAAGAATATATTGATGTTACTAGTACTCAAATAGATGTTAACAATAATGGTAAACTAATTGCCACAAATGGCGAAATCAAATTTTTATCTGGACCAGTCGATAATGAATTTAATATTCATGTTCAAAGTCCAAAATTATACCGTAAAGTAGAAATATACCAATGGAAAGAAAACTGTGATGAAGATAGAAATGGCAATAAAAGATGTCATTATAACAAAGTTTGGGATGATGAGATAATTGACTCTAATACCTTTGAAGATGCAAATTACATAAACCCAACCTCAAAGCCTTATAGTAATAGTGCATTCTATGCCTCTAATGTCCAAGTAGGTGCTTACAGCGTAGACGAAGAACTCTTAAAACAGTTAAATACTAATGTCAAATTAAACCTAAGTGATAATCAAATTGCTACTACTAATGGACTATATGCCATTAACAATTACTATACAAATGTTCAAAATAATACTCCACAAATTGGTGATATTAGAATTAGCTATACCTATGCTTCTACTCAAACCGCTAGTATTTTAGCTGTCCAAAATAACTCGTCTTTTAGACCATATAAATCTAAAGATGGCTATCAAATATATGAATTAGAGGAAGGTACTTTAAACGGTAGTGAAATATTAAAAAAACTATCTGATGAAAATAATATGACCAAATGGATTTTAAGACTTGTTGGTTCATTCCTTGTAATTTTTGGTTTACTTGCAATAGTATCTCCAGTTCAAAAACTTGCAAACTTCATCCCAATAGTAGGAACAATATTCGGTTGGATTTCTGGTTTAGCAGTTTTAATTGTAGGTTTAGCTATTAGTTTAAGCACCATTGCTATAGCTTGGCTACGTTATAGACCATTGTTATCAGTAGGTTTGTTAGCCGCAGTCGCAGTAATTATTGTAATGCTAAAAAAATCCAAAACAAAAAAAGACAATGTCCAATCCGTAAATCAAACTCTTCAAAATGAATTTCAGTCACCCCCAATTAACCCTCAAACGACAAATCAAAACAATATACAATTTAACCCTCAAAATAATATTAACTTTAATCAACAAAATAATGTCAATCAAAATCGTCAAGAGTAATAGTAATTATTACTCTTTTTAATAAAAAATGTTATAATTAAACTGGTGATGACATGCAAAATAAAGAAAATAATGTTTCTTTTGAAGAAGAAATGTTTGAAAACTTTAAAAGTAACTTAAAAGAACAGTTAAATATAAAAACTTCTATAACTGACGAAGAAATAAATCAAAGTTTAATATATATAATTAAGCAATATGAATTAAAATTTAAAGATAATTTTTCTGAACTCTTTTTATATGATTATTACTATAATCTTTTAAATACAAATCTTATAAATAAAATAATAAATTTTGTAAAACATAAAGAAGGTATAGATCAAATAAAAAAAGATGCCGTTTTAAAAGAAGAAAGAAAAATGTGTAATGATATTTTAAATCTCTATGCACTTACACAAACAGAATATGAAAACACTTATGTTAGTGATATTACTAATATGAAAATCTTATTAAATAGTGAAGCTATGGACATAATTAATAATGATGATATTTTCTTTAGAAAACCAAAAGGAAAAAAAGAATTAATGGGTCCTCATGCCTTATATACCTATGAATATAATGAAAATTATTGGATAAACTTTAAAGAAAATATTAAAAAATACCAAGAAAGCTTTCCTGAAAGTCTAGTTTCTGACCTTGAAGATTACCATTTTTGGTTAACAAGGTACCATACTTTCAATAATTTTTTAAATAATAAAGGAGGAAAACATGTCAAAAATTAAAGATATAAAAGCAAGAGAAATTTTAGACTCAAGAGGCAATCCAACCATTGAAGTAGATGTTATATTAGAAAATGGAATAGTAGGAAGAGCAGCAGTTCCATCAGGTGCTTCCACCGGCACCAAAGAAGCTTTAGAGCTAAGAGATAACGACCCAAATAGATATATGGGTAAAGGAGTCTTAAAAGCTGTAAATAATGTAAATGTTTTAAAAAAATCATTAATTGGTTTAGATTCCAATCACCAAAAACAAATTGATGAAACATTAATAAATTTAGACGGAACAGAAAATAAAGAAAAATATGGGGCTAATGCTATCTTAGGAATTTCATTAGCTAACCTAAAAGCTTCTGCTAAAGATAATAATATGCATCTTTTTCAGTATATAGGTCATAACTATTCTATGCCAGTAGCTATGATGAATATATTAAATGGCGGAGTCCATGCCGATAATAACCTAGACTTCCAAGAATTTATGATCATTCCAATAGCCGAAACTTTTTCCAAAAGACTTCAAATTGGTAGTGAAGTATTTCATCATTTAAAAAAAGTTTTAAAAAATAAAGGCTATCAAACTGCTGTAGGAGATGAAGGAGGCTTTGCTCCAAACTTAAACACTAACGAAGAAGCATTAGATTTATTAATGGAAGCTATAACCAAAGCAGGATATACACCAGGAAAAGATGTAAACTTTGCTATAGATGTTGCTGCAAGTGAATTTTATGAAAATGGCATTTATAATTTAAAAGGAGCTAATTTAAAATTAACCACTGATAATCTTATTGATTACTATCAAACATTATTAAATAAATATCCTATTGTTTCCATTGAAGATCCAGTAGATGAAAATGATTGGGACGGTTTTAAAAAAATGACTGAAAAGTATGGAGATAAAATTCAGTTAGTAGGGGACGACCTATTTGTGACAAACAAAAATTATTTAAAAAAAGGCATCGATCTTAAAGCTGGTAATGCCATATTAATTAAAATTAATCAAATAGGAACTATATCTGAAACCTTAGAAACCATTAACCTTGCTAAACAAAATGGTTATAAAACAGTAATATCTCACCGTAGTGGTGAAACAGAAGATACTTCAATTGCTGATTTAGCCGTTGGTCTAAATTTAGGACAAATAAAAACCGGCTCACTTTCAAGAACCGATAGAACTTCTAAATATAATCAGTTACTTAGAATAGAAGAAATATTAAAAGACGTCAAATCTTAACGTCTTTTTTGATATTCATAATAACCGGTAAAATAATAGGTTTTCTTCCAGTATGTAAATTTATATAATTACTTAAAACATTAATAACTTCTTGCTTAACATCTGTATAATTTACGCCAGTTTTAATTTTATTAACAATTGCATCTTTAGCTAAAAATTCTAATTTTTTAAGTAAATCTAAATTATCATTAACCAAAACAAAACCTCTTGTAATAATATTTGGATTAGTAAGCAACTTACCATTTTTCACATCAATATTTGCAATCACAACAACAATTCCGTCATTAGCCATAATTTTGCGATCTTTCATTACCGCATTACTAACCTCACCAATACGATTACCATCTACATAAGTATCTCCAGCTGGAATATGCCCAGCTTTTTTAATAACGCCGTTTTTCATTGAAAGAACATCGCCATTACTTAAAACAAAAGTATTTTCTCGTGGTATATCACATTCTACCGCAATATCCGCATGCTTTTTAAGCATTCTATATTCGCCGTGAAATGGCATAAAATATTTTGGTTTAGCTAGTCTAATCATCCATTTTAACTCTTCCTCATTCGCATGACCAGATGCATGAATATCACTCAAAGAAGTATTTGTATAAACTGTTATACCTCTTAAATATAATTTATTAATTGTTCTAGAAATACTAAGTGCATTACCTGGTATAGCTGATGAAGAAAATACAACCACATCATCACTACATAATTTAATATGCCTAAATGTTCCATTAGCTAACCTACTTAAAGCCGCAAGAGGCTCACCTTGAGTGCCTGTACAAAGTAGACATACTTTATTTCCCGGAAGCTTTGTTGCCTCCTCAGGTGTAATAAAGATTTCTTTATGTTTAATATATCCGCCTTCAATAGAAATTTCAATATTATTTTCCATACTTCTACCAAATACCGCGATCTTACGCCCATGTCTTTTACAAGTATCAACAATATGCTTAAGCCTGTAAATATTAGAAGCAAATGTCGCAATAATAATTCTACTACTGTGTATATTAAATAATTCCTCTAATGCATCGTCAACTTTTGACTCGCTATTACTTACACCAGAATTCATGGCATTCGTGCTATCACTCAAAAGAAGAGTTACTCCCTCAGAACCTAATTTCGCAATCTTCCATATATCAGCCATTGGACCAATTGGCGTTAAATCAAATTTAAAATCACCCGTCGTCATAATAACACCATCTAAAGTATGAATAATAATACCGTGTGAATCTGGAATAGAGTGTGTAGTTCGGTAAAATTCTACCCACATTTCTTTAAACCTGTAAACACTATTTTCATTATATACAAATAAATTATTAAAATTAATTTTTCTATCTTCTAATTTTTTTCTAATTAAAGCTGCTGCTTGATTAGCCGCATATATAGCCGGAATATTTACCTCAGAAAGTAAAAATGGAATACCTCCAATGTGATCCTCGTGACCATGAGTAATAAAAAGTCCTTTAATTTTACTTTCATTTTGTTTTAAAAAAGTCATATCTGGAATAACATAATCAATTCCCATAAGTTCGCCACCTGGGAAAATAACACCCGCATCAGTAATAATAATTTCATCATTACGCATAAAAGCATACATATTTTTTCCGACCTCACCAAGTCCGCCTAAAGCGAAAATGTAAGTTTCATCTTTGTTAAACTTCATTATAAACTCCTTTCTTTAAAAGTTAAAACTGACTATAACATTATATCTTTTTTTTTGAAATTTGACAAGTTAAGACATAATGCAAAAATAAAACTTCTCCTCAATATTAAACACACACATAATAAAAAGTAAATAACCAAATGATGTGAACCCCATTTAGTAGACACTAATAAAAAAGCAAATTTTAAAAATCAAGGGCGAACGAAGTGAGTTCATCTAGACCCTTGATTTTTATTATATAGTTACAATATTATGACAAATAAATTTTGACAAAAATAAAATGAGTTAGGGTGGCGACCATCCGATACTCTATATGGAGAAACCTTAGGTTTCTTAGAAGTAGAAATAGTTTACCGTGAGGTAATAACGCACAAAATTTATTTTGGCATTTTGTTCTAAAAATAATTATACATTGACATTCACTATAAATATTTGTAATATAGATAAAAAACATGAAAGAAGGACATTATGGATTCACAAATAAAACAATATATTGAAATCTTTCAATCAAAAAAACAAATTATTGAAAATAAGCAAAAAGAAATAGATAAATTAAATGATCAGTTTCAAAAAATCATTATTCCATTAAACGAAGATTTAGTGCAAAGTCAAGAAGAATTAAATCAGTTTGCCCAAAATATAAAATTTACTTTAACCTTGCAAGAACTATCTCAAATAATAGCCAAAGCTACAAAAACAAATCTTAACCAAATAAGCAGTTATATCAATTACGCTCAAACTATTCTATCAAATAACGATGATATATTTGTAAAAGCCCCTTTAACAATAAACTATTTTATTTATAATAAAAAAACTAGAAAAAGCCTTTTTAAAGGTAGTTATATTGCCAATATTTTAGATACCCAAGCTGACGGTAAAACATTGTACCAACACACCATCTTAAAAATAAATTCAAAATATGAATATACCATGATATATATTAATTCACAAAACAAAGAAAATTTATTTATACAATTATCTTTAAAACAGTTAAATAGTGAAATGTGTCAGGCAATATTAAATTATTTAAATAAAAAAGAAAAAACATTAATAAAAACAAATAATCATTAAAAACGCATTTGACAAAAGTAATAATAACTGTTAAAATTAAAAAAATCAAAAGAAAGGGAAGGATTTATATGAAAATATTTATGACTAATATTATTCGTAGACGCAGATGCCATAAACACTTGAGGAAGCGATAAAATAAATCGCAGATGCAAGTGTTATTAAGGTGCTTGTATTTGCGAAAGTCATAAATAACTTATCTTTTGATAAAATAGACCTATGCAATACAAGCATAGGTTTTTTGTTTACTATAGAAAGGAAAATAAAAATGAATCAAACATTAGAAAATATAATAAAAATTTTAAAAAATTTAATGTCTTATCAAACAACAGAAGATAAAAAAGAAGAATTTGAACAAGCATTCTCTTATATAAAAAGTGAAATACCAAAAAACTTGAACATTAAAGATTATGAATTTAAAGGAAAAAAAGCCATAGTAATATCAAATACATCATCAAAAAAACTAGATATAATCTTTTGTACTCATGTAGATATAGTTCCAGCAGAAAACTATAATTTTATAGAAACCAAAAACAAAATAAAAGGCCGAGGCTCTTTTGATATGAAAGGTAGTTTAGCTACAGCTATTGAATTATTTAAAAATCTAAACACAAAGAAAAAAGTTGCCTTATTTATTACATCAGACGAAGAAATTACTGGCGAATGTGCAAAACAATTACTAAAAGTCTATGACACTGATTTTGCCATTGTTCCAGATGGAGGTAAAAATCTACAAATTGTAAAAGAAGAAAAAGGGCAGCTTCAATTAAAACTTTCAGTTAAAACAAAATCTGCTCACGCATCACAGCCATATAACGGAGAAAATGCTATTTTAAAACTATTAGAAATATATCAAAACATAATCAAAAAATATCCCTTGCCATATTCACAAAACGATTATAAAACATCAGTAAATTTATCAATGATCAAAGGAGGAGAAGCTTTAAATAGTGTGCCATCATCAGCCAGTATCTATCTAGATATTCGTCATACTTCTAAAGATTCTAAAGAAAGTATCATTAAATACATAAGATCATTAAATAAAAACTTAGAAATAAAAATTATACATGCTGGAAGTTTATTCAAAACAAACCTAGATGATAAAAACGTTCAAAAATATATACAAATAAGTACCGATATATTGGGTAAAAATGTAGAAATTGTTTCTAGCGAAGCAACCAGTGATGCCATTTATTTTTCAGATAAAAAAATACCAACAATTCTTACCAATCCAATAGGAGATTTCGCTCACGCCCCAAAAGAATACATAGAAAAAGAAAGCCTATATACTTTGTATCAAATTTGGGAAAAAATGTTAAAGGAGGATAACTAATATGAAAAAATATATGACACAAAAACAAATCGAATTAATGAAAAAAATAAAAGAAGATGACTCAGAATTAAAAATATGGCAAATACTTGAAAACGGCTGTGCTATTGCCACCATGGGTTACAGTGAAAAAAACATTCTAATAATCAAAAAATTATTAAAATCTTTCGCCGAACAATACCATGAAATTATCGACTATAAATCTGCCAAAGAAGAACTAAAATACGTAACAGATAATGGAAAAATTTTCCTATATATTGATGAAAATGGTAATATTATATCCATGAATGAATGCGTATATAACTACGAAAATGAAACAGTCGAATTTTGTAATTCAAATTCAAAGCCTAAAAACCTATACATTTATGGACTGTCAACCGAAAAGAAAAACAGAGGGAAAGGTGCATGCACGGCCTTAGTTAACTATGCCATTTGTTACGCACTAGCCAATGACTTTGATTTAATATATGCAAGAACTGATTTAAATGGCTCAAACTCAGAAAAAATAATGCAAAAAGCAGGAATGGAAATATGCGAATATGAAGATAAAATTATTGCAGAATGGGTAGATGTATCAGAAACAAAAGGAGATTATAGACTTCACATGTGGCTTCCATTTAAAGAAGGATTAAATGCCTTACCTAAAAAATCAGCCCTATTTGCTGGAAAAGGCAAAGAAAGAATAATTCAAAAACAACATAAGACAAAAATATTAAAAAAAATTTAATTGTTGAATAGCCATTTAATGGCTTTTTCTATTGTTTTTTAAAAAAAAATAGTGTAAAATTGTTATAGTACAAGGGTGATAAAACATGAAAATATTTGACAAATTTAAAAACATCTTTAAAAAAGAAGAAAAAGAAGAAATTGAAAAATATGACAAAGGTTTAGAAAAAACAAGAAATAATCTTTTATCAGCTTTATTAAATTTAAATAATAATCACAAAATAGTTGATGACGAATATTTTGAAAACCTAGAAGAAATATTAATAATGTCTGACATTGGCGTAAATACCGTCATGGAAATAATCGATAGATTAAAAAAACGCGTTAAAAAAGAAAATATAAAAACACCTGATGAACTAAAAGACATAATCGTTGATGAAATGTTTATCATATATGTCGGCGGTGACATCATCACAAATAAAATAAATTATGCAAAAAAAGGACCGACAGTAATTTTATTTGTTGGAGTCAATGGTGCGGGGAAAACCACAACAATTGGTAAAATAGCCTATAAACTAAAAAAAGAAGGCAAAAAAGTCTTAATGGTGGCCGGTGATACCTTTCGTGCAGGAGCTATAGAACAACTAAAACAGTGGTCAGAAAAAGTAGGATGTGACATTGTCTATAAAGAAAACGCTGATCCTGTTAGTGTCATGTATGATGGTGCCAACAAAGCTAAAGAAGAAAATTATGATGTAGTTCTAATAGACACCGCCGGAAGACTTCAAAACAAAATAGGGCTAATGAAAGAATTAGAAAAAGTTAACAAAGTTATTGGTAAATTAATTGATAATGCTCCACACGAAACCTTACTTGTATTAGATGCAACCACTGGTCAAAACGGTATTAGCCAAGCCAAAAATTTTAAAGAAATAACAAATATTACAGGCATTGTTTTAACTAAATTAGATGGCACAGCTAAAGGCGGTATTGTCTTAGCTATTAAAGAAGAAACAGGAATTCCAGTTAAATATGTTGGATTAGGGGAAACCCAAAATGACCTAAAAGTATTTGATATTGAAAAATATATATATGGTTTATTTAAGGGAATGGATGATAATGGATAAAGTTGTTTACCTAAATATTCTTTTTGACTATTATGGAGAGCTTCTCACAGAAAAACAAAAAAAATACTTTAAAGATTATTATTTTAATAATCTTTCCTTATCAGAAATTGCTGAAAACGAGAAAGTTTCTAGAAATGCTATTTATAAGCAAATAAAAGAAGCCGAAAATAAACTAAATTATTATGAAAATATATTAAAACAATATCAAAACAGTCAAAAAATAAAACAAATAATTCAAAATTTAGATTCAAAAACAAAAAAACAAATAGAAGATTTATTATAAAAGGGGGAAAACTATGTTTGGAAAAATACTTTATATTAGTAACACAGAAGCACACGTTGAAACACCAAAAGATGGCTCAATATCTACCAATATCATGAATATGCATGTCATATTTGAAGATGAAAACAAAAAAATATTAGGTGAAGTTGAAGATACCGGCAGCGATATTATTAAAATTAGATTTCTAGGTGAAATTACAAATGGCAAATTTGTTGGTGGTGTCATAAGAAAACCAACATTTAATGCTCACATTAGATTAATCGATAAAAGTGAAGTTGGCTTAATTTTAGGAGATAACACAGCATCATCGTTCATCCTAGGTGAAAGTCCACTTTATGATAACTACCCAATTAATGTTGACATAAATGATCTATTTAGTAGTCACATGGCAATATTTGGTAATAGTGGTTCAGGTAAATCTTGTGGAGTCGCAAGGCTTTTACAAAATATTTTTGAAAATAACAAGCTATTACCATTCAGATCTAACTTTTTCATCTTTGACGCATACGGCGAATATCATAATGCTCTGCAAAACATCAGCCAAATTAATTCTAATCTTCATTTTAAATTCTATACCACAAACATTCATCAAACCGATGGGGAAATCTTATCCATTCCACTTTGGCTTTTAGACATTGATGATATGGCTTTACTTTTACGCGCTGACAAACACTCACAGTTAACTATAATCGAAAGAATGTTAAAACTAGTAAATATTTTTGCTTCAGATGATGAAATGAGTACACGCTATAAAAATCATTTAATAGCTAAAGCTATTATGACAATTTTATATACCAACCAAACAGCCAGTAGTAAAAGAAATGATGTTTTTGCCATTATAGCTAACTGTTCAACACCACAGTTTAACTTAGAAGCCCCAGTTCAAGGAATAGGTTATACAAGAAAATTTAGAGAATGTTTCACTATCGACACGCAAGGAAACTTCCCAGAAAGTATTTTGATGACTGAATATATTACCAGTTTCATCGACGAATCATTAGATAAATTTGAACCAAAAGAAATCAAATATTACACTCTAGAAGATTTAGAAAAAGCTTTGGAATTTACCTTGATCAGTGAAGGCCTTTTAAATAATACAGATACCTATGCAGACGCTATTGAATTAAAAGTTAGACTTCATTCACTAACAATATCTGAAAACTCAAGATACTTGCGTTATCCAAATTTTATTACCATCGAAAATTATATTGCTACATTAGTTGCCAAAAATGGTCAAAAAGCACAAGTAATCAACTTTAACCTAGAAGACGTTGAGGACTGGTTTGCTAAAGTTGTTGTTAAAATATATACAAAAATGTTATTTAACTTCACTAAAAGTCTTAAAAATAGAGCATCAATTCCATTCCATATCTTTGTTGAAGAAGCTCATAGATATGTTCAAAATGATGGTGATGTCGAATTGATAGGTTATAATATATTTGAAAGAGCTGCCAAAGAAGGACGTAAATATGGATTAATTTTCAATCTTATCTCTCAAAGACCAGTTGAAATTTCCGATACCGTTATCTCTCAGTGTGCAAACTTCTTAATTTTTAAAATAACTCACCCAAGAGATTTGGATTATATAACTAAAATGCTTCCAAATATTTCCGCCGACATTGTTGAAAAACAAAAAACTTTACAGCCAGGAACTTGTATGGCTTTTGGCTCTGCCTTTAAAATACCAACCATTGTTAGAATGAAAATGCCATCCCCAGCTCCTTCATCAAGCAGTTGTAATGTCTTTGAAACATGGAAAGCTAATTAATGGAAAAAGAATTAAAATCATTTAATCCCATAATAATAATTATTATAGTAATTATTATTGCATCATTATTTCTAATTTTAAATATTCCAAAAAATCAAAAAGAACCTGAAGTAGAAAAATTAATTCATTTAAAATTCGAAGATCAAATAAAAAATAATGTTTTATTTAGTAATATTAATATCGATAAAAAAAATGATACATATTATATAACTGCCAAAGCTACCAATATAACTGCAAACATTTTAAAAATATCCCCAATAACTATCACCTTAGATAAACAAATAACCCTTACTAGTTATATTGGTGACACCTTAGATAAAGAAGAATCAAAAATAATAAATATTAAAACAAATCAAAACCTAAAAAACACCAAAATAATCGAAATAAATATCAAGACTCAGGTACAATCCTGAGTCTTTCATGATATAATAGTGATATGTTCGAATAGCTCAAGTGGATAGAGTATTCCCCTCCGAAGGGAAAGATAGGAGTTCAACTCTCCTTTCGAACGCCATTTTATTTAAAACAAAACCGCCATTTTGCTTTTATATATATAAAATATGTGTTATAATCAAAATACATAAACAAAAAAGTAGGTGAAAATATGAAAAGTAAAATATTAGATGGAAAAGCAGTTGCTACTGCTATTGAAAATGATGTACGAAATAAAGTATATGATTTTGAAAATAATTATGGAGAAAAAATCACTTTAGCTACCATTGTTATTGGTGACGACAAAGCCTCTAAAACTTATGTTAAAATGAAATCCAAAGCTTGCGAAAGGGTAGGAATACATACAAGAGAATATGTTTTGCCAAGCTTTACAACAGAAGGTTTAATTAAAATAATTGAAACCTTAAATGAAGACCCAGAAATAAATGGTATCCTCCTCCAGCACCCTCTCCCAAAAAACATCGATGAACAAAAATGTTTTGATAAAATAAGTGAAGAAAAAGACGTTGATGGTCTAAGCAGTCACAGCTTTGGGAAAATGGCCTTCGGTGAAAATGCTTTTGGAGCAGCCACACCAACCGGAATAATCAAAATATTAGATTTTTATAATATTAATATAGAAGGAAAAAAAGCCTGTGTTATTGGAAGAAGTTCAATCTTAGGTAAACCAATATCTGCTATGCTTTTAAATAGAAATGCGACTGTAACACTATGCCATTCTAAAACAAAAAATTTAAAAGAGGAAATTCAAAACTCTGATATTGTTATATGTGCTGTAGGTAGGCCAGAACTTATTAAAAAAGATTGGTTTAAAGAAGGCGCTATAATAATAGATGCCGGTTATAATTATGTAAATGGTAAATCAGTAGGTGACGCTGAATCACCAGAAGGTATTGCTAGTTTCTATACCCCTGTCCCAGGCGGAGTTGGCCCAGTCACTATAGCCACGCTTCTTGAAAACACTCTAAAAGCCGCTCAAAAGCAAAAAGAAAATATAAATCAAAAAAACAAACAATATATAAAAGGAGGAAAATAAATGAAAATAATATCTATTAACGCTGGAAGTAGTTCTTTAAAATTTAGCTTAATCAATATGGAAAATGAAAACGTTATTGCAAATGGCGTTTTTGAAAGAATTGGAATTGATGGAAAATACACAATTAAATTTAACGGTCAAAAATATGAAAAAGAAGAGCAATTAAATAATCACAACGACGCCGTAAATATTTTATTAAAAGAATTAATAAATTTAAAAATTGTTAATACACTAGATGAAATTGAAGGAGTAGGACATAGAGTAGTTCAAGGAAAAGACATATTTGACAAAACGGTTATTGTTGATGATGAAGTTATGAAAAAATTAGACTCTATCAAACATTTTGCTCCACTACATAATCCTGCAAATATGCTTGGAATTGAAGCCTTTAAAAAAGCTTTGCCAAACGTTCCTAATACTGTAGTTTTTGACACAGCTTTCCATCAAACCATGAATAAAGAAACATATCTTTATGCCGTACCTTATGAATGGTATGAAAAATACGGAATCAGAAAATATGGAGCACATGGTACAAGCCATAGATATATTACTGAAACAACAGCTCAAATTTTAAACACCGATAAATTTAAACTAATTAGTTGCCATATTGGTAACGGTGCATCAATAACCGCCATTAAAGATGAAAAATGTATTGATACATCCATGGGATTCACACCACTTGCTGGTGTTATGATGGGAACTAGAAGTGGTGACATTGACCCATCATTATTACCTCCAGTTATGGAAAATGAAAACAAAAATATTGACGAAATCATTAATGATTTAAATAAAAAAAGTGGGGTTCTAGGTTTAAGTGGTATTAGTAGTGATATGCGCGATTTAGAAACCGCTTATAACGAAGGTAACGAAAGAGCTATTTTAACTATGAATAAATACGTTAGAAGAATTACCGACTACATTGCCCAATATTATGTTTTATTAAATGGTGCGGATGTTATTGCCTTTACAGCTGGAGTAGGCGAAAATAGCCCATTAATTAGAAAATTAGTTTGTGATAACCTAGCTTGTCTTGGAGTTAAAATAGATGAAGAAAAAAATAACATTCGTGGAAAACAAGCTTTAATATCTACCCCTGACTCAAAAATAAAAGTTTATGTAATTCCAACAGATGAAGAACTTATGATAGCTAGAGATACTTTAAGTTTAATTAAAAACGCCTAAAAAGCGTTTTTTCTAATCTTTGTATCCTACACACCATTTAAATAGATTAATATCAATCTTATTATATAAAATATCAAATACCTTAGGCGATAAAATTTTTCTAGAAATAATTGGCAATATAATCATTAAAACATACAAAACACCAAAAACAATAATCAAACTAAATAAATTATTATTTTTAAAAATAGCAAAACCATCAGTTAAAAAACTGCCTATAAGTAAAATGCCTAAAAGTCCTAAAATAGGCCCCATAAAAGTAAATGTCATTAAAATCAAATAACTACCTAAATTAGATAAAAAAGCTCCACCAATCAAAATAATCTTTAAAACAAAGCATAAAAGACTTTCAAAAATAACACCAATAACCCCCAAACACTTACGCCACCAAGGTTCTTTCGCATATTTCAAATATTCTTTAAAATATTCCCATTTGCTGACCTTCCTTACCTTCGCATATTCATTAGACTTAACGCCACTATAACTTCCCTTAGGTTTAGAATGAGAAAAATTATATTTATTATAATTATCTTGTATATCTTTTTTAAGCTGTAAATCATATTTTTTTCTTTTATCTTCATCTAATAAAGTTTCCTTAGCTTCATTAAGCAAAATTGACATTGAAGAAGCATCTTTAGATTTATTTATATCTGGATGCCACTTTTTCATTTGCTTTTTATAAGCACTTTTAATCTCAGCTTCACTTGCGTTTTGCAAAACACCTAAAAGTTCATAATAATTCATAGAACTATCCATCAAATCATCCCTTCGCACAAATTAATTATAACTAAACATAAAACAAAAGTAAAATTGTTTTAACCTTGTTACTATGGTATAATTAACTCGTAACTAGAAATGAGGGATATAATGACCAAAAAAGAATTTAAAAAGAAATGTGAACAGGAAAAAACATCTAGCTATAAACTAATTTTAACCGCATCAATAATAACTTCATTCGCATTTATCATTGTTCTAATCGCACTTCTTGCATTTGAAAACATTGAAACTCAAATAACTATATCTATAATAGGTGGTATATTTGCTATAATTGGTATTGTTTTAGATATAATCGGCCAAATAAAAATAACCAAAGAATATCAAGAATATATAAGGATAAACCAATGAAAAATATTGAAAAAATAATCAAAACAAAAGCCGAAAAAAATCAAAATAAAATTAATTGGACTAAAGTTTGGGCTAGTAAATATCCAATTTTAAAAACATATCAAAAAGAAGTTGATATTAAAAAATATGCTGGTGAAATAAGAAAATTACTTGACGATATAGAAAAAACTTACAATTATAGTAAAGAAGATTCTATGCTAGTATTAAAAGATATTTTAGCTCACGAATATTTAGATAAGAGATAAAAAATGACCATAGAAGAAGAAATATTTAAAACCTATATAGCAAATGAAAATAAACTTTTAAAATATGGATTTATAAAAGACCAAATTTATAAATATTCCAAAAAAATAACAGATACTTTTATAGTTCAAATAACCATCGATAAAAATACTGTTTCTGGTAAAATATATGATCTAGAAATGCAGTGTGAATATACAAACTATAAAATAAAAGAAGCCCAAGGTGAGTTTACTTCTAAAATAAAAGAAAAATACATAAAAATTTTAAAAGACATTAGGGAAAAATGTTTTGAAAAAAATTTCTTTATATATAATCAGTCAAATAGAATAACAAGCAAAATAATCCAAAAATATAAAACCAATCCCGAGTTTTTATGGAAAAAATACCCACGATATGGAGTATTTAGAAATAAAAAAAGCAGTAAATGGTTCGCCATCATTATGAATGTTGATAAAAGCAAAATAATTCCGAAAGAGAAAGGCGAAATAGAAATATTAAATCTTAAACTGAATAATGATGAATATCTAAAAGAAAAAAACATTTATCCTGCATATCACATGAATAAAAAAACATGGGTAACCATCATATTAAATGACACCTTAAAAGACGAAGAAATCTTAAATCTAATAAATATAAGCTATGAATACTCAAAAATAAAAGATGAATGGATAATCCCAGCTAATCCAAACTATTTTGATGTAATTTCTTATATAGAAAGTTTAGAAATATTTTCTTGGAAACAGCCCAAAAATATAAAATTAAATGACACCGTCTATATATATTTAGGCGCACCATATTCCGCAATATTGTATAAATGTAAAGTAATAGAATTAGACATTTATAAAGATAAAAACGATCGCACAATGAATTTAAAACTAATTAAAAAATATAATAAAACAAAATATACATTCTCTAAATTAAAAGAATATGGACTAAACTCCATTAGAAGTCCAAGAAGAATACCAGATAAATTAAGTAAACATTTAAATAATTAAATTAATATCTATTGTCAAAATATCTGTTTTGTGTTAATATTAAATAGACGTTTAATTATGTCTATAAGGCCTGTTGGTCAAGTGGTTAAGATGCCACCCTCTCAAGGTGGAGTCACGAGTTCAATTCTCGTACAGGCTACCAATATGTTTACTAAAGTCTTGAAAATCAAGGCTTTTTTAATTTGAAAAAAGCTTCTAGACATTAAAGCATCAATTTGATACAATAAAAATATAAAATAGAAAAGAGAGATAAAAATGAATGATGCTTATAAAAAGAAAGTAGAAGAAATATATCAACTATTAACCACATCTTCAAACGGTCTTACAAACGAAGAAGTAAAAAAACGTTTAAAAAAATATGGTCAAAATATTTTAATTGATAAACATAAAAGAACTAAATTTCAAATATTTTTAAGTCAATTTAAAAATATGATGATAATTTTATTAATAGTAGTTGGCATATTATCATTAATATATTCCATCGTAACTCAAGAAGATTTTCTAGAACCTTTAGTTATCTTAGGAACAACAATAGTAAACTGTATCATGGGCTATTTTCAAGAGTCTAAAGCCGAAGATGCCACTGAAAAACTAAAAAAATATACAGCTAACTATGTAACTGTCAAAAGAAATGGAAAAAGTAAAGATGTTAATTCAAAATACTTAGTTCTAGGTGATTATATTATCTTAGAAGCTGGTGATAAAATACCTGCAGATGCTAGAATAATCAAAAGTTATTTTGCCAAAACAGACGAATCAATTTTAACCGGTGAAAGTCAAAATATCGATAAAATAGACTCAGTAATTGAAAAAGAAACAATCCTTGCTGAAACATATAACATGGTATATTCCGGAACAACATTAGTTGCCGGAAAAATAGAAGCTATTGTCGTAAACACCGGCATGAACACTGAATTAGGCAAAATAGCAGGCGCTATCGATACTAAAGAAGAACCAGTCACACCAATTCAAATGAAAGTTGCTCGTGTTAGCCGTTTTATAACCCGTGTTGCCTTCATTTTAATTGCCTTTGTCTTATTATATGGCCTAATTAATCATTATACAGTTTTAAATATAATTATGCTTTGTATATCAATGATTGTAGCTAGTGTCCCTGAATGCTTACCAATCGCAATTACAGCCACATTATCAATAGGAGTAGGGCAGATGGCCAAGAAAAAATCTATCGTTAGAAACTTAGCCGCCATCGAAACATTAGGCTCTACTGAAATAATATGTACAGATAAAACAGGAACCCTAACTGAAAATAAAATGCACCTAGTAAATATATATACTGATAAAAAAGAAATATCTCCTCAAAATTTAAAACAATATCAAACATTAATCGATATTATGGACTGTTCAAACTCTGCCACCTTAGCCGATAATGGAACCTATACCGGTGATGCCGTAGATGTTGCTATAAAAACATATTTAAAAGAAAATAATTTAAATAAAAAAACATCTACCAAAATTACCGAACTTCCTTTTGATTCTAAACGTAAAATGATGAGTGCCATTTATAATAAAGATAATGAAACGTATTTATATATCAAAGGAAGCTTGGAGTCAATCATCAAAAATAGTACTCACATATTAGTCGGTAATGAAATAAAAACAATAGATAAAAACCATATAAATGAATATAGAGAAATGGAAACTAAAATGTCAGCTAACTCTTTAAAAGTAATTGCCTTTGCCTATAAAAAAATAACAAAAAAAATAACCGATCAAAACGATTATTTTAAAGAAGAAAGCGATTTAACTTTTGTTGGTATAGCCGGCTTTAAAGATCCAATTAGAAAAAATATCAAAGAATCAATAGATAAATGTAAAACCGCTAGTATAACTGTTGTTATGCTTACTGGTGACAACCTAGAAACTGCCAAAGCTATTGCCAAAGAAGCCGGAATCTGTGCTAGTGATAACGAGTGCATAAATGCATCAAATCTATCAAACGAAGATATAATTAAAAACATCAATAAATACAAAGTATATGCAAGAGTTTCACCAGAAACAAAACTTCAAATTGTCAAAGCCTTTCAAAAAGAAAAAAAAGTAGTTGCCATGACCGGTGACGGTGTTAATGACGCACCTGCAATCAAATTAGCTAACGTTGGAATAGGTATGGGTAAAACTGGAACTGATGTAACTAAAGATGTTTCCGACATTATCCTTTTAAATGATAGCTTTGAAACAATCACTACGGCCGTATCAGAAGGAAGAAGAATATATGATAACGTCATTTCTAATATTTTATATAATCTATCAAGTAATTTTACCGAAATAGCAATTATTTTATTTGGAATGCTTACAGGAAATACCATTATATCAGCCATTCATGTTCTATATATTGATTTAGTAGCCGATACCATCCCTTCAATAGCACTCGCCTTTGAAGGCCCATCTAAAAATATCATGAAACAAAAACCTAATGGTTTAAACAAAAAAATATTCACTAAATTTTTTAGTAGCTTTCTAATTTTGTCAGTAATTTTAGAAACATTAATCAGCCTATATGTTTATTATAAATTTTTACCACTAGGTCAAAATATCGCCCAAACATTAGCTCTTCTAAGCATTGTCATCAATGAGTTTGTATTTGCTTATAACTGTAGATCACTAAAAGAACAAATTCATAAAAAAGGACTATTTAAAAACAAACAATTGAATATTGGTATTTTAGTTTTAGTATTAGTTCAAATAGTAGTATTTTTCTCACCAATTGGACAAATCTTCGGTCTAACACATATAACTTTAAATCAATTTATCTATGTAATTTTAATTAACTTAGTATCGTTAGTTATTATAGAACTTTTAAAGCCGATAATAGTAAAACTGTTTAAAGATGAATAAAGGAAGCCATTAAACTTCCTTTTCATTTTCAAATGTTGTCACTTTGTATCACCCTAATATTAATTTTAATAAATGTAAACTGAAAAAGTAAATTCCAGTTTCAATATGTTATACGAGAATTTAGTCTTACATAAAATTCCAGTTAAGA
>CALVIE010000021.1 GCA_944329385.1 uncultured Bacilli bacterium | reverse complement strand
AACAATTAAAATCAAAAGTAAATATATCAATCTATCTACCCCTTTATTATTATGTATTCAATTATAACCTAATAATCCTAAATATGCAAAAAAACTATACATAAAGTATAGCTTTTACTCATTTAATAAATCTTTTATTTGTTTTGAAACGTTTTTAACACTGTTTTCATCTGGATAAGTTATATATAAATTCATTCCTGGCATTGAATAAGTTTCTCTATAATCAGAACCTGCTCCACCAACAAATGTTGATGTAATATTCCATGGACTCATAGAATCAATTTGGTCTTTAACAAACTTTTTAATTACATCTGTAGGAATATTTGTTTGAATTAAATCTTTAGAATTATTTAAAATGTCACCATAATTAGTAAGTAACTCTTTACTATTAGCTATCTTATTAATGATAGCTGTAATAATAACTTTTTGATGTTCCCCTCTAGTCCAATCACCATTAGGCATTTTCTTTCTCTCTCTTGCATACTCTAATGCCTGTTCGCCATTTAAATGAACATTACCTTGTTCGAAATATCTTGAATAGCCTTTAAAGGCAATATCATTATATATATCAACGCCACCAATAGTATCAACAAGTTTAATAACACTATCAAAATTAACTCTGACATAATAAGGAATATCTATATCTAATAAATCTTCTATAGTTTGTCTAGACATATTAATACCATATATACCTGCGTGCGTTAATTTATCTCTAGTTCCTGTCGTTCCATGTAATTGTACATACATATCTCTTTGAATACTTGTAAGTAATATTTTATGAGTATTAGGATTAACTGTAACAACAATATTAACATCACTTCTAGAAACTCTATTTATACTGCCATAAGTATCAATACCACTAATTAAAACATTAAAGGAACCATTATTAATTACCTCTTCACTCTTCTCTTCACTATCCTCTTTTTTATCTTCTTGTTTTGAAAGTTTAATAGATAGTTTTGCAATAACTTTAGTATTATCTTTAAAAGATTTAACATTTTCATCTAATAAAATTTTATTATTTGAATTTATAAGTAAACTATCAACATTACCATCTAATAAATCTTTTACAATCGTATTAACGTTAGTATATTTTTTATCTTTAACCTTAATACTGTCTTTTACTTCATTTAATACTTTTTTATAATTATTTGATTGGTTTTCAAAAATAGCCATTTTCTTATTATTCAAATCTTTAAGTTTATTATATTCACCATCTTTTTTCACAACAACATAATATAATTGTTCTTCATTAACTTCTTCAAGTGAACTAAAAAAACTATCAGTAACAGAAGTATAATATATTCCTGTGCAAGATATAATCAAATTTATAACTAACAATATATAACCAAATATTAAGGCAACCTTTCCTTTTGAAAGCAAAATCCATGAAATAACATTAATTATTACAATAATTCCAATTATAATAATCAAATACAACGTTGGAACAATATTTAATTTTATCAAATAATATACAAATACAATATTAATTAACAACATTAAAATTTCAATTATATTATTTATTATTTTTTTCATGATTTTACCACCTTTAATTTTTTTAACATATTTTTTAATAAATGTAAACAATATTTATATTCTCTAGAATTATGGAAAAATACGAAAATTACTATATTTACAATGATTAAACTTATAATTCCATTAAAAAATATTTGAATTAAGGAATTATTAAAATTAATGTACTCAATAATTATAAAAGAAATAACGCCCATTAAAATAACTAATAACAAATATTTAAAAAAATGGATAAAGTATAACAGAATACTATCAGAAAAAATCGTTTTATACACATATTTAGGGTAACTATAAAAATGTAATAACAAATAACTGATAATTGTACCCATAAAAACACCTGCCATACCAAAATAATGAACTAAAATTATTGATAAAACAATATTTATGATAGATTGACCTACCGGAACTAATCTGTCCTCGTAAAAAATTCCAGCTGCCTCCTTAAACGTATTCATAGTTTTAGTCATCGACCTAACATATAAACTCATTGATAAAGTTATAATAATCATAGTTGATAATAAATACTCTTCACCTATCCATATCACTATAAATGGCTGTATAACACATAAAAACGCTATTGAAATAATAGAAGATATCCAAAAATTAATAAAGTATATATTTTCAAAAACACAATATTTTTTTTCTTTATTTGGTTCAATTAAAAGATTGCCAACACTTGCCGTAATAGCTGAAAAAATATGTGTCATCAAATTATTTATAGCTGTTATAATTAAATTATAATTAGTATATAATCCAACCATTTTTATACCTAAAAAAGAAGATATAATAATACTATCAGAGCCATCAACAACAAAATTACCTAATTTATGAAATACTAACCCTTTTGTTCTCTTAAAAATACCTTTACTGGTTTTTTTATCAAGTTTTTCATGACCATCAACAAATATTTCTGGATATTTTTTCTTGGAAATAAAAGCAACAGCGTAATTTTCGCCAAATCTACACATTATTTTAATTATTAAATACAAATAATAATTATGTGTAATATACAAAAAAATCAATTGTAATATATTCATTATTACTAAATAAAATATATGTATTATATTAACAATATAATTTTCTTGATTCGCATATAGAATAGATTGTTTATATGCAATCAAATATGATGCAAAAGTATCAACTAAAAATAAAATATAAATTACAATAATATTATCGGAAATTGTGACATTATTAACAATAAAAGGTAGAAAAGGAATAAGTAACAACCCAATTAATAAAACCAAAAAGGCAATTATTGTATAAGCCTTTTTATAAAAAAATACAAGCGATTTAATTTTATTAATGTCATTTTCTTTAACTGGGCGATATAAATTATAAATTATTGCAGGACCTATACCCAACTCAACAATTCCTAACATGGAAATAATATTTGTAAACAGGCCTGTTATTCCCAAATACTCTGTACCCAAAATAGTAATAAAAATTTTTTGAGATATTAAACCAATTAAAGAAGTTAAAATAACCATAATAACAGAAACTATAGCATTTCTAATTGAATTTTTAGTTCTCATATAAAATATCACCTTTTACTTAAAATAATTTATTTTTTTATTTTATTATTTTATTATTTTATTTAATAATTTTTCTAGCTGAATAACTTTTTCTTCAACCTTTAATTGAACTTTAGCATACTGATAACCACATTTACCTATTATTTTAGAGGAAGTTAAATTATCATGTAAAAAATTGATTGCATTAATCATTTCTGTCATATTCTTTATAACAATTCCTCCAGGCAATGCCCTAATGCAACCGACATCAGTTGATATATATGGAATACCTGATGCCATAGCTTCTATAATAGATACTGGGTAAACCTCATGTTTACTAGCAAACAAATACATTGAAGCAGATTTAATCATTTTAACAGTTATACTCCTACTCTGATTAGTTAAAATCTTAACGTCTCTATTACCATATTTTTTTCTTAATTTATTATTCAATTTAATCAATTGTCGATAATAATTAGTTTTTTTACTTCCAATCAAAACCAATCCAAAATTTTGACAATTGGCCTTATAAAAAGCTTTTAAAATAAATTTTTGATTTTTACCAGGAAGAAAATTAGAAACACAAATTGCATATTTATCTTTGTCACTACTCTCATGAATACAAACATCATTAAAAAAAATAGAATCAGCAGCATTTTCCAATGTAAAAGGAACAATGTTATACCTTTTCACAAAAAAGTTATAACCTACACACAATGGATGTAACTGTATAACCTTATCATAATATAAAAAATTACTTTTTTTTAAATATAGCGGCATCCAACGTATATTTTTCCATATTTTATTACAAATATCTCTAAAACTACTAAAGTTATATAAATGCCATCCAAAATCATACATTCCGTGCATATACAAAATTTTTTTACAATTAATCTCACTTAAATGTGATAATAACAAATCTGTAAATGCTGTTTGTGTACAAACATTTATCAAAACATCAATATCTTTTGATTTAGTCAAAACATCTTTTATATATTTTTTTCTATCACCAAAATATAAGCCAAACTTAGTTCTTAAATCAAATCTTTTAATTTTAACATTATGAAATGTCTCAAAATTTTTATTTTCATCAATATTAGAAGTAAAAACTGTAACATCATGTCCTCTAGAAGCAAGACCTTCAGCCAAATATTGAGTAACCATTTGCACACCATCTTTTTTAGGATAATATGTTTCCACCGTAAATAATATTTTCATTTTTCTTAATCGTCTCCTTTAACTTTTTTATTTTTACAAAGCGGAATAAAAACCAAGGCCAATATATACCAAAACATATCAGCAGACATACAACTCAAAGACATTAGCATTATCATAAATATCATCAATGGTAAATAATTAATAAAATTATTTTTAAATATAACCTTATTACGAATATTATAAATAAATAATATAATAAAGACTAATACCCCTAATACTCCCCAACTTAAAATAAAATCTAAATATGTATTATGAGCAATCAACATCATTCCATATTGTTGGTAATAAGAAAAATAATTTATTCCTCTACCAAACAATAAAGAGATAACATCATTATTAATTAAAGTTATATATTCAGAAAACAGCTCACTTCTTCCAGAAGTAAAATTATCTAAACTTGTTGAATTATAACTCTCTTTAAATCTTTCAAAAAATTTTTCTACTAAATATTTTAATTGTTCCTTTAAAAATAATAAAACTATCGCTATAATCGGCATAATTTTAGCAAAAATACCACACATTTTTTTTAAATTTCCCTTAAATAAAACATTAATCAAATAAAAACAAAAGATTATCAACATTCCTAATATACACATTTTACTAGATGTAAGTAAACCAATTACAATATTTAAAACAATCACAATAGATTCAATTAAATTTAGTTTTGAACCATACGAATATATCAATAAACCTGAAATTCCTATCAAAATATAAAAGCTTAAATAATTTGCATCATTTCCATAAGCACTCAAACGATATCTGGAACTAAAAATAAGATTTATTGTATCAGGATTACATATAATAAATATTAAAGCTGAGATAACTACGCCAAAAGATAAAGATAAAGACATTTCTCTGAAATCTTTTTTTGACCAATCATCATTAATTATGCACAAGCAAACCATAAAATCAAATGAAATATTTATTGCGCCAAAAAGCGTTGAATTAAATTGTTCTATATTCAAAAAACCGTGAAAGAATTCTAGTAAAAAAATCAAATATGAACAAATAAAAATTCTTTTAATGTTTTTTATTTTTTTCCATGAAGTAATTAAATATTTAAACGAAATTAATAAAACAATTATATTAATACAACTTAAAAATCCCAAAACATCTAAAATTCTAATATTAGGTAATAAAAAGAAAATCAATTTAATATTATCTGATGTATCATTCCTTATAATTTTATATAAACTATACAATATCGCAACATAACCAAAAACAAACGAAACACTATTAGATAACAAAAAGAAAACAGACAAAATAGCGTAACTAAACAAATTTTTATTTATTATTTTTTTACCAAATAAAACTGAGTTCATATTTTTTTACCAACAATTAGTTTCTTAATTACAAAAAATCTGTTTAGTTTATTTTTTACAGCCTTTAATTTAATTTTTAAATATAAAATATTTACATTAATCTTTGATGGTTGACACTTCTTAATAAAATCAATATCTATTTTTTCGAAATTAATAAAATCTTCATACGTAATTATAAATTTACTACATTTATTACTAATTTTATTACTCATTTTCCTTTTTTGAAAATGTATATATGCATATTCTTTTTTTTCAATTAATTCTTTTGAGTTAATAGAATAATTGAAGATTTTACCCTTTTCAAAAGAAAAAACCATTTTCTTTTTTTCTTTTTTAAACTTACCATCGATCAATCTCACCATTGTTAATCTTTTTGAAAGGCAATTAATATCAGCAATATACTTTTCATAATTAAAAATTTTAAAATTATGATAAACTAATAAGTTATTGATTCCATAATCACCTATTTCATCAAAGCCAAAATTAATTGGAGCACTTAAAATATCTTTAAAATCAATCTTCGAATTAGGATTATTTAACATAAAACTTTCACGTATTTCTTTTGTATTTTTCATCAAGCATAAATGACCCAAATATGAAATTTTGTCATAATCATCATTTGGTAAAAAACTTTCTATATCACCAAAAATTAAATCCAAATCACAATATCCCCAATATTGACAACCATTCAAATATTCTTCAAATAAATAACCATAAGTTGGCTTAAAGTCACAAAGTTTATAAGGTTTAATTAATGCAATTTTAAAATTGAACTTTTTCTGAACTTTTTTTACAAAATCAGCAAATGACAATCTTATAATCTCAACATTTTTAGGTAAAACATATGATGTATTGTCATCTGTAAAAATTATAAATTTAAATTTGGAATTATATTCACATGAAATAAGCCACAAATTAAAATGAACTGGCAATTTTCCAAAATATGGACAAAAAATTACATATTTAAAACTCAAAAATATCACCGCCTCAATTTTTTCTTATAAACAATTGCCCTTAAAAAATTAGGCATATTTGCTACCACTACTCTAACAATTAAATTACACATATATTCAAACCTATTTATTATGCCTATTTTGTAAATCTTGTTTTCAAAATTTAATATGCATTTATTATAAGAAAAGCCTCCACGACGTTTTGTCATATCAAAACCAGCTCTAACTTTCATCAAAGGTTCTTGAAAATTATAAAAATAGCATCCGTTTTTTATCATTTTACACCATAAATAATAATCTTCGAAATATAAACAATCTTCATAACTTCCGGCTTTTAACACAGAGTCTTTTCTATAAACAACTGTCATATGGTTAACACCATTACGTTTTTTCATATATTTTTTAATTTCATTATCATGTTCAGGTACAACACGCATTGCTAATTTATTTTTTAGCTTTTCATCATATTCTTCAATATTGCATCCAACGACGTCAACTTCGGGATGGTTTAAAATATAATCAATTTCTCTTTCAAATCTATTGGGATAACAATAATCGTCAGAATCCATTCTTGCAACGTAATCGAATTTACAATAATTTAATCCCTCATTTAATGTTAATCCAAGTCCAAGATTCTTATCTCTTTTATATATCTCAATAATTTTATTATTTTTTACATAAGATTCTAATAAATCATCCAATTTTTTAGATACTTTACCATCTTCCATTATCACAATCTGATTAGGTAATAAAGTTTGATTTAATAAACTATCTATTGCTACACGTACTTCACTAACTTTATCATTTTTATATACTGACATTAATACAGAGAATTTAATTTTTTTCATGCTTTATTTACTCCTATTTTCTTTTTAGACTTTGACATTTTCTTAGCCTGTTTTCTATCTTCATCTTCTTGATGCATAAGCATTTCAAGCTCTGTATGAATAGTATTCTTTCCAGCATCCGCACCCTCTTTAGATAAAACAGTTGCAATTGTTAAGAAAAATATTTTTACATCTTGTTTAAAAGAAAAATTCTTCACATACTCTAAATCATAATTAATTTTTGCAATAATATTAATATTATTTCTGCCTTTTACTTGAGCAAGGCCAGTAATACCAGGTAAAACATCATTGCGTCTTCTTTGATAATCCGTCATATTTTCATAATAATCTGGAATCCATGGTCTTGGTCCAATAAAAGACATCTCACCTTTAATAATATTGATAAGTTGTGGAAATTCATCCAAACTAAGTTTTCTAAGAACATTACCTACCCTTGTCTTTTTATCCTGACAATTAAAGTCATGAACATCATTATCTACAGCCATACTTCTAAATTTATAAAGCAAAAAGATTTTCCCATTCTTTCCGGTTCTCTCTTGTTTAAAAAATATTGGACCTTTACTATCTAATTTTATTAATATAGCTATAATTATCATTGGAATCAAGAAAATAATAACCAAAATTAATGCCATAATTAAATCAAAAAATCTCTTAACATATTTATACATACTCCCTACTCCCACTATCTTCTAATACCTATATTTTCATTTAAAATTACTTTATCAAAATTATTATTAAGTAAATCCTCTACCATACTATCACTTTTTACCAGTGATTTCAATTTCTTTTGAAGTTTTTTTAATTTAAAATCTTTCTCATGATGGCAGTCACTACCTAAAAAAGTTATCTTATGATGCTTAAGCAAATAAACTAAAGTTTTTTTTGCCTCTCTGCCATACTTTCCATATAAACTTTTATAGTCTCCTTGCAATAAAACACCCATACGTAAATATTCATCAATGTGTTCTGGGTGTTTCTGAAAAATTCTATATCTCTCTGGATGGGCAAGGACAGGAACATACCCATTAACTACAAGTTCATAAATAATATCTTTTGTATTAGTAAGCATATTACCAAACGGAAATTCAAAAAGTAAATACTTCGAATTATTAATCGTTTGAATCTCACCTTTTTTAAGTAAATCTAAAAAATTCTCGGTAATATAAACTTCATTACCTAAATATAAATTAATATTAATATTTTCTTTTTTAACCTCATCTAATAACAAAGAAAATCTTTTTTCTCTCTCTTTATTATTACAAGTGTATTTTGTATTTTGCATATAATGTGGCGTAATTACAAGATCTGTAATTCCTTGTTTAGAAGCTTCCTTAAGCAAAGATATACTCTCACTTATATCCTTGCACCCATCGTCAATCCCAAACAGTAAATGAGAATGTAAATCTTTCATTTTCTTCTCTTCTTTTTCTTAGGATCCCCATAATATTTATCAGAATAATAACTATAATAACTATTATCCCTAACAGAAGCCTTGTTAATTACAACTCCCGTAATCTTTGCATTAGCTTGCTCAAATACCTTAACTGCTCTATCTAAAGAATCAACTTTAGTTTTTCTATTACTTACTACAACCACATTTGCATCACTAAACTTAGTCATAATCATCGTATCGCTAAGGCCAAGTACAGGTGGACAGTCTAAAATTATGATATCGTATTTCTCTCTCATACTCTCGATTAATTTCTTATTATTCTCTGAAACAAGTAATTCTACTGGATTTGGCGGAGTAGGTCCCGTTGGAAGCAAATCGATATTCTTATTACTTGTATTTACGATATAATCACTAAGTTTAACCTTATCATTGTAATTTAAAATTAAATTAGAATAACCACCACTAGTTAAATTCATTACATCAAATATTTCGTGTTGTCTTCCCTTACGTAAATCGCAATCGATAACCAAAACTTTTTTATCCTCTTGTGCATAAGCAACAGCTAAATTAGCCGCAATAAAACTCTTACCATCACCTGATTGTGGAGAAGTAACTAAAATAACCTTCATCTTTTTATCGATATTAGAAAAAGCTAAATTTGTACGAATTGTTTTAATTGCCTCACTAAAAATAGACTTAGGATTTACATTAATAATTAAATCTGTCGACATAAAACCACTACTCCTTCTCCTCTGGAACAACACCAATAACAGTAAGTCCAAATTTTTCTTCAATAGTTTCACTTGATTTTATTGATGTATCAAAATAATACATTATAAATACAACTCCAAACGAAAGAACAATTCCTACAATTAAATAAATTATATTATCCTTTACATAATTAACATTATAAGGATCACTAGCTAAATCAGCCCTATCGATAATCGTCACATTCTCCAAATTATAAATATCTTGAACCTCATCACTAAAGACCTTAGCAACCTCATCAGTTATATCTCTTGCATCCTTAGCCCTATCATCGGCAACTGTAATTCTAATAATTTCTGTATCCTCTACTGAAGTAGCTGTAATATTATTAGCAAGTTCATCAACACTCATTTTTAAATCTAAATTATCGATAACTTGAGATAAAACATTACGACTTTTTATTATCTCCCTATAAGTTCCGATTAAATTTTGATTTATCTGTGAATCAGTTGAACTATATGAGTCCTTATTTCCACTAAGAACAATCGTCGTATCACTTTCATACATTGGAACTCTCGTAATAACTGTATATACATTTCCAACAATTAAAATAGCAACAATTGCAATCACAATCCAAAGAATTTTTGACTTAAAATAATCAAAAACCTCTTTCAAATTAATTTCTTCCATAAAAACCTCCCACATTTCGGCGCTTATTATACTATACTTGTAACAATTAGTCAAATAAAATGGCAAAAAATGTAATTATCACATTAAAAAAGCATCATTTTTGACGCTTTTACTCACTAAACAAAACGCTAACCTTACCACTACCTAAATTTAAATCATCTGGATTATCAATCCTTCCAATTCTCGTATAAGAATAAGGAGTATTAAAAGATTCATAAAAAATAACTAAACAATCATCACCATAAAGCATAATGTCACCCTTTTGAATTCGGCCTACTCTCTCTGAAGAAGTTGGCAAACTCTCATCCAAATAATAATATTTTTCATTCCCATTTAACTCATTCATTTCTAACTCTAAAGGAAGTCTTAATATTAATTCCTTAACTGTCTCGTTATCTTCCAAACTAACACTATATTTTTTCCCATCTATATTAATATTCATCTTATAACCATTCCCTTCTGTTGATATATTTCTCTCTAGTAAACTATACCCAAAATATAAACCTATCATGGCCATTACCAAAATCAGGGCCATAACTATCTTTTTTATTTATCCAAAACTTCAATAACACAGTTATCCTCCATAATCGAATCTTCTTTAATTATTTCAGAAACCTTTTCTACCGTTATCTTACCAGACCTTGGATTTTTAATCGAATCGACAGAACCCTTAATCATCGCAACGACATCAGAATACTCAAATGCCAAATCGGCATCGACCATCTCACAATCTACAAGTTTCAAATTCTTACAATAACAAAGTGGTTGAGTTCCAATTATCTTACAATTGATAAGTGTAAGACCATCTGAAAACCAGCCCAAATACTCACCCTTTATTACAGAATTTTTAACCAAAGCATTTTTACTATGCCAAAAAGCATCCTTCGTATCCAAATTAGAATTTTCAATAACTACGTTCTCCGTATATTGGAAAGAATACTTACCTGTAAAATCTAAATTTAAGATTTTTATATCTTTACTATCTAAAAATATATATTCCGAATTAATTTTACTATCCAAAACCTTTATCCCCTGACACTTCCAGCCAAACTCTCTCGAATCGATATCTGAATTTCTAACCTCGATATTCTCACTTTCTCTTAAATCCTTAACGGAAGAAATAGTCACATTATCGATAAGTCCTTCTTTGTATACCAAAGAGGAGCTCTCGTAAGTTCGTCCAAATTAGAATCAATTAACTTATAATTTACATCGTGCCACATTGGATATCTAAGTGAAAAAATGCAGTTTTGAACATCTATATTTCTAGCTTCTTTCAAAACTGATTCCCCATCAGCTGGTCCAGCAAACCGGCAATCCTTAACCAGCGCATCCTTTAAATTGTATAAAGCACGTTCCTCGTCATAAGTTTCATTAAAAATCTCGCGCATATTCATCATACCTTTCTCTCTAAATTATAGCACATAAAAACGATATCTAAAATCATCTATCAAACTTAAGATATCGTTCCACTCAAATTTAATTGTTAAGTTTCCATCTTATATCATGTAAAATTTGAATAATTTCACCAAGTGAAAAAAATAATAAAGAACTAATTCCAAAGCAAATCCATATTGTAACCATTATTAATGAATTAAATACATAACCAATATTTCCTACAATAATACCTCCAATAAAGCCAATTAAAATAAGACACCAGCCAATAATTTTCAAAATGCTAGCTATTGAATTTTTATCCTGATTTTTTACAACTGACTCTCGTTTACTTTTATTGCAATATGGACACCCATATTCTGGATTTGTCATTTCAAATTCTTTACCACATCTCTCACATTTTACTCTATTTGCCAATTCAAGCACTCCCTTCCACAATCATTATATCATACCGAAAACTTTATTAGAAACTTCTTGACATCAACTACTCATATATTCATAATCTGAATCTCATTAACTGGTAAACAGATTTTACTTCTTCTTAATCTAGTCAATGTAGCACCTTTAATAATAAATTTCTCTTTATAAATAGACATTGATATTCTTTTTAATAAAGCCTCAAACATAAAGTCTTGGATTAAATATTTATTAGATATTTTAGTTTTCTTAGATAAGTTAGATACTTTTGTTTTTAGACTATCTCTATTTTTTATCATCCAAGCACCTCAAAAGTATCCCTTACTTTATTATAAATTTTCATCTTTTTAGCATATTCATACAGTTTTAAAGTGTTTTTCTTTTTACTATAAAAATATTCTCTAATAGCCTTATTAAAAATTTCAGCATCTATTTTCTTTTTATTTTTAATAATATCACAAATTGTTTTATCTAAATCGTAAACTCTAATAATATTACCAGAGTTAAGTTTATAGTTAATTACTCCTAACTCTAATAATTCTCTTTTTGTATAAAATAAGTTAACATTCCTTTCTTTTTGAAGAGAACCCTTATAACCACTTTTAACTGTAATATCATATTTAATAGGAATTCTATTAGAAAAACCGTGTAAATAAAGTGCTGTTGCGTTAGAATAAATTGCATACTTACTTTTACTTTGTAGAACCATAAATTCATCTACCAAATCATTCTTTTTAATATATACTCCACGGCTTACTCTTTCTATTTTATTTTCTTTAATAAGTTTAGTAAGATAAGTCCTAGGAATATTATTTTCAGTAACATCTTTGGTAGTCAAATAACCATTTTTAAATAATTTTAAAATTTTACTTTCATACCCCATATTCATTTTCCTTTCGCACTTAAATTATAGCGTATTTAAGTGTGCTTGAAAATATATATTTATTCAAATCGATTAAATCTTTCTTCTCGCTCATTTTTTATTTATACAACAAACATCTATCGTTTTCAAAATAATATAATGTCCTTTCTTACCTATTCGTAAAATTGTTTTTTTATTTATGTTTCTTTAAAGCAATAGTAATAATCAATTATAAAAAAAGCAATACCTAAAAGTATTACTTCTTTACCCTATCTTCAATAAATTCTTCACCCAAACTTGAATTAACTGTATGTGGAATCCTCTCCCAAATCAAATTCTTACTTTTAATAGATAAATAAAGACATTTTACATATCCTGCTAAAAATAATGGATTATAAAATAAAACTTTAAACTTCATCCATTTATTTAGTCTTAAAGAATCTTTTTCTATAACAAGTAATACCGCTGTAAATACGACTAAAGCCAAATAAACACTGAACAATATAACTGCCAAATTATAAACAAACATCCCTATCGGTTTATCGGCAAACGAAGCCATTGAAATATCAAAAATACTTTTTATAATTTCACACAGTAAAGCCAAAACCAATAAAATATAAGGTTTAACTCCTACAAGTGTTACATAAGTAGATGCATAATTACTATCTTTATTAATAAATTTTTCTTTTAAATCTCTATAATACATCCTTCTTGCCGTAAAATAACCCTTGATCCATCTAGTTCTTTGCCGAATTGTCACATCATAACTAACTGGTTGTTCGTCATAATATTTTGCCTCTCTATTGTAAGTTGTTGAAAGATTGTTTAATACTGCATACAAACTAAACTCGTAATCCTCGGTTAAACTATAAAAAGGATATCCACCTAAGCTTTCTAAAATACTACCTCTTATATAAAAACCAGTACCACTAACTGTAAGTGTTAACCCATGTTTAGCCTTAAAACTATTGCCTAAAGTATTAATCATTGAAAACGTAAGTGAACTTGCTGCCGCATAAATATTATCATTACCATTTTTAGTATTACGGTAACCTATTCCAACATCATAACCTTTTTTATAACTATCCTTCATCTCCATGAAGAAATCCTTATCTAAAACATTATCCGCATCAAATATAAAATAAGCATCATAATGTTTGCCCTCACTTATAATAAGTTTAACCGCTTCATCTAAAGCTCCACCCTTGCACTTATAAGTAAAATCACGTCTAACAACTACTCTGTTTCCTCTTTTTAAAGCTATATTATAAGTTGGATCGTTTTTATCTTCGACAATCACATAAATATCATTTTTATTAATTTTATACGATTGATTATCTAGACTGCTAAGTAACCCTTCGATAACTGCCGACTCATCTTTGGCCGGAATTAAAACCGCAAAAGTCGGTTCATCCGTACTTTTAACAAGCTCTCTCCCTGCTCCCTTTAAAGAAATCAAATACTTCCTCAAAAGAAGCCAAACAGCTATTATTACTAAAATCATTTGAACCACTATCATTACTTACCACTTACCTTAAAATCCATATTAGGAAAACTTTTTGCCAAAACTGAATCAGGATAAACTTTGTCGTATATCTCCCCAACCGGAGTAATTGGGTCTATCCCACTACGTCTCATCGCACTTCTAATTAAAGCCGTCCATGAGACAGTCATATCGATAATCAAAAATATCAAAATTATATTAAAACAGACATTACCAATATTGATTGGAATTCTCTCAATCCATTTCGATAAAAACGGATAAACAGCTTTAACAAAAACTAAAGTAAATAATCCCCAAACAATCATATAAGGAATTGTCGTTCGGCCATTTATATTTAAAAAATAACTAGAATAATCCCAAGATGTTGTATGTGTAAATGTCTCTTGTAAAAAACTAATCACATACTCAAATATTCCACCAAACAACGCCCCGTAAATAAAAGTCTTCAAATTCGAATAATTTTTTCTTGCAAACAAATACACAATTAAAACCGCGCCCGCTCCATAAATCGGACTAAACGGACCATATATAACTCCTCTTCGAAGCTCCCAGACAATATCACCTGTTGCTATATAAACCTTAACCAAATTTAAAATCTGTTCATATAAAGCTCCAAAAATTGAACCAATTACAAATATTAAAAATAATTTCTTGAAGCCAAAACCTTCCGCAAAAACCTTTTCTTTTGCTAAAGTCATAAAACATACCCCTCTTACTTCTAACATATGTAAAAGCTTACAAAATGCTTTTCCAAATTTATGTGTGTTATATTAACACAAACTACCTAAAAAAGCAAATTACTTCAAATCAAGTGGTTCGTTTACCAAATCCTTATCGACAAGTTCCTCGTGTAACCTCTCTTCGTCAGTATCCAAAAATACCTCTTCAATTCTATCGACCCTGCACTTTTCAGCATTGATAATTGCCTCTAATTTACGTGCCGCCTCATCGGCCTTGTCGTTAACAATTACATAATTATACTTAGGAAGTTCATTTATCTCCTTATAAGCTGTTTCAAACCTTTCCATCAACTTCTCTTCAGTTTCTGTCTTTCGCATTCTAAGTCTTCTCTTAAGTTCCTTCATACTAGGCGGAAGTAAAAATACAAATAACGCCTGAGGAATTTTCTCCTTAATTTGCAATGCTCCTTGAATTTCGATAACTAGTAACACATCTTTCCCAGCATCTAATTGCTTTTGAACACTTTCTCTCGGCGTACCATAATAATTTCCAGCAAACTTAGCATGTTCAAGCATCTTACCATCTTCGATATTCTTTTCAAATTCTTCCTCACTGACAAAATAATAATCTTTTCCATCGACTTCACCCTTGCGAGGTTTCCTACTCGTCATTGAAACCGATTCCCAAATATTTGGCATAACCTCTTTTGCCATATCACAAACTGTATTTTTTCCACTACCAGACGGACCTGACAAAACTATCAAAAGTCCCTGTTTCTTTGTCTTTATCATCATTAAACATCTCCTTCTACAAAAATAAGCACCTAAAAGTGCCTATTTAAGTTCTGATAAAAGCTCTGGATTAGCAATATATTTTTTAGCCTCTGGCACTAATAAAGGCACGACATTTTTTAAAATATCCCCATCAGTTACCTCATCCATATATTTTTCACCATTATCCATAATCACTTTTACAACTTTTTTATCATCTAAAATTTCATCCTCATCTTGATTGACTTTGACAAGATAATCATAAGTCTCATCGTTATAAACAGCTTCTGCCACAACTAGCCATTTATCAGATCCTAGTGTTATAACCATATCTTTCATAAGCATATCCCCTTTTCTATTTTTGTATACTTTGAATTAAATCTTGAGCATTCATAAAACCTGAAGCATTTTGCATGCTCTCACCAAACAATACAGCATTATTCGGATCCTGAGCTAAAGCTTCCAAAGCATCTAAACTAGCTAATTGATCAGCCGTTAAATTTTGATAACTGTGTGTTGCTGTATTATAAACCCCTACTGGAGAATCATATTGGAACCATTGATTAGCTGTCTGACCATTTGTTCTACTAGTCGCACTATAAGCATCACTGTAAACATTTAAACCAGAATTTGCAACATCATTGACAACTGATTGATAATCTATATTATCATTATTATTTGTCTCCTCAACCTGACTTTTAACACTATCGGAAATTTTATGTTGTTGTGATTTGATTTCCCTTGATTGAGTTACTTCTTGCTCTGGACCATTAAAACTTCTAACTATATTGCTAATACCAAGTCCAGTTGTTGCAACTACTGCCAAAGTAGCAACTCCTAAAACAATTTTTTTCCAATTTTTCTTAAGTTTTGAAAGTAAATTTTTTGAAGCTTCATGCGCATCATCTACTTTTTGAGGAGTACCTTTATTGTTATTCTTTACAAGACTATTATCTAAACTTAGTGTTGAAGCTTGTTTATCATTTTCAAAATAACTTGCTGTCAAATCCTTATTATCGGAATCGATAAGTTTAATCTTACCATCACCATCTAAATTAATTAAAACAGCATGATCGTTATCTAATTTTAAACGGTTCATTCCAGGTTTTAATGAATTAACAAGCATTATATTATTCGCACCCTCAAGACCAGGAATTCCCTTTCTTACCTTATCACTATTTAAATCGTTACCAAATACATATTTAACTCCATTGTATTCATATACCGCATAATTTCCAAGTTGATCCTTCTTAACCTCATCGTAATATTTAGAATTTATCTCTTTACCATCTTTATCTAAAACTGTAATTTTACCACTATCATCGACATTGATTTTTAAACCCTTAGCACTGTAATTGTTAATTCCAGGTTTTAACCCACTAAGTAGTACTACATTATCTGACAAAACGCCATCTAAACCTTCCTTAATCAAAGAATCGGTAACCTCATTAGAAACTACATAAGTAACTCCATCAAATTCAAACACAGCATAACCCTTTGCCTGAGTCTTACTTGGAATTTCCATAAACTTGCCACCTAAAGCCTTATAATTGTTTTCTATCTCTTTATAAGCATCTTCGATTTCCTTCTTTAATTCATCTAATTTTTCTTGGGTTGGTAATACTCCATTAGTAGATGCATTTTTTCTTATATTCTGATATAATTCCATTTTGTCACATAACCGGATATAATAATTGACATCCACCAAAAAATCATTTTCATCTTTTAGCAGACTATACGCATCACTACCTAATTTCTTTAAAATATTATTGAATTTACCTCTTGCAGAGCTAACTCCTAGCAAAATATCGGAATTGTCTTCGTTTCCCTTTTGAGAACCTTTTTTAATTAAATTCCAAATTTCTAAAACCGTCTTTCTACCTTCGGCAACTAAATCTTGAACATCTTGTGAAGAAGATTGTGTCTGTCTCTTGCCAAGCCTCTCTTGAATTAAAGCAATAAAATTGTTAAGTTGTTTTTCTTCGGTATTTAAAGATAAATTACCTATAGTATTATATTTCTTTTCGTTCTCTTCTTTTTGCTTTTTAATTTCTTCGATTCGCTCGTTAGCAAGCTTTAGCCTTCTCTCAAGCATATCTCTGTTTGTTAAACCATCTAAATCGCGCATTGAAACATAACTATCTAATTTACTACTAACTTTGCCTATTGATTGAGAAATCAACTTTTTCTCATCTTCTAAACTATTCATTTCTGAATAATCTTTAGAATCATTCCTTTTCAAAATATCAAGCTTGTTATTTGTCTGAAGATAATAAGTTCTAAGTGCGGAAAGGCCTCTTAAAGCCTCGTCATAATCATGATCATTTTTTATGTTAATTGATTCTGGGTTGATAAAATATTCTAAATACTCTTGATTCATAATACCCCTCCTTGGTTATTAAATTCTTACCGTTATTATACCTTCAAATTTCTCTTTGTCAATTTCTATAGTAAGACCTATTATCATTATATCACACTTTTAACCAAAAAAAGAAGAAAATTCTTCTTTTATAATTCAAACTGTGAATTGTACAAATCGGCATAAAAGCCACCTTTAGCCATAAGCTCGTCGTGATTACCTTGCTCGATTATATTTCCGTCCTTCATAACTAAAATTAAATCAGCGTTTTTAATTGTTGAAAGTCTGTGAGCAATTATAAATGAAGTTCTACCTTGCGTAAGCTTATCCATTGCCTCCTGCACAAGTTCCTCAGTTCTTGTATCGACATTACTTGTTGCCTCATCCAAAATAAGGAATGGTGTTTTTTGAATCATACCTCTAGCAATCGTAAGTAATTGTCTTTGTCCTGCAGACACACTATCATTATCGGATAAAACTGTATCATAACCCTTAGGTAACGTTCTTATAAAGTGATTTAAACCAACCTCTTTACAAACCTCGACTACTTCAGCTTTTGATATATTTTCTCTGTTATAAACGATATTCGCCATTACCGTTCCGTTAAATAACCATGTATCTTGCAAAACCATTGTAAATAAATCGTGAATATTTTTCCTAGAAAGTTCTTTAGTTGAAACTCCATCTATTTTAATATCTCCACCATTTATCTCGTAAAATTTCATAAGTAAATTAACCATTGTCGTCTTACCTGCACCAGTCGGTCCGACAATTGCAATCTTTTGACCAGGTAAAGCCTTAGCAGTAAAGTCATTAATTGTTGGCTTGTCATTACCATCGTACTTAAATGTAACGTGATCAAATTCTATTTCACCGTGAACCTCATCTTTGTTAAGTACTTTAGTAATATTACTTTCATCGCTCATCTCTTCCTCGTCGATAAATTCAAATACTCTCTCAGAAGCAGCAGCTGTTGATTGAAGTGAATTTAAAGCCTGAGCAATTTGACCAAGAGGTGAAGTAAATAATCTAACATAAGTTATAAATGCCACAATAACACCAAATGTAATTGTTCCATTCATCGTCAATAATGCACCTACGATACATACAGCCACATATCCGAAGTTACCGATGAACATCATAAGTGGTTGCATCATTCCAGATAAGAATTGACTCTTTCTATTCGCATCACATACTCTTTGATTATAAACGTCGAACTTCTTATCAGAATCTTCCCTACCATTATAAGTTTTAACGACATTTAAACCTGAATAAATCTCTTCGATGTGACCATTCAAATTACCAAGTTCCTCTTGTCTAGCAACAAAGTATTTTTGTGACCTAGATAAAATTGCAAACATTCCCACAAATCCAACTAAACTTGCGACAATTGCGGTTAAAGCCAAAATCCAGTTAGTTACAAACATCATGATTAAAGTTCCAACAAATAAAGTTACACTACTAACTAAAGCTGATAAAGATTGATGCATAGTCTG
>CALVIE010000020.1 GCA_944329385.1 uncultured Bacilli bacterium | reverse complement strand
CTCTAATATAATCATAATGTTTTTGAAGCTTTTCTTCCATTTCCTGGATAACCTTCTTTCCATCTTCTTTTAAATTAAGATGATTAATAGCTGAAATAACTAAATTAAATCTATCAATTTTATTTAAAACCCTCATATCAAAAGGTGTTGTAATAGTACCTTCTTCCTCATATCCATGAACAATCAAATTTCTATTAGTTCTATTATAAGTAAATTCATGAATTAAAGAAGGATAACCATGAAAATTAATAATAACTGGCTTATCTTTTGTAAATAATCTATCAAAATCATCATCACTAAGTGACTTAGAATAATTACTACTTTTCTTAAGACACATTAAATCAACAACATTGATAAATCTTATCTTTAAATTAGGAAATTTTTCTTTTAAAATTTTCGTAGCTGCCAAAGCCTCTATTGTCGGGCAATCACCAATAGATACCATCACAAGTTCTGGATTATCCGCATCACTCGCCCACTTCCAAATAGCTAAACCACTATCAAACTCTGCCTTTGCCTCATGTAAACTAAGCCACTGTAAACTAGGATGTTTAGAAGCTATTATAACATTAATTTTATTTTTAGTTTTCATACATTCATCAAAACATGTCAAAAGCATATTCGCATCAGCTGGCAAATACATTCTAATAATACTATCTTTCTTAGTTGCCATACTATTTAAAAAACCTGGATCTTGATGTGTATATCCATTATGATCTTGTTGCCAAACATTAGATGTTAATATATAATTAAGTGAAGAAATATCTCTTCTAAACTTAAGATTTTCACATACTTTAAGCCACTTAGCGTGCTGACTAGCCATCGAATCAATAACTCTAATAAAAGCCTCATAACTAACAAAAACTCCATGACGCCCAGTAAGTAAATATCCTTCTAAAAGCCCCTCACAAAAATGTTCAGATAAAAAACTGTCATTTATCCTGCCATCTTTACTTAAATACTCATCACTTTCTATTATATCCTCTTGCCAATCTCTATCAGTCGCTTTAAATATCTCATAAAGTCTATTACTCATAGCTTCATCTGGACAAAATAATCTAAAATTATCATTTAACTCATATAAATCCCTAATATATTTACTAACCTCCAGCATATCTTGAGTTTTAAACTGTCCTCTTTTAGAAAATTTAACCTCTAACTCTTTCACATCAGGCAGTTTAATAATTCTTCTAAGAAGTCCTCCATTCGCATTAGGATTTGAACCCATTCTATACCTCCCGGTTGGTATAACTTCATAAATTTCCTCATTTAAATGACCATTCGAATCAAATAATTCCTCTGGCTTATAACTTCTAAACCAATCCTCAATTTGTTTAATGTGTTCATCGCTATCAGGTAAAATAGGCACTTGATGAGCCCTAAAAGTTCCTGCCACTTTTTTTCCGTCAACTATATCTGGCCCAGTAAAGCCTTTAGGCGTTTTTAAAACAATCATCGGATATACAATTTTACCTTTAAATTTACCACTTTTAATTGCTTTAATTTCCTCTAAAATTCGGTCTAAAGTATGATACATTTTTTTATGTAAAACGCCTATATCATCACCTTCTACTAAATAAGGATGCCAACCAAGACCATAAAAATAGCTTCCAAGTTCCTTATCACTCATTCTACCAAACACCGTTGGATTACTAATTTTATATCCATTCAAATTTAATATTGGTAAAACAACCCCATCTGTTTTCGGATTAATAAACTTATTTCCATGCCAAGAAGTAGCTAAAGGACCAGTTTCCGCCTCACCATCACCAATAACACATGAAACAATTAAATCTGGATTATCCAAAACAGCACCAAAAGCATGAGCTAAAGAATAACCAAGTTCCCCTCCTTCATTAATAGAACCAGGTGTTTCCGGAGCTGCATGACTAGGCACACCGCCAGGAAAAGAAAATTGTTTAAAAAACTTCTTTAATCCCTCCTCATCATTTTTAATCTCGGGATAAACCTCACTATAAGTTCCTTCTAAATATACATTAGAAAGAGGACTATTTCCCCCATGACCAGGTCCAGATATATATATCATATTTAAATTATTATCCTTAATTAATCTATTCAAATGTGCATAAATAAAGTTTTGACTAGGCACCGTTCCCCAATGACCAACAATTTTCCTTTTAAAATCACTTTCTTCTAATTTCCTTTTTAAAAGTGGATTATCAAGTAAATAAAGCTGACAAGCAGATAAATAATTAGCCGCTTTAAAATACTTATCCACTAAATTTAATTTTCTAGATATATCCTCCATAATACTTCCTCCAATTCTATTTTTCACAAAAACTTATCAAATATTCCTAATTAATTTAAAAATCTCAAGCACAACTAACGGCGTTATAGAAAGTAAAACTACAATTACCCATTCATTAAAACTTAAAAATGCCAAAGAAAAGAAACTTGCTAGTGGTGGTATAAATGCCACCATCATCAAAATAATAAATGATATAAACATAGCTAAATAAAGATATTTATTTCTAGGATGTTTCTTAGAAAACACTGATAAAATCGCTGAATGTTGATTCAAAGCATGAACAATTTGTGATAAACATAATACAAAAAATGCCATTGTCATACCAACCTGATAACTATCCTTAGAACCAATCAAATAAGCAACTAAAGAAATAATTCCGATTAAAACCCCATAAAAAGCTACTCTAATAATCAAACCTTTTTCAAATAAACGCCCCTTTTTAATTGGTTTATTCTTCATATCATCAGGATTTTCCGGATCAACTCCCAAAGCCAAAGCTGGAAGTGTATCCGTCACCAAATTAACAAATAAAATATGTACCGCTAAAATAGGTGAAGGCAAATTAAATAAAACTGAAATAAACACCACTAAAACTTCCGCAATATTACCCGAAAGTAAAAACTGAATAACCTTTTGAATATTATGATAAACTCTTCTTCCTTCACGAATTGCCACTTCAATCGTCGTAAAATTATCATCTAAAAGCAACATATCTGCTGCTTCCTTAGCTACATCCGTTCCAACTTTCCCCATAGCCACACCAATATCTGCTTGTTTAAGTGCAGGTGCATCATTAACACCATCACCAGTCATCGCACAAACTTCACCATTAGACTTATAAGCATTAACTATTCTAAATTTATCTTCAGGAGCAACTCTCGCAAAAACCGATGTTTTAGTAGCCTTTAAAGCAAGCTCTTTATCACTTAGATTATCAAGTTCACTTCCAGTTATAACCAAATCTCCATCATTATAAATACCAAGCTTTAAAGCAATTGCCTTAGCTGTAAGCCGATGATCACCAGTAATCATTACTGTTTTAATACCAGCCTCCTTAAACACTTGAATGCTTTTTATAACATCTTCTCTAGGAGGATCAATCATACATGATACTCCTATAAAAATTAAATTATTTTCTATATTCTCGCTTTCCGAAGGAATATAATCTATATTTTTATAAGCAAACCCCAAAATTCTATATGCCAAAGATGAAAGCTCATCACACTTATTCAAAATTTTTTGTTTAATATCCGAAGTTAAATCTATAACCTCTCCATCTTTTAAAATATAATTACATCCGTCTATTACTTCATCAATTCCACCTTTAGTAAAACACTCATACACTCCATTAATATCATAAACTGTACTCATTTTCTTTCTAGAAGAATCAAAAGGTTGCTCAAAAACCCTTTTGTATTTTTCTTTTAATATATCATTATTATTTTTTAAGGCATACTCTAAAAGTGAAATTTCCATCGGATCTCCACTACCATTTAAAGATGCATTATTACAAAAAGCACATCCCATTAAAAATTTCAAAGGAATTTTTCCTTCTTTTTCTAAAATAAACTCATCATAAAATAATGTTTTTACCACTGTCATCTTATTTTGCGTAAGTGTTCCTGTTTTATCAGTACATATAACACTCGCACTACCCAAAGTTTCAACAGCAGGAAGCTTCTTAACTAAAGCATTTTTATCTGCCATTCTTTGAACCCCTAAAGCCATCACAATTGTTGCTGTCGCAGGCAGTCCTTCTGGAATTACTGAAATAGCCAAAGAAATTGCAATCATCAAAAGCAAAGTAATATCTTTACCATAACAAAGTCCAATTATAAAAATCAAAACACTAATAATAATACCAACTATACTAAGCGCTTTACCAACTGCTTCTAGTTTTCTTTTTAAAGGTGAAGAAACCTCATCAGTATTTTCAAGCAAATGTGCAATTTTACCAACTTCTGTATTCATACCAGTAGAAGTAACTACCCCTACTGCAGTGCCGCAATTAATAATTGTCCCAGAAAATGCCATGTTAATTCTATCTCCCAAAGCAACATTTTCATCCAAAATAACCGAGGCATCTTTATTAACACTAACACTTTCCCCAGTTAAAGCCGATTCATCTATCAAAAGCTCACTATCACTAATCAATCTAATATCAGCTGGAACAATAAATCCAGCCTCTAAATAAACAATATCGCCAATAACTATTTCACTAGCTGGAATCACCCTCTTAACACCATCTCTAATAACATGTGCGGTTGGTGCATTCATATTTTTTAAAGCATCCACCGCATCAGCAGCTTTCTTTTCTTGAAAAATACTAATGACTGTATTAATTACAATAATTACTAAAATAACAATGCCTTCCACTTTTTCACCTAAAATAAAAGACAACAACGCCGCAATAAATAAAATAATTATCATTTTATCTGTAATTTGAGATAAAAGCATCTTCAAAATAGAATTTTTTTTCTTTTTAACAATCTCATTCTTACCATTTTCTAAAAGTCTTTTATCAGCTTCATCAAAAGAAAGACCGTTTTCATTTGTTTTTAACTTTTTCAAAACATCTTCCACTTTTTCATTATAAGCTTTCAATTATTATCACCCTAACATAATAATATCATATCTTAAAATAAAAAAGAAGTCGTATAAACACATAACTTTACACTGACCCCACATTAATTTTATAAATTTCTTTATCTAAAACATTAAAAACTACTTCATCAATATCATAATTAGCCCCCATCGATAAAGTAATAGTATCCAATGTTTCTTTTAAAATTTCTTCACTAACATTATTATTTAAAATATTTTCATTAAAATTTAATTCCATTTGACCATCTTTCACTAAACTAGAAACAAGTTTAGTCCCTTCATTTAAAAAACTCATTAAATTTTTATTATAATCAAAATTATTTGAAAGTTCATCTATAATAATACTAGCCTTTTCCCTATCATCATTCACATACTTTGTCACAGGCACATAATAATAATTACCACTAATCTGATTAATATAATAAATAGTTACATCAGTAATATCCTTTGTACTAGTTAAATCAAATTCTTTATTAATTCCAAATGTTTTATCTAAAGTTGATGGTAAATTAATTTTAGTCTTAGGAAGTTTTGTCAAAATATCGCCCTCAACATAAATAATAACTCTATCCACTTTATCAATTGAAGTCAAAGTATAAACAATAGATTCTACCATTTTTTCCTCTAACTGTTCAGAAACATTAAGTAAATCTTTAGAAAAATCAACTTTTATAACTCCATTTTCATAATTTAAAGCCAAAACTTCTGTATTAGGTGGAATAATCGCACTAAAACCACTAGGAATTTTACTATCCATTCCTCCAATCGTTAAAACTTTAATTAACTGTCTAGCTTTATTTTCAATATTAGTATCATTAACCGCCACACTAGTCAAAGCCACATAACTATTTTGATCCATTAAAAATATCGGTGTACTTTCAACATTAGTATTTACATACTCAAGCTCCTCTTTAATATATAATTTATTCTCATTAGCCGGAATAACATAAATTAAAGTAATTGCAAACAAAGCTAATGATGAAAGAACAATTTTTCTTATCGATATTTTTTTAAGCATACCATCACCTATTTTAAAGATATGAAAAATAGGCCAATAATATGACCTATAATGAAATCTCTCCGAGTCTAAGTAATTCAATTACAGCCCCCGCACGACCTTTGACCCCAAGCTTCTGCATTGCATTAGAAATATGATTTCTAACCGTTTTATCACTTATTTTTAAAATATCTGCAATTTCATTAGTTCCATAATTTTGAATCAATAACTCAAAGATCTCGCGCTCTCGTTTAGTTAAAATTCCCTTTTTCATAATTCCTCACTTTCCTAAGGCGGGATGGTTTATATTTATTCATATTATTGTATGCACCACCACTCATAAAGTGAGAGTAAAAAACCCAAAAAAGCTTTCTTAAAAGAAAACTACTTTTGAAATTTAACGGAAATAGTCATTGAAGTTTCAAATTCTTCTTGAATAGATCTCATTATCTTATTAGCTAAAGCTTTATCATGCTCTTTACTATCAACAACCACCGTTATGCTAGCATCATCAATACTTACAAATGATTTTAAACTAAATTCATTTTTTATTTTACTTTCTAAAGATTCCTCTGTACCTCTATTTTTATTAAGTGCTTGCATCTTCTCAAAAGCCGCATTTTTTTCTTCAGTAGAAGCTTTTGAATCAGTTAAAACCTTTTTTAACTCCGCAATTTCATCAAGCATTTTTTCTTCTGATTCAACTCTTAAAGCTACTAGTTCCGCACTTTCTTCATTTTCTACAGAAGCAGAAACAGTTTCAGTCTCTTCTTCTTTACTAGTAGTCATCAAAAGTTCACTTGGCATTGTAATATAATAAACACTTAGTACTAAAATCAAACTAAATAAAGTCAAAAACCATAAGCTTCTTTTATTAATCATTATTATCCCTCCTAGTACATTTCTAATTAATTATATTAAGAGAGATTTTTTTTATGACTATTTTTTTGAAGTTTCTAATTTACCATCTTTCAAAATAGCTTTAAAACTATCACTTTCAATGCTTAAACTAATAACCTCGCCACTGTTAACTATAATATTACCCTCGCCTTCTACCTCACCATTAAAATCCAAAATTAAATCACTTCCATCATCACATCCCGTACACATCAAATTATTATCTTCAAAAGTATAAGTAATATCTCCACTTCTTGCATATTCATTATAATCCATAACTACTACATTTTGCATCTCATCCACACTACGTGTAAAAGCATTTAATTTAGAATCATCAATAACTCCTAAAATCGTTGGCATTGTAATAATTGCAATAACCGCAAGTAACATAATAACTCCAAGCACTTCCATTAAAGTAAACCCTTTTTGATTCATATTATCACCTCTATTATTAATTATAACCAATTTTTCTTTAAAAGAAAATTATAATTTTAATATATTTTCTTTTTTAACACTTTTAGTAAAAACAACTTCAAATTAATGAAGTTGTCAAATCTTTAATATAATTTAGCTCCTGCAGGAATATTATCATCTAACATCAATAAATATAACTTTTCATGTCCTTCTTCTTGATAAACCGCACTAATAAGCATTCCCTCTGAATTAATTCCCATCATCTTTCTTGCCGGCAAATTAACAATAGCTACACATGTTTTACCAACTAACTGTTCTGGCTCATAATATTCATGAATTCCACTTAATATTGTTCTATCATGTTCTGTACCGTCATCTAAAACAAATTTCAAAAGCTTTTTGCTTTTATCAACCGCACTACATTCTTTAACTTTTACAACCCTAAAATCAGATTTAGAAAAAGTATCAAAATCGACAAAATCTTTAAATAAAGGTTCAATTTCTACTTTTGAAAAATCTACTTTTTTATCTAAATGAACTTTAACATCATTTTTATTAATAACCATATCTTTCTTATTTCTCAAATGAGGGAACAATAACACTTCTCTAATACTTTCTGCCCCAGTCATAAGCATAACCATTCTATCAATACCAATGCCCATACCTCCAGCAGGTGGCATACCATATTCCAAAGCCTCAACAAAATCTATATCCATCTCATTTGCCTCTTCATTACCACGTTCTCTTTCTTTGAGCTGATTTTCAAACCTTTCATACTGATCCATTGGATCATTTAATTCTGTAAATGCATTACCAAATTCCATACCACAGATGAATAGCTCAAATCTATCAGTATATCTAGGATCAGTACTCTTAGAAGCAAGTGGACTAATTTCTATTGGATGGCCATATACAAAGGTTGGATTAATTAAAGTTTCTTCAACATACTTTTCAAAAAAAGCATTAACAATATGACCAAACTCAAAATGTGGCTCAACTTCAACTCCATATTCTAAAGCTAATCTTTTAGCATCTTCTAAGCTCATTTCTTTCCAAAAATCAACACCTGTTACTTCTTTAATTGCATCAACCATATGAACTTTTCTATACCCAGGCTTTAAAGAAATATCATGTCCCATATATTTAATATCATAAGTTCCATTAACTTCCATACATACTGTACTAAATAAACCTTCAGCAACATCCATCATTCCATACATATCAGTATATGCTTTATAAAGTTCAATTGTTGTAAATTCAGGATTATGTTTTCTATCAACACCCTCATTTCTAAAAATTCTACCAATTTCATAAACTGCATCCATACCACCAACTAATAATCTTTTTAATGGAAGTTCAGTTGCAATCCTTAAATAAAATTCCATATCTAAAGCATTATGATGAGTAATAAATGGTCTAGCTGCCGCACCACCTAAAATCGGACTTAAAATAGGTGTTTCAACCTCAGTATAACCTAAATTATCTAAATAACGTTGAATTGTTCTAATTATCTTGGGTCTAGTAAAAGCAATTTTACGAGCACTCTCATTCATAATTAAATCAACATATCTTCTTCTATACCTCTCCTCAGTATCGGTAAGCCCATGAAATTTTTCTGGAAGTGGTCTTAACGCTTTAACTAAATGAATATATTTAATCGCATGTACACTAAGTTCACCAGTATTAGTTCTAAAAACATATCCTTCAATACCTACTATATCGCCAATATCACTAGCCTTAAATAAGTCATAATTATCTTCTCCGACCTCATTAATACTAATATATATTTGAATCTGACCATATTTATCTTGAATGTGAAAAAAACCAGCTTTTCCCTTTCTTCTTTTAGTCATAATTCTACCCGCAATTATTACATGATTTTTTTCTTTTTCAAGTTCTTCTTTACTTAAATTTTCATATTTTTCTTTAATTATTTTAGAATCAGAAGTTACATCAAATTTAAAACCAAAAGGTTTAACTCCTTTTTTTACCAAATCATTAACTTTTTCTCTTCTAACTAGTTCCTGTTCTGTAAATTCTCTCATTAAAATACCTCCAAACTACCAATAATTATACCACATCTTTCCTTATTTTATAACCATTTATTAAACTATTTATTTTTTCTCTTTAATCTGTTTTAAAAGTAAATCTTCAAACTCTTTTAAAGTCAAAGTTTCAGTTTCTTTATGCCCAAACAGTCTATAACTAACAGTTTTATTTTCCATCTCTTTATCACCAATAATTAAAGTATATGGAACCTTATTAGCTTGACTCTCACGCATTTTATAGCTTAATTTTTCGTCCCTATCATCAACTTTAACTCTAATATCATCACTATTCAAAATATTTTGAATCTCACAAGCATACTCTAAATGTAATTTGCTATTAACTGGAATAATATCAACTTGCAAAGGAGCAAGCCATAAAGGAAATGCACCTTTAGTTTCTTCAATCAAAAATGCCATAAATCTATCAAATGTTCCTAAAATAGCTCTATGAATAACCACTGGCCTTACCTTCTTACCCTGTTCATCAACATAAGTTAAATCAAATCTCTCAGGAAGTAAAAAATCTAATTGACAAGTAGATAGTGTCACATCATGACCAATAGCCGATTTAATTTGAACATCAAGCTTTGGACCATAAAAAGCCGCTTCTCCTATAGCCTCATAAAAATCAATACCAAGTTCTACCAAAACTTTTCTAAGTTCACTTTCAGCTTTTTCCCACATCTCATCATCATCAAAGTACTTTTCAGTATTATTCTTATCCCTAAGCGATAATCTAAACTCATAGTCAGTAATATTAAAATCTTTATAAACATCTAAAATTAAATTAACAACTTTAGAAACTTCCTCTTTAATTTGATCAGGTCTAACAAATAAATGAGCATCATTTTGACACATTTGACGAACTCTTTCAAGTCCACATACAGCACCACTTGCCTCATATCTAAAATCAGGTGCGAGTTCGCCAATTTTAATAGGCAAATCTCTATATGAATGAAGCTTATTTTTATAAATAAGCATATGATGTGGACAGTTCATTGGCCTTAAAACAAGCTCTTCGTTATCCATTTTCATAACCGGAAACATATCATCTTTATAATGATCCCAGTGCCCACTTACTTTATATAATTCACTTGAAGCTAAATATGGTGTATATACATGATTATAACCAAGTTTAACTTCCTTTTCTTTAATATATTTTTCAAGTTCATACCTCACTGTTGCCCCATTTGGAAGCCACATCTGTAGTCCTGGCCCAACAAGCTCATGACCCATAAATAAATCTAAATCTTTACCAATCTTTCTATGATCTCTTTCTTTAGCCTCTTCCAATAACTCTAAGTGTTTTTCCAAATCTTCCTTTTTATCAAAACATACTCCATAAATTCTCTGAAGCATTTTATTTTTAGAATCCCCCTTATAGTAAGCTCCAGAAACTTTAAGTAATTTAAAATTTTTGCATTCTTTCACACTATCTACATGTGGTCCAGAGCACAAATCAGTAAAATCACCTTGTGTATAACAGCTAATTACTTCATCCTTAGGAAAATTATTAATAATATCTATTTTATAAGGATCATCTTTAAACTTTTCTAAAGCTTCTTCTTTATTAATCTCCTCCCTATAAATTCTTTTACCATCTTTAGCTATTTTTTTCATTTCTTTAGAAATTTTTTCTAAATCCTCATCTGTTAATGTATAATCACCTAAATCAATATCATAATAAAAGCCCTCACTAATAACCGGTCCAACCCAGAATTTAGCACTTGGATATAAATGCTTTACTGCCTGAGCTAGTAAATGTGCGCAGCTATGATTTAAAACACTTAACCTTTCATCTTTTTTTATATCTATCATTTTCTATCATCCTTCCTTAACTTAATCTTTCTTTTTAAACTTTTTTGTCTACCTTTTTTATCAAATTTATATTCCAAAGAAACTGAACTTATTAAAGAAATATCAAGCTCTGTTTCAAACTCATTATCCAAAATACGGTTAGGATTCACATAAGGTGCGGGATTACCAAAACCATCATTAACCAAAATAATCATTCCAGTCATAATCTGTTCATTAGAAACATACTCAAAACTTGTCCTAATTAAATCAATCCCATATAACCTGCACGCTTCTTTAAGATCTTTATGTGACAAATTACAAAGTTCATCAAGCAAATTTTCATTATCAATACAGCAATAATTTAAAAGAAAATGCCTCAAATCCATCTTATAACATGTTCTCAATTGTTTTTTTTCCATAAATAAACTCCTCGCATAAAAATGCCAGGAGCGTATAAACGCGGTACCATCCTACCTTATCACTTAATTAATTAGATAACGGTAACTAACCGGAATAATCTTTCGAAAATCTGCTTCAAGGTAGTAATTATTAAAATCCTTTATTTAGTTCCCACCAATCACTAAACTCTCTTCAAAATTACAATTAATAATCATGTCCTTTTCATCACATTTAACTATATTTTATCACAAAGTCACACATTGTCAACCCTAAAATCTATTCCCTTAAATTTTTACTAACCATCTCTTGATATTCTGTAAGTTGCTTTATTCTAGAAATTATTCTCCCAGCTTTAATAACTTCATCACCTTTAGACGTAATAGCCAAATGATTTTCTAAAGCTTTTAAATCTAAATTAGAAGTAAAAAATGTCGGTAATTTTTCATCCATTCTATACTGTAAAATTGGACAAAGCACCTCATCCCTACTCCAAGGAGTTACCACCTCAGAACCCAAATCATCAATTAAAAGCAAAGGTGCTTTTTTTACATAATTATACTTACTAGTAAATTCACCTTTAAAAGAAGAATTAAAAGAACCTTTCAAACTATTTAAAAACTCTGGCCAAAACACAATCGCACTTTTAACCCCTTCTTTCCCAAGCTCATTAAAAATAGAAGCAATTAAATAAGTTTTTCCACATCCAAAATTCCCACACAAATAAAGTCCCTTTTGATGTACATCTTTTTTATATTTTTTTATAAAATCAGTAAGCCATAAAATTGTCTGATACCTATTTTTATCCGTTTTATATATTTTTTTTATTGAAGCTTCTTTAATTGCTTTAGGAACATTAAAAAGCATAATATTACTATAATTAGCTTCTTGTTTATCTATTTTTTTCTTATAAACGCAAGGTCTATAAACAAATTCCAAAGCATCACCATTAAGTTTAGGCAACTTTGCATAACCATTAATTTTATTAAGGCAAGCCGGTAGTCCTGCACAATTTTTGCAATGTTCATATTCCATAAAACTTTCTTCCAAAAGTGAAGTGTACTTTTTTAAAATATCTCTTTTTATTTTTAATTTGCTCACAAAATTTTTAAAATTTTCGTTTTCTAAAGCTTCATCATAAGCTTCATCTAAATAATAATCAAGATTTTTATTTTTAAAACTATCACCAATCTTCTGCACAAAAACCACCTCTATAAATCACTTAAACTCGCTTCAAGTGCGGCAATATCATCACTAGTTGCCACATTTTCCTCAAACTTTTTATCATACCAGTCAGGTTTAACTTCCTTTTTAACGGTCTTAATTTTACCTTTATTTTCTTTTCGGCAAATATTCATAGCTTCCTCTACTGTTTTTATATTACTCCTCTTCCACTGAGAAGCAATAGTAAGTACAAAATTTTTAGTCAACTTATTATTGTTAATTCTAAGTACATAATCAATAAGTACATTAACTACTCCAGGATTCAAATCATAATCTATCATAAGTATTTCTATAAGAGCAAGATCTTTTTTACTAGGTTTTACTCCTTTATTTTTTCCAATCAAAAAATCATAAGGTGAAATTGTTTCAAAAGTATAAATCTGCTTGGCTTTTTTAGAACCATCACCAACACTTTTTCTTAAATAATCAGGTTGTTTTTTATAAACTATCGAAGGCGTAGAATTTTGATGTTCAAAAGTATAATAATTATGACAATTAGATCTAAGTAAATCCTTATCAATAATTTTTCTTTCATTAACCGAATTGCGAATAAGTTCCGCAAGCTCACCTTCATCTAAATTATAAATATATGCGAGCTTATAAATAAGTGACTTAATATCTTTAGTGATAGATCTATGATTCAAAATTTCATTAGGAATTAAAGCAAGTAAATTATTTAAATCAATATTTTCATCAACAGCTAAATCAACCTGTTTAACCTTACGAATATTTTTAAAATTACCAAATTCCAACGCTTCAGTAACCATAAAAGTATCCTTAAAACTTACACTTATATCTTTATAACTTTTTAAATCAATAAATGGAACCTTAAAAACATTTAAAACTCTAGAAAATTCATTTTTACCAATATTACTCATTAAAGTAGTAGCTAAAATAGGATTATCTATAAATTCATTAGGCTCCAAAGGTGAATATAACTCATAAATATAACTATTAACACTGCCTTTTTTTAAATAAGTTTTTAAAAGACCAATTGCCTCTAATTTTTCTCTTGCCTCTAAAATATCTTCTAATTTTATTCTCATTTCAGCCATTAAACTATGATGTGTATACTCAGTAGATATTATCTGACTAGCATCTAAATTACTCCATAAAGTAAAATATAAATTTATAGCTACAGCCCCGATAATAGGCTGATATAATTTTATTAAAACAAGGCGAGATTCATTATTTAACATTGTCGCATTTTTAACAATATAACTATCAGCTGGTAATAAATTCATATCCTCACCTCATTAAATAGTGTATCACAAAAAAAAGAAAAAACCTAGCAAAAGCTAGGTTAAATTTATTTATTCGCATTCATTTTTTTATCACGATATATTATAATTGCTACTCCACCAGCTATAATAAGTAATCCTACTCCTAAAATAGTAAGTGGGAGTTTTGATGCAGTATTTGGAACACTGATAACAGAACCACAATCCCAAGCACCATATAATGTCATATTATTATTTAAAGCCGTTCCATCTATCCATTTACCAGTTAAATTTTCTTTAGTATACCAACCATTAAATTTACATCCTTCTTGTCTAGTTGTTAAACCTTTTTCTTGATTATAACTAGTGCCTTTATCAAAACAGCTTCTACCAGGTGTAGGATCAGTTAAATCTGGATTTGGTTTAACATCACCAACAATAACATAATCTACACAAACTTTAGCTTTATCTAATTTTGCTGTCAAACTAACAGTCTTAGATACTTCATCATCATATAAAGTAACTAAACGTTGAATAGAAGTATCACTTGGTTGCAAAACATACGCTTTTAATGCACCTGATACTGCCGAAACTTTAACTTTTATTGTTGTAGTTTTCTCTAAAGCATTAACCGGAATTTTAACTAAAAACTTATCACCAGAATTAAATGTATCTTTACTAGCACCATTAGTGTCAGTAACTATTGTACCACTAGGAGCACCTTCAACGCTTACTTTGTAAGTCTTTGCTCCAGTTAAAGTAGGAGCAATTTCACTAGAAACAAAGTATTTTCCATCACTTGAAACACTCATATTACTATTACTTACATTAACCTCTAATTTAGCATCTGAAGTTGTTTTTGCCTTCTTTGCCTCATTTACTAATTTTTGAATATAAGGTCTAATGCCATAAGGATCTGCCGCACCACTTATAAAATCAGAGCTTAATTTATCAGTTTGTCCAGTATCAGATAAATACCACCAAACTGCAGCCTGTGTAATAAATCTATCATGTTCGCCATTTCCTTTTACAGTTTTATATGGATAACCATTTTGTAAAATATAAGTAAGTCCAGCATCCGCTTCTTTTTGTAATGATACATTTGTAGTTTTATCTGGCCAGTTCTTCTTTAAATCCATACAATAAGCAACTTTACCATCAGAAGTCTTAAATTTAGCCCAATCATAATTTTCGCCAATATAAGATACCATTGTGCCTTCTCTATTAACCGTAAGGTCTTTAGAAGCTGCACTGATAGTTGGCATCATTGTAATAGAAATAACACTTATTATCAATAAAGCAATAAATGAATTGACTATTTTCTTAATACTTTTCATATTTCATTCCTCCTTACTTTAATTTAACGTACTTTTTTTTGAATATTTTGGTTATTATGTTCCCTATTAGCAAGCCATTCTTTACGAGCATCACTGTTTACCCAAGCTTCAGCAATAGCCTCATAATCATCAATTGGTTTATTTAAAGTTTCTAAATCGTCAGAAACCTCTTCGCCATCTTCACTTTTCTTACGTTTCATACCTGCAAGTCCTGCACCTACTAAACCAGCACCAGCAATTCCGCTAGCCATTGCTACTACTGCAGAAGCATCACCAGTCTGAGGAACTACAGAAACACTAGGAACATCTGTAATTACAGGTGTTGGCTCTGGAGTTGGCTTTGGAGTTGGTTCAGGAGTCGGAGTTGGCTCTGGAGTTGGAGTTGGCTCTGGAGTCGGAGTTGGCTCTGGAGTTGGAGTTGGTTCAGGAGTTGGAGTTGGCTCTGGAGTTGGAGTTGGTTCAGGAGTTGGAGTTGGTTCAGGAGTTGGAGTTGGTTCAGGAGTTGGAGTTGGCTCTGGAGTCGGAGTTGGTTCAGGAGTTGGAGTTGGCTCTGGATCATCTTCTACAGGTTTGTCACCAGGCTCTGCATCTGGATTATTTGAAGTATTTTGATTTTCTTCTAATTGATCACTTTCTAATTTTTCATAATCATCTTTACTAATAGTATTAACTAAATTTCCATCTTTATCATATACTTCATAATTTTTACCATCTGAAGTTGTAAATACATAGTCACCAATAGTAGCAGATTGCTCTGTTTGACCATTATTAATCATTTCATCAGTTGGCTTTTGTGGTAAAACATCAGAACTAACAACTGCATCTTCAGGAATTTTACCTTCTTGTTTAAGATCATCAATTAATTCTTGAAGTTGTTGTCCACTTAATCCAACACCACCTTGAGCAATTGTATAACTTCCATCTTCATTTTTAATTAACAAATATTCATTAGAATTAACTTCAAAATCAGAAACACTATCAGTATTTTGCTCTGGTTGATTTTCTTGAGTTTCCTCTTTTACGCCTTCCCAAGAAGAAATGATATTCCCGTTTTCATCTTTAATTTCAACATTACCATTTTCATCTTTAGACGCAACATATCCTGAATCACCTACATTTGCAACCTCACCATTTGCTAAATTAGAACCAATATCTTCTTTATTAAAAGCATTAACACTACCATACTTATCTGCTAGTTCTGTCAATTGTTCTTCAGAAATATCTCCAATAGCGTAAATTTGACCATTTTGTTCAAAAATTTGATAATTATCATTTGCTTCTATTATTTCTTTATCGCTTGTATTAACATTTTCGGTTACATTTTCATTACTTTCATTAACCTCTGGTGTTGTAACTTCAGTATTTACTTCTGGAACCTTATTATCAATATCTTCATTAATAGTTGGACCTGTAACTTCTACTGTAGCATCTTCAGTAGGCACCTCATCAATTACACTATCCATATTATTAGTTGTATCTTCAACATTTTCAGTTACATTTTCATTACTTTCATTAACCTCTGGTGTTGTAACTTCAGTATTTACTTCTGGAACCTTACTATCAATATCTTCATTAATAGTTGGACCTGTAACTTCAGCCACATTCTCACTAGAAATATCATTCACCTCTGGTGCTGCAACTTCCTCAGTTGGCACTTCACTCATAACTGATGTTTCGGCAGATACAGCTGGAGCAGGCATTTCAACTGATACTGAAGGTTCTACATTATTAGTAGACTGTTCAACAGCAGAAACAACAGCTTGTTCAATTTCATCATTAGAAATTTCTGGTGCAGTATTATCTACCACTTGTTCTGTTGTTACTGGATTAGTTGTATCAGTAATTCCGTTTTCTGAAGCCATAGCCGCTGTTGGTGTAAACGAACTAATCGCATTAGCTAAAAATACTCCTGCAATCACAGCCTTAGGGCCACTAAATAATCTACGTAACTTTTCCTTAAAAGTCATATCTATACTTGTCGCACTAACAAAATTTTTTCTAAATAATCTCATAATCATACCCCATTTCTAATTATTAGTGTAAATTCCTTCTGTTTTGCCAGATATAATACCATTAAATACCTTATTTGTCAAATTAACACGTTTAATATTTAAACATATATAAAAGGCTCAAAATCTTTATATTCACTTTTTAAAATTTCCAAATATATTTCATCATAAAACCTATCTTTAAAACAATAAGATTTATGCCTTACACCAAACTTTTTAAACCCCAAACTTTCGTATAATTTAACTGCTTTAACATTAAAAGAATATACTTTAAGCATAATATTATTTAAATTCAAATTATCAAAACCATACTCAAGCATAAGTTTAATTGCTTCCTTACCATAACCATGACCTCTCTTATCATCTTCTCCAACAAACACTTTTAAACAAGCATTCTTATGAATTAAATCAACTGAAGAAAGACAAATATGACCAATTAATTCATCACCCTCTTTTAAAACTATTCCAAAACTATATTCATTTTGATTTTTCTTTAACCATTCCAATCCACTTTTCATCGTCATCACTTTTGTATCTATGCCCATATTAATACTAATGATTTCATCATTAAACCATTTAACATATAATTGTGCATCATCCATACAAAGTGGCGACAAATATAAACGGTTACCTACAAGCTTTGGAAAGTACTTCATATCAACACCTTCTACACCTATAATTATAACAGAATTATCTCATTTTTACCATTATTATTTCACATTTAACCCTTATTTTACAGAACAAAAGTTAAATTTTATAATAAAAAGACATTTTTTTCCATTTCTTATATATTTTAATCCACGGGACACTATATTTACTGATGCGTTAAAATTACGGCCATGTTGTTAATAGCTTGGGTCCGAAAAAAAGCCTTATCCACCTTTATACATCCCTTATTTTCCCTTATTTTTCGGTACTTTTCATTATTAAAGTTTACATAGGTTTATGACTAGTCGTGCAACTAATGTGCAACTAAAATTTTTGAGGGTCTTTTATGCAACTAAAATTAAAATTATAAACATCAAATTTATGATGTTTTTTTATTTGAATTTGATATCATTAAAAATATATAAACACTTACAAGCATGACAAATATATCCTAAAATATCATATCCTTCAATATACTTTCCGTCACCTTTATATAAATGCACATCAATTGAATTACAAATACAACATTTTTCTTTAAAATCTAATTGTCCTAAATTAACCCTATCTACCTTATATTCATTTTCTATATTTATTATTTCGTTTAAATCTATGTAGTTGTTTTCATTTTCAACAACTCTTCTAATATAACAATTACCACCATCAACAGCTAATTGATGACATTTACACCATTTTAAATCATGTACTGATAAAGACTTAATAATTTCATTACAATTATTACATCTTGCTCTATTAATCACTATAATGCTTTTCATTAGACTTCTCCTTTTATTGCACTATAGCATAAAAATAATAAAAATCAAAATCATCAAAACATAATTATTAGAAACTTTATCAACTTAATTTCAATAAAAAATAGTAGAAAAATGAATCTACTAATTTCTATGAATTATATCATTTTATTAATATGTAATCCGTTTATTGATATGTTTAACTACTAAATATAAAGTAATAATTACTAAAAAAATAATTGATATAAACAATCTATACCTAATAATAAATTTAATAAGGTATATAATAGTGCAACAACCAAACCATAATAAAAATAAAGCTATGGCTCTAATTGTCCAATGTAGAAATGAACCAAACTCTCCTCTTACACCAATATCACCAACTACCTTGAAAGCTATTTTAAAAGCAATACCGCCAAGAAAAAACATTATAATATAATTTGCAAAATAGTTGTCAAATATAGTTAAAGGAGAAGTTAATAGTTCAAAAAGTATTTTATTCAAACTTCTTCTCCTTTCTTTTAACAGAATAAATTATCCTCTATGCGCTTTAGAACAGCAATGTGCACATCCATCGATTTTATATTCAGGATGTTTAATTTTTGCATAATTGACTGCGTCTATTTCATTGTTAAATGAACCAAGTAATTCAAAATTATATCCTGATTTATACATATAATAGTAATAACAAGATTCTTTATGAACTTCATGATCCCCATTTGATTGAGCATTCAAATTTAAATAATAATTTGTCACATTTTCACCTCTTTCTCGAGGCTTTTTTTTTGCAACTTTTTTAAACTTATGATATAATATTTCTGCTATCAAATATTATATTTGTTTATGGGGTGTGCAAATGCCTCTTTTTTTTGGGCTTACGTTAACCAAACTGCCAATCTTCTAATTAATATTTAAATATCCTAAATCTCTTAATCTATTTTCCATCATCTCGTTAGAAACTTGATATATAGAACTAAATTTACATATTAATTCTTTTAGTTCTTTTGAATTTAATTTATCTAAAACTGCATTTTGGCTCATAACATCATAATTTTCTAGATATGGAGACAACAATTTTTCAAGTGTTTTTTTAGGTATTAAAATACTTGATGAAAAATAATTTGCTTGCCATTCTTGCCAATCTTCTTTAGTAATAAGAAGTTTTTTTTGCTTACTGGTAACAAAATTTCTATTGCAAGTAACCGCTATTTGTTCATTCGTATTTTCATCAAACAATGACATTTGATTATTGTCAATGTGAAACAAATTAAACTGAGTAACGTAATGTCCTAACTCGTGTCCAAAAGTAAATGTTAAACGTTTATCATCATTTTCAACTAATGAAGTATCAATAATAATCGTTTTTTCATTAAAATGATATTTTTCCTTTAAATCATTGTCATAAACATCCAAGTAACCTTCATTGAATACAAAAGCACCTAATATTTCTGAATTGGAAGAAATTTTTTTATATTCAATACTTAACCCTAATTTTTCAATTAGTTCTTCAATAGGTGTGGGTTGAGCGTTGTGTAAACAATTACCAAAATATTTATTTAAAAGAACTTCTGCTTCCTTTTCAATATCATTTTTACTTAAAATATATAAACCGTTTTTACCTTTTCTAAATTTATCAAACATATTTATCACCTGAAATATTATTTGTCCATATTATTAATTATTTTTTTCCAATCTTCATCAGTCAAATTACTTTCCTTAGCTTTTCTCAATGCCACACTAGCCAATGGTGTTTGACCGATATAACTTGTGATATCATTAGACATATGTCCTCTATCAATTAAGTCCTTATCAGCTAACATCACAAGTTTTTCTCTCTCATCTTCACTTAATTCTAAGTAAGTAGCCATCTGATCAATTAAATTCTTATATTTATCTTCTTTTGAATTGGGTGCCATTTTATGCCCTGATTCAATATCGGATAAATAAGACACCGATATTTCAAGATCTTTAGCCATCTTCCTAAGAGTAATATTTTTTTCCAATCTTCTTTCTTTTAAGTAATTACTAAATTCACTCATATTTTCACCCTTTATATTTGTTCTCATATGTGATAACACAATCACTAAAGAAATATTATCACAAGTGCGAACACAAGTCAATAGTTTTTTTTAATAAATAATCGAGTAGAGAAAAATAATTAAAATTTAATTATTTTGTCCCTCTCACACCACCGTACGTACCGTTCGGTATACG